>JAGAGD010000037.1 GCA_017627765.1 Prevotella sp. | reverse complement strand
TTTCGTTACATAATTCGTAAGTGTTAAAAAAGTCAAAGGGCATCTTTCGCAGTGTGAAAGGGCACCTTTGGCACTGCAATATGCCACATATCGCAGTGCGATATGCCACGTTTCGCATCGCGAAAGGACACCTTTCACTTTTTCATTCCTTATGTTTGTTTACATAGTTTAAGCCGATTGATTAACAATTAAACACATTTTTGCATTCAGCCTCGTGCCAAGCGGAAAATCTTTCTCTAGAATCAGAATTCCGTTTGTCAAGATTTTTTACTTTTTTCGTCAAAAAATCAGACTGATTTTGAAAGTTACAGTTTGTAAGCAGGCAGTTAGCAAGCTTAATTATTAACCCAGCACAACTATGAACTGTCAAAGACTATGAACTATGCAATATGCACTATGCACTAACAAAGACTATGCATTATGCACTATAACAGTCTCATTTATTTTCTTCTTTTATTTCACTATTTCATAAAAAAGAAGTAAATTTGCAAACACTAATCAGATAAGGCTATTGAGAACACTAAAACTCAACAGCATTGAACTAACAATATTCTATTCTAAAGACCATAAGTTTATGAGAAATCCTATAAAAATACGCTGCCGTAATACGGGAAAGATTATCACCGTTGAGGGCGGATGCTCGCTTGAAGATGTATATAACGAGTCGGGACTCAATATGGAGTTCGGTCCTATTTGTGCTAAAGTAAACAACCGTGTTGAAGGTATGCACTACCGATGCTACAACGACCGCGACGTGGAGTTTCTCGACCTCACGTCTGCTTCGGGTCATCGCACTTATACACGGTCGCTCTTCTTCATTCTCTGCAAGGCTGTTCACGACATCTACGACAATGCTCACGTCACCATAAACATACCAGTCTCTAACGGATATTTCTGCCAACTCAACATAGGCAGAGAGGTTACGCAAGACGATGCAACAAGGATTCGCGAGCGCATGGAGCAGATTATTGCCGAAAAACTGCCTATACACCATCATCATTGCACCACAGAAGAGGCGATAGAGACATTCAGCAAGCGCGGTTCTGTGTCGAAAGTGAAACTGCTTAAGAGCATAGGAACACTCTATACCACTTATTATACCATCGGCGACTATCCCGACTACTACTACGGTGCTATGCTGACCAACACGTCGCAGATCCATCTTTTCGGACTAGAACATTATTTCGAAGGCCTGCTGCTGCGCATTCCTTCTATTGACAATCCGTCGGTGCTCGGCGAAGCCATACGCCAAGACAAGATGTTTGACGTCTTCAAGGAACATCACAGACGTCAGGACATCATAGGAATGAACACCGTAGGCGATTTCAACGAGGCTGTGGCTGAAGGCAACGCCATTGACATTGTTAACGTTTCGGAGGCTCTTCAGGAGAAAAACATAGCCAGAATAGCCGAAGAGATTGCAAGCAGAAACGTTAAGATGGTGCTGATAGCAGGACCGTCGTCAAGCGGAAAGACAACTACCTGCAAGCGACTGTCGGTGCAACTCATCTGCAATGGCATACGGCCTATAGGCATATCGCTCGACGACTACTTTGTAGACCGCGAACTTACCCCGCGCGACGAGAAAGGAGACTACGACTATGAGCATCTGCATTCGCTCAACATTCCTCTGATAAACAGGCAGTTTAAGGCTCTCTTCAAAGGCGAAGAGGTGGAACTGCCACGCTATAACTTCATGACGGGAAAGAGCGAAATGAGCGGAAAGAAACTCAGAATGAAGCCAAACGATATTCTTGTCGTTGAAGGAATACATGCTCTCAACCCCGAACTGACGGCTCAAATACCAGAAGAACAGAAGTTCCGCGTCTATGCTTCTGCACTCACTACAATCCTGCTCGACCGTCATAACTACATCCCTACGACCGACAACCGACTGCTAAGACGCATCATCCGCGACAACAAATATCGTGGAGTGGATGCAAGGGAGACCATACGCCGATGGCCAAGCGTGAGAAAAGGAGAGCAGAAGTGGATTTTCCCATATCAGGAGAATGCCGACGTAATGTTCAATACGGCAATGCTCTACGAACTGGCTGTAATACGCCAACAGGCAATACCGCTGCTGGAGCAAGTGCCAGAAAACTGCGATGAGTTCTCTGAAGCTCACCGGCTGCTGAAGTTCCTGCGCTATTTCACACCGCTCACCGACAAGCAGCTGCCGCCAACATCTCTGCTGCGCGAATTTCTGGGGGGCAGTTCGTTTACGTATTAAGACAAGAAACAACCGCTACTAAGAAGGAATGAACTATGAGAAAATGGCAAGATGAATACTGGTTGCTGCTGATGCAGATATACTTAAAGCGTCCGCAAGGCGTTAAACCGATGTACTCGCGCGATATGGTAGGACTCAGTCTTGAGCTGCACATACCCCCGCAAGCACTCTATCAGCAGATGTTCAGACTGCGACAGATTGACACTCCGCTGATGGAACACCTCTGGGACAAATATGGCAAAAGCCCTAAGAAACTGAAAAAGGAGGTGGAACTGCTTAGGAAGATGAATGGTTTTGGCAACCCTGAGTCGTTCTACGAAGGCGTAGAAGTGTCGGAAAGCTGGGAGTTGGACTTCCGTCCTATTGCCGAGCGACCTGAACTGACACCGCTAATGCTGATAATGATACTTGACTTATACTTCCGTCTGACGCCAAACACGATGGTCAGCGACACGCCAGAAGTGCAAGAACTTGCCAAGATGATGAAGATTAGCAGCGACACGGTGGTGGAAGTGATGAATGTATATCAGTTCTGCGACCCTTACTTGCAGCGCGACTCCATGCCTTACAATCCTCTCTTCGACACCTGTGACGAGATTTGGCAACGCTACGGCAACGGTAAGCCAGAGCGGCTTGCCGCCCTCGCCGCCCAGTTGAAAGAATACTTTAAGTAATTCATATTTAGGATTAAGGATTAAAGAATAAGGATTAATGCTAACGGGAACGATAACGGAACGGGAACATTAACGGGAACGTTAACTGGAACCTTAACGCTAATCATTAATTCTTTAATCATTAATCCTTAATCATTAATCCAGCATAACTATGCACTAATTTGCTGCCCACACAGGCTTTTCCTCCATCTTTGGCTTGTTTACAGCCATAACACCAGAGAGGCTATGAGGAGTGTAAGGTTCTTCAAGATAGCGAATGTCTTCGTCTGTCAAGTGAACATCAAGCGCCTTTACAGCACCTTCTATGTGATGCAGTTTGGTTGCTCCGACAATAGGCGATTCAACCTTTGTCAACAGCCAAGCCAAAGAAATCTGAGTCATCTCAACACCATAGCGGTCTGCCAACTCAACTACACGGTCAACGATGATACTGTCCTGCTGGGCTGTAGCATCATACTTGAAGTGCATGAACGAGTCTTCAGCCTGTCGCTTCGATGTTTCGCCAGGTCGCTTGGCAAGTTTTCCTGAAGCCAGTGCGCTGTAGGGAGTCATTGCTATATTATCCTCACGGCACAACTTGAACATTTCTCTTTCTTCCTCTCTCATTATCAGATTATAATGATTCTGCACAGAGACAAACTTAGCCCACCCGTGCTTTTCAGCAAGAGCGTTCATCTTTGCCAACTGATAAGCGTAGGCATTAGCAATTCCAATATAGCGCGCCTTGCCGCTCCTGACTGCCTCATTCATTCCTTCAAGTATTTCCTCTGCCGGAGTGTTATAGTCCCATATATGATAGATGTATAAATCCACATAGTCCATTCCAAGATGCTCAAGGCTTTTATTGATAGAGTTTAACACATGCTGACGGCCATCTATGCCTGCCTTTATATCATTCTCTGTTCTTGGAAGAAACTTTGTTGCCACCACCACGTCAGTCCGTTTAGCCATGTCGCGCAGAGCCCTTCCTACGAATTGCTCTGACGTTCCAAGTTGATAGGCTATTGCAGTGTCAAAGAAGTTAACTCCAAGTTCGAGTGAACGGCTGATGATCTCGCGCGTATGCTCTTCGTCAATAGTCCATGAGTGCTGACCAATGCTTGAATCGCCGAAGCCCATACATCCAAGACAGATGCGCGACACCTCAAGTTCTGAATTTCCAAGTTTTATATATTCCATTTTCATTCCTTTCTTATTTATTAGTTTACTAATTCAACTTACTTATGTTGAATGTTATACGATTATTAAACTACAGTGTCTGCTAACTTCACCTCACACGCTCACACTCTATTTTCCGAACAGTTTTTCAGCATTTTCATGCAGTATCATCTCACGCATTGGAGCAAGGTCTGGCTCATCAGCAAGATATTGCTTCATTCTTGCAAGACTCTGGGTGAGCATCTGCGGAGCAACATAAGGATAGTCTGAGCCATAGAGCAGATGGTCGGGTGTAGTAATGGTGAGCAGCATGCGTATTACTTCAGGCGAGTGAGCACCAGCAAGGTCATAATAGAGCGAGGCAAGATTTGCCTGCCAGTCTATTTCGCCAACCATCTTGTTAGCCTGCATCACAGGAGTGAGCGACTTCATTCTCGGAACCGACAAGGGCAGATATGCTCCGCAGTGAGGCACGACAATCTTAACATCGGGATAGCGAGCCATCACGTTGCGCGAAATCATGTTTGAAATGGCACGAGTTGTCTCCGAAAGATATTCCTGCATGGCGAGAGGAGTCTGCTGCATTACCGACTGGTTGACTGGTTCTGGACGATGTGGATGGAGTATTACCACCGCCTTTCTTTCGTTCAGCACAGAGAAGAGCGTGTCAAGTTCTGGCTCACCGAGATATTGTCCCATCGCATTGGTAGCCAACTTTATTCCGTCGGCATTAAGGCTGTCGAGCGCATATACAGCCTCTGCTATGGCTGCCTCTACATCAGGCAAAGGCAGTGCAGCACAAAACATAAGTCTGTCAGAGTGCTTACGCTTCAGTTGTGCTGCGGCATCGTTTGCCATTCTTACTGCTTTTGCCGAAGAAGGCTGCGGGGCAGCCAGCGTCAGCACAGAAGTCTTCACCCCAGACTCGTCCATCCACCTCAGATGAGAGTCTGAATCATATTTTGGCAGGGGGAAACCTTCGTCCATCAGTCTGCCTTCGCCTTCGAGCGACGAGAGAAACTCAGGAGTGATGATGTGGCTATGCACATCAATCACCTCTTGAGCCAAAGCCGTTGCCGAAAGAAATAACAAGCAAATCAACAATCTTTTTCTCATTGCCTCATTCCATAGAGTGTTCCCAGTCGCCTCGAGTATCAACGTTGGCAGCATCGGCTAACCGCTGAAGTCGGCTTACTTCTTCATCAGAGAGTTTAATCTTTGCCGCTTCGGCAGCCTCTATCACATGACGCTCCTTAGTGGCACCAATGATAGGCATGGCACCCTTTGCTATTGCCCATGCAACTCCGACCTGCGAGCATGAAGCCCCATGGTTTTCGCCAATGCGTTTCATCTCGTCAGTCAGTGCAGCGAGTTTGTCAAGCACAGGATTATATCTCTTGCCCCTGTCGCTCTCTGCTGGCAGAGGATTCTCCTTATTATATTTGCCTGAGAGTGCGCCCTGCTCCAGCACCATGTAAGCCCAGAACTGTATTCCGTTTTGCCTGCAATAGTCGAGCACACCGCCCTTTTCACTTGAACGATAGAGCAGCGAGAAGTGGTTTTGTACGGCACTAACCTTGAAACCTGCCTCAGCAAGAATCTCATTGGCACGCTTAATCTCGTCGATGTTGTGGTTGCTGACGCCAACGCGTTTCACCTTGCCCGATTTCAGCAGCGGGATTAGCCCTTTGGTCCATCGCTCCACATCCATCGGATTATGAATCCAGTAGATGTCAATATAGTCCAGCCCCATACGCTCCATTGAGGCTTCAGCCATTTTCTCTACAGAGTTGTCATACATCTCGGCTATCTGCGGTGTGAACTTAGTTGAAATCTGAATCTTGCTGCGTTCAACGGTCTTGGCAAAAGAGCCTAATATGCGTTCAGACTCTCCCATTCCGTAGACCGTCGCTGTGTCCCACAGACTGAGTCCTGCTTTCATTGCAGATTCAAATACTGGTTTCAGGTTTTCTACATCGGTGTTACTACCGAAAACGGCATCTCCTCCGAAGGCTCCAGCCCCCCATGCCCAAGTTCCTAATGCAATCTTTTCCATAAGCGGTTTTTCGAGTTTTTAAGTTTTTTTAGTTTGTGAGCGTTTGAGCCTCTCCTGTTTTCCAGTCTGCGCATTTGCTTGTTCAGATGCAGAAAAAAAATTATGCTCAACTGTCTCACTAAGTCTGGTTGCAAAGATACGGCAATTTCAGCAAACATCGTTTATATCGTTTACTGATAAATATACCTTTTTTACGGATTCTTTCTTTATTAAAACGGGAACTTTAACGTTAACGGGAACGGAAACTTTAACTTTAACGGGGGAGCGTTTGTATATAAAAATAAAAAAGAGCGCATCAGCAAAGATACGCTCTTTATCTTAATTGTGTAAGACTCCTGCAGGGGTAAGTAGTCCAACACAAAAAGAAGTCAGACTCACGGTGAGACAAAACCACTTAAACCCCGACAAGGCTCCTCTTATTGTCTTGTTCTTCTTGACGTACATACCTAACTCTATTGTCAGGTCTAATATCGTGAACGACAAAAGAAGCATAAGAATATAAAAAGCCAGTTCTGTCCTGAACAACCCGTAAACGATATAGCCCACGAATAAAGGTTCGGTTCCGCTTATCTGCTTTACATACTTTTGAATTTTATTATTTTCCATGCTCAATACTCTTTGTTTAATATTTAATCAGCCTAGTCCTTTTTTCTTTCTCTCAGTGAATCAGCAAAATATTCATACTTGGTGATACAACTCCTCAGCTGGAGAAATTAGTAGGTATATATAAATACATATATGAGCTGCAATATTTACAACATCTGTATTAGTCAGCCAAAACTTTATTTTTGTTTTATCGTTCTTTTTATAGTCTATATATAGATGCGCAATAGTAAGCAAAAATGAAATTACCGACATAGCAATCATCAGATAAAACCATTTTATGCTGCTAAATGGCAAGAAAATTATAAACATTATATAGAAAGCAAAACGTAAAAATGTATCTATATTATTTTCTATGAGCTTTCTTATGAACCTGTCTAACATCGTCATATTATTGTTTTATGTGGATAAATTTCTGCATTGGTTAATAGTTTCAATTATAAAAATGCACTATCTCAGAATTATAGAAATATATAAACCAGCAAGACCTTATTTTATTCCTTTTGCCCTGCAAAAGCTCTTTACAATACCAATTGTGAAAATTAGTGGTATTAAAACATAACATATCAAACTGCTAAAAAGACGTTCTGGAGAATTGATGGCACATAACTCCATGTCGCGGTCAAAGCCTATTACATCAACTAAATAGAAAATAGCTGCATCAAATACAACTCCTGTGAAGATTAGTAAAAGAAGTTGCGTGCAAGTGAAATTCTTGTCCGCATCATTAGGCTTTCTCCTAAACTTATAAAACTTAATTTCTAATGTAATAAAAAAAATGGCACATATAATAATTACTGAACCTGCTATAATTTTTTCCATATATGTTATTTTATTGAATTTTATATATTCTTCGTTATAATTTTATGGGGACATTTTTATCTTCAAGACAGTGGTTGGCACTTATTTTTGCATCTCTATAACAAGATTTATGGGTAGTATGCACTGCATAAATCGAAGCTCCTGCACTAAATAAAAAAGTTATTGGGCCACCAGAAGCGCTTAATCCTGTTGCGACAATTCCTGCAAGCATAACATCTCCTGTCCTTGCCGTACAAATTTCAATTGCTTTATTGTATCTATCCATGCATAACTTATAATCTTTTAATTGTTTTGTAGTAAGTTTTTGGTCTTGATTTGCTCGAAAAGCTTGCGTGCCATTATAATCATCATAGCTGTTAAAACTTTCTGCAGAAATCATCTCGTTATCACATTCTATATCTTTTAAAAGAAGTGTTTTGATTAGTATTTTTTTATGCAGCAGACATACTTCTGCAAAACGGATGCAAAGCTAATAAAAAGTTTACGGATAACTTTGAAGCAACAATCAGAACAGTCTAAAAAAATAACCATAAATAACACTGCTTAAGTGTGAGTGAGGATTATGTGTCAGTGCATAGTGCATAATGCATAGTTCATAGCCGTTTAGCTGACGAGTTAATTCATTAATCATTAATCTTTCATACTTCATAATCCACGATATCGTTGCATCGTGTAAACACACTCCTCAGTCACTTCGTGATAGCTCCCCTAAACTTAGGAGAGCAATTACTGCTTACAAACTGAAACTTTCAAAATCAGTCCAAAATCTTGACGAAAAAAGTAAAAAATCTTGACAAACGGAATTTTCATTCTAGAGAAGGATTTTCCGTTTGGCACGAGGCGAAATGCAAAAAAGCGTTTAATT
>JAGAGD010000036.1 GCA_017627765.1 Prevotella sp. | reverse complement strand
TCGTTCCTTATGTTCGTTTACATAGTTTAAGCCGATTGATTAACAATTAAACGCTTTTTAGCATTCAGCCTCGTGCCAAACGGAAAATCTTTCTCTAGAATTAAAATTCCGTTTGTCAAGATTTTTTACTTTTTTCGTCAAAAAATCGGGCTGATTTTGGAAGTTACAGTTTGTAACGAGTTGACAAGTTAATTCATTAATCCTTATTCATTAATCCTTAATCTGTTACAACTATGCAATATGAACTATGAATTATGAACTATATAAAGCTCCCTCTTAAACAAAAAAAGAATTGCGGTTCCAGCAACAATCTCGGATGAGAGAAGCTGGAACCGCAATAGTATTATGAAACTATCAGTATTGTGGGATTACTTCTTGACAACTTTCTTGCCGTTAACAATGATGATGCCACGATAGTTTTTGCCAACAGCCTGACCGCTGATGCTGTATGCCTTGCCATCGGTTGAGACATGGTTGCTTTCCACATTTCCGATGCCTGTGATGACAACACTTACTGAGACTGGCTGAGACTGCTGTCCGTTAGCATAAACTGCTGCGACAGAGAAGTCGTGTGTATCTACGCTGAGCGACTCTGAATAGAGATAACTGAAGTCAACATCCTCGCCTGCAGGAACGTTTCCGATAAGCTCACCGTCGAGATAGATGTTATAAGAAACAACTTCGCCTGCACTTGTGTAGTAAGTCACATCGTCGAGCATGAAAATCTTAGCATTGTCGCCAGGTGTGCTCTGGCATATAGCAAAATACTTGGTTCCTTCTGGAACAGTAACCTTCACTTCTGTCCATTCTGCAGGGAGAGTGCCTTCTGCATTTTCAGCCTCAACCACAGCAAAACTGCTTTCCTGTGTGTCGGTTGTGCTATAGCGTACAATGTAGGTCTCAGGGTATTCTTCAGAGTAGCTGCGTGCCCAGAAACTTATTTCCTGCTCAATGCCTGTCAGTTCAGGTGAGATAAGCCAGTTGTCTTGAGGATTAGATGTCCACATAGAGTAGTTGTTAACTGCCATCATGTACTGATTGCCTGAATGAGGATTGAGTGCAGGAACGGCAGCCAGCAAGTCGGCATTGTAAAGACTTGGGTTGAAGAGAACATAAGCGTATTTGTAGCCCTCAAAAGGAAGTTTAGTGTTGAACACAGCATCGGTCCATGCACCATCCTTGTCGTAGGTTGTCCATTCGCCCCAGAGACCTTTAACTTCGTCAGATGTATTCTCACCTGCATCTACGGTATTTGGCTTGTAACTTTCAAAGTCGTCGGTAACAGACAGCAAGAGGTCTGAAGGACCATTCCATGTCAGAGTGTAGCCGCCGTTTTCGCCTTCAATCTGAAGGTTTTCTGGCTGAGGTGCACTTGCTTCTTTCAGTTCTACTGTAGCGGTAGCCTCGTTGTCGTCTTCGTCGAGGTCGTCGCTCCACTCTACCACAGCTTTCAGTTCAAGGCTTTCAGCCTCATCGAACAGTGTTGGAACAAATGTTGCCTCGTAAGCCTTCTTGCTGTGCGACTGGAGAGATTCGCTTTCTGTTGCGCTCCAAACTTCCTCATTGTCGGCAAAGAGCTTAACGGTATAGTCGGCAGCTGCGTTGCTACCTGTATTCTCAACAGTGATGTTCACCTTTGTCTCGCTACCCTTAATGGTGCTTGCTGGTGCATCCATCTTCAGAGCGAGGTTGTCTGACAGTTCGTCTTCAACATGGATGTCGTCAAGATAGATTGTAGTGCCCTTGACTCCTTCGAAGATGAACTTAACAATAACATAACGGCTGTCGAGGAAGTCCTTGAGGTCTGCCTTTGCTGTCTTCCATCCTTCTTCAGTTTCTTCGGTGAAGTCGATAGTAGCAAGAACTTCATCGTCGCCGCTCTGCTTGCTGATGGCAACAGAAACCTTGCTTGCTGTGGCAGGAGTGCTCTTCACTGCAAAGCGAACAACAGGATTAACTGCGCCTTCAAGACTAATCTTACCAGTGTTGAGAGCGAACAAATCGGTTTCCTCTGTAGGAGTCCAAGAGATGCTTCCACTGTTCTGCTCGTCATTGTAGGTTTCGCTTGAATTAGTATACCAAGAAGCTGAATAATCGCTGCTCTTCTCGCTCCACCAGAGTTTGCCATTGTTCTTGCCTTGTGCTACGGTCTCTTCAAATGGCAACATGTAAGGCTCGCCAATGATGCGGATACCGCCTATATAATATATATCGCCCTGACCAGCAGCATTCTCTGCAGCAATGGCATAGAGACGTGCAATGTCTTTCTGCTCGCCTTCGTCTGGGTTGATGCCGAAGTTGAAACTTGTTGCGCCTTCTTCGGTAGTAGCCTTCAGCTGGGTTGTTGTGCTATAGTAGTCGGTAACAATATCGTAGATGTTGTACTTTACAAGTTGTGGATTAACATAGCCGCCGTTTGCACCTGTCTCGCTTACTGCTTCCCACTGTGCTGTCATGGCTGGAACGCCGTCAACCTCATCGTCGGTGATAAATGCCTGAACTGGTGTAGGAACATCTACGCCTGCTTTTACTTGTGCTGTAGCAGCAGGACTCTCGCCAGACTCGTTGAAAGCAGAAACAGCATAAGTGTTAACTCCCTGCTTAGCATCGTTGTCGGTATATGTGAGTGTTGCTGCTATATCACTGCCTTCCCAAGTCTTAATCATTTCGCCGTCGCGGTTAAGGACAACTTTTGTAAGAGGACTTGTAAGTTCTCCGCCCGCTGCATTTGTTGTAGGACAGGTAATTGTGAGGTCAACCTTCAAAGCACCTTGCTCGCCCGCAACAGCCTCAATAGCAGGAGCGGCAGGAGCATCAGTGTTGACTGATGTCTCTACTGCGAAATCATCTATGATGAGATAGAATGTGTCATTACCAGTAGAATGAATACCTATATAATATACTCCGTCTTCATCTACTGTGACGGTCTTAGTGTAGTCAGCAGCCGCACTGGCAAACTCATTATTAACATCAGTCTCTGCCAAGAGAGTTGTAGTCATGCCTTCAACTGTGGCTTCACGACCCATTGCTACAGTCATCTTATCTGGACCATAGCCTGCATTACCATACTTGAATCTAAGAGTGTACTCACGACCTGCTGTAAGGTTCAATGCAGGTGTAATCAACCAGTCGTCGCCTGGTGTACCATAAAGACATCCCGCAGCACCTTGATTGTTTGCAAAGCGGTTATCCATGTAAGCCCATGTCTTGCTATCGTTGTTTACATCAATTACTGTCCAGGCTGAAATATTACCTGAGCTGAAATCATCAGAAAACACAACAGATGTCTGTTGGGCATTTGCAGCAGCAGGGAGCAACAGCGTCAGACCTAATGCTGCAAAAACATTCTTTAGTTTTTTGTTCATAATTGTTTATTTTTTGTTATTTGTTTTAAATATCGTATCTATCTCGTTTTTAGGTTATAAGGGCAGAAGGCTTTTAGGCTGTCAGGCCTTTACCTATGGGCAAAGCTGTCTTAAATCCTTAAACCTAAGAAGTTGAATACTTCCGAAACTTCAGTTATTTAATAATTATTTTCTTTCCGTCCATCATGTAGACACCCTTGCTCAGTCCGTTCAACGACTTGGCATTATGCTTTACAAGTTGTCCGCTAATGGTATATATATCTGCTGGTTCTGCAAGTTCTACATCAGAAAGAACATTGCTGATGCCTGTAGGTTCCGTAACAATGAGCACTCCACTGCCATTAGCTGACACTTCATAGCAGTCGTCATAACCTCCAGATAGCGTTATGATATATTCGCCAGCAGGACTGAATTCTGTTGCCTCACAGCTGACTGTAGGTGGGGTATCTATACACCAGACGTCATCGTCGAGAACGAAACCGCTATAAGAGAGTTCGAACTCTGGATTTGGTTCACCAACAAAACGAGTGTATGTTGACTGTGCCAGTGTTACATCCAGAGGAATCTTCTTCACGTTGAGAGTCCCGTTTGTGTAGTCAACGGCCTCTTCGGTTATTGTTCCAGGCAAAGCCCAAATAGTATACTGACCAGCAGATGAGTTAGGCGTTGCATCGCATCTGAGCTCAGGAACTCCTGACACTTTATCGCCTGTCACTTTGTATCCGAACTTTGGATTGTCTTCTCCATACTTTCGAGATACATTTGTTGCCTTAATCACTGTTCCGTATTCTGTTATGTCTTCGAACACTTTCCATTGGTCTGCTAAAGAATAATCCTGCTTGAAACCACGACGAACATAGAGTTTGCACTGGTCTGTCCTTACATCCTTGAACACATCTTCACCGCTGAGCACAGGAACGCCTTGATGTGCAACTCGCATTTCCTTCATGCTTAGCATTCCTGCAAAGGCTTCTGTGCCAATGCTTTCAGCTGAAGCAGGAAGCGTAAGCTTGCTCACCATCTGACAACCAGCGAATGCATAAGGATGAATATTAACTATTCCGCGCTTTGGACTAATCTCTCCAGCCACACATGGCAGAGCGCAGATAAGTTCAGTAGTGTCAGCACTATAAATCATATTGTCCTCAACAGCAAACTGTTTGTCGGCAGAATTGCCAAAGGCTACGGTCTTCAGCTTTGTGCAATAACCGAAAGCACCGTCTCCAATGGTCTTAAGACTTGAAGGCAGAATAACTTCAACAAGACGATTGCTACCAAAGAAAGCCTTTGCAGGCAAAGCATCAGAAGGCAGAGTTGCCTCACTGAGGTCGAGCTTATACAGCTGTCCGCCATTGCCATCGGCATTGTTGCCAGCCAAGCGGTTGAGCAAAAGTATATCGTCGTTGTTCAACGGACCGATAATCTTTAGTTCGCCGAGTTTCTCATATTTGTCGGCATCAATCTTAGAAGCGAGTTGTCCGCCTGCGGTTGTCGTGATAACATCAGAGATGAGGTCTTTAGCCTCGCCCTTTATTCCAATTACCATGTCTTGCAACTGCGAGTAGGATGTTGACTTCGGATTAAGTAGCGATATGTCATAGTAACCATCAGAATCGCCGCCCCATCCCCAGTTGACATATACAAAGCCGTCGGCACGATAGCCATGCAGCACAAAGGCATGTCCGCCATTCTGCGAATAACCTCCATAGAAGATTGGACCATTGTTGCTAAGTTCGCTATAAATCATGTTCATCCATTGGGTCTCGCTATAGTTAATGCGCTCAACATATTGCAGACCTTCAAAGCCAAAGTATGTGGTAAGGCCATTCATTGCCTCATCGCTGTTAGCGCCGCTGCCCTGCTCTGGCGACTTATAGTTCATCTTAGCCGCGACTCCGAGATCTCTCATCAGCACTGCTACTGCCGTGGCTTGTTCCTCTGTGTAGCCATTCTTATAGTCGTCGAGCATCAGATCCCACTGATAGTAATCTTCATAGAAGTTGGCTGTAACGGTCTGTCCATTTGCCGAAATAACCGAACTGCTGCCAATGCCATGTTCAGGATATTGATGATACTTCAGTATCTGTGCCAATGCTGTTGCTACACATCCCGTTGCACTGTGTCCTGAAGAATATGTCGGGCAGAGATTGTTATAAGGAGTCTCCTGCTCCCATCTGGTTGTCATAAGCGGACCAACCTGAGTTGGGAACACATTTGGATCGGGTGCAGACGATGCTTTCTGCTTTCCGCTCTTCACTATTTCGCTTACAGCCTCATCAACTGCCTCAAGCCACCAAGCAAAGTTTTCGTTCTTGTCGTTGAAGCTGCTGCTGACCGAGCATCCTAACAGAGCTGGTGCTAAATCGTCGTTGCTGACAACAGCAAAGCCTCCGTTGCTATAGCCTATGACAGAATAGTTTTCTGTTCGCTTTATTTCTTTTGGCATGTTTTTTCGCAAAGAACGGTTTGCGGATGAGAGTTGCTGGTTAATTGCTTTCATCGCTACCGACTGCATATCGGCTTTGGTTCGAGGCTTAGCAAAGCCCCCGACTCCCACAAAGAGAGTCAGGGTTATTGCTAAGATTATTCTTTTGTTCATAAAACTCTAATTATTTAATTACGACTTTCTGACCGTTAACGATATAGATGCCAGCCTTCAGACCTTGAGTTGATGTAGCGTTATGACGAACACGAACACCCTCAATGGTATAAATGTCAGAAGACAATGCGTCAGAAGTTCTGAAGTCGTTGATGCCTGTAGCTGTGTTAATCATTACTGGCAACGACTCTATTCCGTTTTCATATACAGCGGTAACTGAGTAAACGTGATGTCCGTCAACACTCTGCAAGGTGAAGTTTGTTACAGGAACATTTACGCTGCCAACTTTCTCTCCGTCTACATAGATATTGTAGCTGACAACAGGGCTTCCGTAGGTTGTATAGGTGATATCGTCAATACCCATCCATCTGCTCTGTCCTGCTTCTTCTTTCTGCTGAATTGCAAAATACTTTGTTCCCTCTGGCAGAGTAACGTCATAACGAATCCAGTAGCGACCGCCAATGTTGTGTTCGTATGTCTCTCCAAGTTGCTGGAAGTCGTCAATGTCTGTTCCTGTTGTACTTGTCATGACGTTGAATGTAACAGGGAATGGGTCTTCCTCTGTGCTTTCGTTCATGATGAAGAATCTGATGTTCTGCTCTATGCCAGGAAGTTCTGGAGAAACGAGCCAGTTGTCGAGTGGTGCAAAACCTGAGCCAACAGACTTCAGTCCAACAAATGAAGACAAATACTGATAGCCTGAACGACCAGGATAGTCGTCGCCTGCTTCGTATCTGTCTTGGAAGTTTACGAGCAAGTAAGCATATTTCTCTCCCTGATGAGGAAGCTGGGTGTTTGCCCAAAGACCTGCGGCTACGGCTTCGTCGTTGTTGATTGTTGTCCAGTTGCCCCATGCGCCTTCGTTGCCGTTGTCATATTTTCCGTCTACAGTCCAAGAAGTATATCTTTCGAAATCTTCTGTCAGAGTCTCAATCATTTCTTCTGGCTTGTTCCATGACAGGCTGTTTGTGTTCTGATTGAAAGCCAAATCGCTAACGGGGTTTACATTAGGCTCTATAACATTGATATTGCTAAAGGCAACATTGTCTGCTGGGTTTTCGTCTTCGCTATAGGTTGCCTCTGCCTTTACTTCAACAGCACCAATCTCTGAGAATACGTCTGTTGAATAAATGGTTGTAAAGTTTCTGTAAGCACCTGCATTCAGAGTTTCTGAAACTTGCTGGCTGAGCAGTTCCTTGCCATTGGCTGTAATCTTAACAGAATAGTTTGGAATAGGCTGCTTTCCTGCATTAAGCACACTCACTCCTATGTTGGCCTGCTTACCCGCCATGATGTTTTGGTCGGCACGAACACGCACGAGTATGTTCTTGTTCAAATCGTCCCAGACATGTATATCGTCGAGTGCCATGCGGCCTGCGTCTTTGTGTCCGTCGAACTGGAACTTGAGGCGGAAGTAGCGGGCATCTGCAAATTCTTCAAGGCTTACTTCTTTTTCTACCCATACGGTATCGCCTGTGAGACTGCTGAAATCAACTTCTTCGAGCTGAATCTCCTCGCCTCCTTGTCTTTCGCCTATGAGGATTAGACGGTTAGAAGAACCAGCCTTTGCTCTTACTGCAAATTTAACTTTAGGATTGAGTGAGTTTGCTACTGTCATCTTTCCTGTACAGAGGTTCAACACATCGTCTGCATTAGGAGTCCATGCAAAACTACCTGAGTTTGCTTCCGTGTCGTGACTCTCACTTATTATTTCTGGTGTTGCTGAGTAGTCGCTTGAGTATTCCACATCGTAGAACGAACCGTTGCCGTGCATGTTGGCAAATGTCTCGTTGAACGGAGGAGTGTATGGCTTACCTTTTATCAGAATGTTGTCGAAGCCATAGATGCCGCTGCGGCCTACTTCGTTGATTGCTGCAATGGCATAATATGCTCTGCTCTGTGCACCTTCGTCTGGGTTATAGCCGAAGGTATAGCTTGTTGCGCCTACGGCTGTTGTGTCGATAGCCTCTGCCCAAGAGTAGCCTTCGTCGTTGGTCTTTACTTCATAGATTACATATCTGACCTTTGCTGGGTCTACATAGTGGTCGTTGGCACCAGTCTCTGGCACTGCTGTCCATGTTGCAACCATCTGGTTGTTGTCATCGCTCAACTGTGCATGCACGCGCTGTGGGATATCAACGCCTACATATACCTGTGTGGTTGCCTGCTTGCCGAGTCCGTCTTCGCCTTCTGCGTTATAAACTTTCACGATATAGCGGTTGATGCCTTGCTTGGCTTCGTTGTCAGTGAACGACAGCTCTGCGCCAGGCTGCTGGTTGGTCCAGGTCTTAATAACCTCGTCGCCGCGCAGAAGTTCCACCTTTGTAAGTGTAGTCAGCACATCGCCGTTGATTGCTTCTGTAGGCAGAGTGAAAGAAACTGTTGCAGAAAGTGCTCCCTTGTCGGCAGCAACGGCAGTGAGATTGCTGACTGCCTTTGGTGCTGTAACCATTGACTCCTGTTCTACGGCAATGTCGTCGACAAAGAGGCACCAGCTGTTAGCTGGAGAACAGCCGTGGAAACCTATGTAGTAAACACCGTCGGTTGCTGGCTGAATAATCTTTGTTACCTTCATCTGACCGTCGCCATAGCCCCAGTTTACGCAGCTATGCTCAAACAAAGTGCTTGTCATTCCATCGACAGTGGCAGAATTGCCATATTTCACTTCCATATATTCTGGGAACACATAGCCATAGTAGCCTGATGCCCAGCAAGAGAAAGTAATAGTATAGGTGCGGTCTGAGCTAAGTTTCAGTCCTGGTGTGAAGAGCCAGTCGTCAGCCTCTGCCGATGTTGACGACATGGCTGCTGCTCCCTGATTGTTTGCAAGAACGCTGTTGTTCCACATCCATGTAGAAGCATCGTTGTTGGCATTGATTACAGAGAAGTCGCCGAGATCATTTTCAAACGACTCAAAGAAAGGAACAGTAACTGCTTCTTGTGCTTTGGCCTTTACTGTCTTTGCCTTTTCAGCAACAGGACTCTGGCTGAAGGGGGCAGGATTCTGTTTTTCATAAAGGGCACGAATTTCTGCTTTGTTCTGAGCAGAACAAACATGAAACCCCATCATTGCAGCAATCGCTACAAGTGAGAAGTAAGTCTTTTTCATTGCAATTGGTTTTTATTTTAAATAGTTAAGTAATTCTGTTGCAAAGATAAGTCTTTTTTAGATTTGCTCAAAAAATAATATGACCAGATAGTGTATTATTCACATTCTTTTAACCATCAAAAAGGACTAAATGGAAAAATGGAACATTCCTGTAGAATAATGGACATAAAAGAGTTGACAAGCAAACAAGCTGACGAGTAATTAAAATAGTTAAAGATAACGGGAACGTTAACTTTAACTATGAACTATAGTAAGCTAGTCAAATGAACAACGATAGTAATTGTTCCCCTAAGTTAGGGGAACTGTTACGAACCGACTAAGGAGTGTGTTCTCCTCAATGCCGCTGCATCGTGGATGATTAAGGATTAAAGTTAACGTTCCCGTTAACTTTAACTATGCACTATAAAATAATCTAAACGTTCTTTATAAACTTTGCAGGATTGCCACCAACGATGGTGTTTGGTGCAACGTCTTTGGTTACTACAGCACCTGCGGCTACAACAGCATTCTCGCCTACCGTCACGCCTGGCAGAATGGTTGCTCCTGCACCAATCCAAGCGTTGCGGCAGATGTGTACTGGCTTGCAGATGAGCACAGGATGGTCGTGCAAGTCATGATTGTTTGAAATGAGTTGCACGTTGGCTGCTATCATAGCATCGTCGTCTATCGTTATGCCTCCTCGCGACATCATCAGGCAACCACCCATGACGAGTACGTTCTTGCCTATGCTTACCTGATTGGAACAAACCAGATTGAGGGGCGGCAACACCATGCTGCCCTCGCCTATCTTGCCTTCAAAGAGTTCCTTAACAAGGTTGTTATACTCGTCGGTATAAGGCATCGTATGATTGATTTTGAAAACTAACTCTACGTCACGCATTCCTTGTGCGTGGTCTTCGGGGCGCAGTTCGCGCGGGTCTACTCTAAATGCTTCCATGTCTTAATGTTTTTTCTCGGCTGCAAAATTATGCTTCTTTGCCCGACGCCTTGTTACATTATTTTCTGATAGATTTTCAAAAAATACGCTTTCTGCATTTATCAGACTCTTGCGCCCTTCATTTTGCGAAGAAAAGACTGCACTAACGGAGTATGCTCGCTATCCACTCAAACAGCTCGTCGAGGGCATAGTCGCCACTGTGTGGGCGATTCCAGGCAAACAGGAAGTTTACGTCTTTGCCTGCATTCTGAAGTTTCGTGGCAAAATTGAGCGGTACAGGGAAAGAGGTGTCTCTGTCTCGCGCACCATGCCTGATATACCAGTGGGGCGCTACGGTCGTGTTTGTATCGCCAATGAAACTCATCGGATTCATCAGCCTGACGTTTTTCTTTATCTCGTCTGTCAGTTTCTTGCCGTTCTTCAATGCCATATAACTTGTGAAGTTGACGCTGCTTCCATATATGTCGCCAAACTCCTGATTCTCTGCACTCGCCTCGTTCACGCCGTCTATCATTGAGTCGAAGGCTGTCACTCCCTTCAGCGGTTGGGTTGATGCTACATAGTTGAGATATTTGTCCATGTCGAGATCTACTATGTATTCGCCTGCCTGCTTACGCATCATGCCTCCACCCATAGGCGGCATGCTTCGCTCTCCATTGGGCTGAGACGAGGTCTGAGACTGGCGGTTGCCTACTCCTCCATTGGCTGGAGGCGCAAACATTCCCATCGCAGAAGTACTGAAAGCGAATCCTATAGAGTCGGCTATGTCGGCACCTGCATTCTTGGCTGTCTGAGCTGAGCGTATAAGCTCAGACTTGATGTAGTCAAGATAATTGTCGGCTGTAAGCGGTATTCCGTCGGGTTTATGCAGATTGAGAGCTGTCAAGTAGTCAGGGAACTGGGCTGCCAGCTCTTTGCTATAGGCTGAATGAACTTCGTCGAGTTGCTTTCTGCTGTCGGTCTCACCGTAGAGCCATTCGTATGCCATGTCGGCATGGTCGAGGTCAAGAATTGGACAGTAGCAGACCGAAGCGAAAACATCGTCGCGCTCATCGGCAGCCCCCATGTCCTTCAACATTGGTTCGTATTCGGGATTGTTGCCTGTAGCACCCATCAGCGCCGACATAGCGCCTCCAGCACTTGTTCCGTCGGTGATGATGCGCTCAGCATCGCCCATCATCTCACTGTCGAAATGGCGCAGATAGCGTATTGCTGCCTTCAGGTCGAGAATAGCCTTGGGGGCTCTGCCTGTGTAGACAGTCTGCCCCTTCTTTATGCCCGCCCTCTTGTCTGCCTTGCTTGCAACTATGGTTGAGCCACGACCTCGCGTGCCAGGAATTACTACTACATAGCCTTCACTCAACGCTCTGCCCGTTGCATCGCCTGCCTGCGGACTTGCCGCCAATGCTGCCATGTAGCCTCCTACGTAGGTGCGCAGGAAAATTGGTGTTGACTGACTTGCTCCGTCTGGCACATAGACGTTGAGATACTGATAGGTTGAGTCTGCTATGTTTGTCACATAATAGAGTTTCTCGTAGGCTGTGTAGCTGACTGTCTTGCCATTGTGCATCACTAACGACGACCTTATGCCAGAACTTGCGTCAAAACTTAGTTTTGTCTGTGCCATACTGCTCGCAGAGAGCAGGGCTGAAAGCAGCAAAATGCTTATCTTTTTCATGTTTGTTCCTTTCTTTTTTTATGTAAATGTGAGGCAAAATTACAAATTTTCGGTCAGAAAAATATAAATATCTACCCGAAAAAGTCAACGAAATTTGACTGCATATTACATATAAAAACATGGAAAATCCTCTCGTTTAATTTTATTAACAAATGGCTAAATGTTAAAAAAATAACCCTCTCAAGAATCGATTATTTTCGACCGAGCAAAAAGAAGTTGCAAAATATGCGAGTATTTGGCGCGTTCTCGTTCTTTTAGGTAATTCGTTATAAATCAAGACATTACACATTTCGCCTCATAATTCATAACTGTTAAAAAAGTCAAAGGGCATCTTTCGCAGTGTGAAAGGGCACCTTTGGCACTGCAATATGCCACATATCGCACTGCGATATGCCACGTTTCGCATCGCGAAAGGACACCTTTCACTTTTTTTTCCTCAT
Organism: Prevotella sp.; assembly: GCA_017627765.1. Taxonomy (GTDB): domain Bacteria; phylum Bacteroidota; class Bacteroidia; order Bacteroidales; family Bacteroidaceae; genus Prevotella. The sequence continues at coordinate 43 of JAGAGD010000036.1, read as the reverse complement.
GCTCATTCACAAAGTTTAATCCGATTGATTAACAATTAAACGC
>JAGAGD010000035.1 GCA_017627765.1 Prevotella sp. | reverse complement strand
TATCCTGCGTTTAGTGACTTATATTATTGGGGAATTTACCCAAAACTTACATTCAATAAATTAGAAGTAAAGATAAACTATAATAAATAAAAGTAAGATAGTTACTAAGAAGGTTATAAAATAGACTATAACGGGAACGTTAACCTTAACTTTAACGTTAATCGTTATTCCTTAATCTTTAATCGTCCACGATGCCATTGCATCGTGGACGACATACTCCTCAGTCACTTCGTGACAGCTCCCCTAACTTAGGGGAGCAATTTCTTTATTTGAGTATTTAATGTCACATAGATTTGTTTAACGGGAACGGGAAATATCAACGGGAACGGGAACGTTAACGTTAACTTTTACTATTATTATAAGTTTTTGGTCTTAGCTTTTAAGTTGGGATTTGTTCTTACGATTCTATTCTCATCTTAAAGGCTAAGACCTTTAGCTATGGACTAAATTGAGTTTGTTAATTTGAATATTCTGCTTTCTTTTCCATTATTCCACGCTCCCGTTGAGAGATGCAGCGCAGCAAGTGACTGATGTAGATATCCTGGATATCGTCAATCTGTCCCAGTCCTTCAATGTTGAGCGAAACAGTGAAGCCAGCCTTTTCGAGTTCCTCTTTCCACTCTACAGAGATATCGTTCTTAGCGTGGTCGCCAGCAACAAACATGAATGGCACGAGCGTAACCTTGCGAGCCTTTGCACGCTTCAGGTTTCTCACCACATCGTCGAAAGCAGGATAGCCCTCTATTGTTCCTACATGATAGTTGTCGTGACCTTTTGCCTTCAGCATATAGTCAATCATGCTGTAGATGGCTGTTGCACTGCCTTCCGTTCCATGACCAACAAAGACAACATGCTCACGTTTTTTGCTGTCGGCAGGGTTTCTCTTTGAGAGAATCTCTACAACCTTCTCAGCATCTTCAACGCTGCTGAGCAGTGGAGTGCCGATGCGGATGTCGCGGAAGAACTTCGACACAGACTCAATGTCTTTCTGCAACGACTCATATTCGCAACCTACAATCACATTGGTGGTCTGCACGATAACCCTTGTGTAGCCCTCGCTGCGCAGTTGCATAAGAGCCTCAAGCGGAGTGAGTTTAGTAATGCCGCGAGCCTTCAGTCGCTTTATTATGATTCTCGAAGTGTAGGCTTCTCTCAGTTCCAGTTTTGGCAGAGCCTTGCCAACTTTTTTGTTGATAGCGTCGATGGTGAGTTGGCGCGTATCGTCGTGAGTGGTGCCGAAGTGAACCATCAGCAGTGCAGCCTTCTCTTCTTTGCCCATGTTGCTAAGGAAATCGCTGTCAACATAACTCTCCAATCCTTGCGCATTGGCTACTGTAGCCAGAATGAATGCGCATAGCAAAATAAATGTTCTCATGTCGTTTATAAATATAAAAAGGTGAAAAAAATAAAACAACGCTCCGTCAAGACCATCATAGTCAAGGCAGGAGCAACATACTAACAAAATCACTGCAAAGATAGATATTTTTGGCTTATCAGCATAAGTAAAATCAGTTTTAAACAGCATTTTTACTGATTTTATGCACATTTTTTATTGTTCTGCTATGCCATAATAAACATTTTTTATAATTTTGCAGCGGATTTAGGTAGCCACAGTCTAAGGCTGACGGCTTTAAAAGGGAATCAGGTGAAAGACCTGAACAGTGCCCGCTACTGTAAATTCCATTGTTATAAACTCAGCAAAAGCCACTGTCATTTACGGGAAGGCGAGTTTATTGGAATAAGTCAGGAGACCTGCCTCTTTCTTTTAAAGTAACTGTCTCTTCGGGTCAAGGAGATTATTATTAACACCATCAATTATTATTTTTTTATGAAAGCAAAACTACTTGCTTTGGCTCTTACGAGTCTTTGCTGTGGCAGTACGTTTGCTCAGTATTCTGACAACGATACTACCCTTAGCCTCAATGAGGTTGTCGTAACCAGTTCCTATGTTAAGCCTACAGCCGTCGGCAAACTGCCTGTGCCTCTCTACAAGGCTCCGCTGACGGTTTCGAGTCTGGGAAGAGTGAAGATTGAGAATCTCTCTCTGCGCGACCTCAACGACGCAACACGCACCATGACGGGCATCCGTCCTATCAATTCCTATGGCGGTTTCCTCTATTTCACCATTCGCGGTTTCTCCGATTTTGTCTTGCTCAACGACGGTGTGCGCGACGAGCGACACAACCTCTACCAGTCGGCACCAAGCACAAGCCTTGCCTCTGTTGAGAAAATTGAGGTACTGAAGGGTGCTGCATCTGTAATGTTCGGACACTCGGCACTCGGCGGCGTGGTCAACGTAATTCACAAGCAGCCAACATCGCAGAAGCATGTCAACGCAGGAATGACTATAGGCAGTTGGGGCAGATATTCTGTCAACGGCGGCGCTGGCGGAACAATAGCCAAAGGCGTAACCTTCCGCACCGACTTCTCTATGAGCGGCGGCGACGGATGGCGACACACCGACAACAAAGCCTACAACGCTTGGCTGGCTTTAGACTTCAATCTGGGCAGGCTTGACAAGATGAACTTCTCCGTTTCTGCAAAGAACGACTACTACGGCACTGACACTGGTCAGCCCCACTTCACAGCCGACATCTTCAATCTCGCAGGAGAGAAAGTGTGGGAAAAAGGCGACATTCCTTCTTACATCAACCGCCGCACACGCTTCAACGACCCTCTCGACCACCTGAAAGACAAAGACCTGACTATAGCACTGAAATATGAGCATAAGTTCAACAACTCTGGTTGGAAACTGACAGACATGTTGTCTTACTACTATGACGACTTAGACTATTATGCTTCAGAAGACCTTAACTACTTGACTTCGAGCGAACCAATCTACAACCATTACTACATGAATGGCGTCAAGCGCACCTACATCAACACCGATTCAATTAAGCGCGGTGGATTCCTGTTCGCTTACGAAGTCAATCTTCTGCAAAACCAACTGGAACTGAGCGGAAAGGCTAAGACTGGAAACATAAAGCACGACCTGCTTTTTGCTTTCAACTACTCTAATCTGTACCTGCCTCGCTGGCGTTCAAGTTATGGCTCTGCTGCAAGCGGACCAGGCAAGAATGCAATACTTTCGGTTGTCGACCCTGTGCTGAATCAAGGCAACATAGACTGTCCTTGGCAGAAGCGCAGCCTGGAATGGGAACAAGACTATGGTTTCCACGTTGGCGACTACATTCACCTGACGGATAAGTTCACCGTTCTTGCAAGTCTGCGCTATGACTACTTCCACCGCAACTATCAGATGGCTTACAGCGAAGGTAAAAAGATTACTTCTAAAGACCCTAAGACAAGCGAGCACAACAACTCTCTGACTTATCGTCTGAGCGCACTCTATGAGTTTAACGACCACATAAATGTATATGCCTCTACCAGCAGTTTCTTCAAACCTACCCGTACTGCTGTGTCAGACGGTTACATCTATATTGACAGCGACGGAAAGAAGCTCGACGGCAACGTGCATGGCAGCATCTTCAAGCCTATCTCTGGCAGACAGTATGAAATAGGTTCTCACATCTCTTTCAGCAATCGTCTGCACGCAGACTTCTCTGCTTTCTACATCATAAAGAACAACATGGTGCAGAATCTTGGCAAACTCGAAGATGGAACAAACGTATCTGGACAGGTTGGACGCGCTGACTCAAAAGGACTTGAGTTTAGTTTTGTAGCAATCCCCGTTGACCAACTCGTGATAGATGCAGGCTACTCAATGACATTTGCAAAACTGAAGGAGTTCTCATATACCGAATATGCAAAGAACACTCAGGCTGGCAACTACTTGCAGCATGCTCCTCGCCACATGGCTTACGGATGGGCTTTCTGGGATTTCGACAAGGCTCTGAAAGGACTTAAAATTGGTGTTGGCTTCAATGCTTCGAGCAAGGTCTATGTAAATGCAGCCAACACAATGACCTTCGACCCATACGCTGTGGCTAATGCCATGATCAGTTATAAACTCAACAACAGTTGGAAGTTGCAACTCAACTTCAATAACATCTTCGACAAAACTTACTATATGTATGCAGTTAACACAACAGGATATGTGCCTGAAGAAGGACGCAACATCCGCTTCACTGCAACATTTGATTTGTAAGTAAAAAAGACTATAGCTAAGTTTATTTTGACTCACAGAATATAGTATGATTATAGATTGATTTGTTAACAGAGGAGAACCCGTTTCTGTCTTTTCTCTGGGCAGAAACAAAAGAAAGAGAGTTTTTACGCACTTGTAAAAACTCTCTTTTCTCTTTTTTATTATTATATTATTTTCTATATGTAGTATAACTCACCACTACCCACCAACAATCTTCTTTATATCGTTGAGTTTGTTGAGAGCTTCCATAGGAGTAAGGTTGTTGATGTCAAGACCAAGAATCTCGTCGCGTATCTGACAAAGCACAGGGTCGTCGAGTTGGAAGAATGAAAGTTGAACACCTTCACCTGAGCCTTGCATGGGTTGAGGAGTCACTTTAGCCCGTGCCCCAACACGCTTGCCATTGGCATCGGTAGCCGACTCAGCAGCAGTCTCAAGTTGGTTGAGTATCACTTTGGCACGCTTCACAATGGTCTTAGGCATTCCTGCAATTTCAGCAACATGAATACCGAATGAGTGTTCCGAGCCGCCTGCCTCCAGTTTTCTTACGAATATAACCTTGCCGTCAACTTCACGCACCGACACATTGTAGTTCTTTATGCGCTGGAACGACCGTTCCATCTCGTTTAGTTCATGATAGTGTGTGGCAAAGAGCGTGCGAGGATGAGCCTTGCCGTGTTCGTGAAGATATTCCACAATAGCCCAAGCTATAGATATTCCGTCGTAGGTTGACGTTCCGCGACCAAGTTCGTCGAAGAGTATTAGTGAGCGCTCTGAAATGTTATTCAATATGTTTGCTGCCTCAGTCATCTCAACCATGAATGTAGACTCGCCCAGCGAGATATTGTCTGAAGCCCCCACACGGGTGAAAATCTTGTCGACCATGCCGATGCGTGCGCTCTCAGCAGGTACGAAACAACCTATTTGTGCCATCAGTGAGATGAGTGCAGTCTGACGGAGCAGAGCCGACTTACCAGCCATGTTAGGACCAGTTATAATCATAATCTGCTGGCGGCGGTTGTCAAGGAAAATATCGTTAGGAACATATTGCTCGCCCATAGGCAACTGAGTCTCTATCACAGGATGACGGCCTTGCTTGATATCTATTGTAAGCGAGTCGTCAACGACAGGGCGGATATATCGGTTTTGCTCTGCCGTCACAGCAAAACTCAGCAGCGTATCAATCTGCGCCAGCAGGCTTGCATTTATCTGAATGGCTGGGATATACTCCTGCATGGCAAGCATCAGTTCGTTGAACAGGCGGTTCTCTAACGACAGTATCTTCTCTTCGGCACCGAGAATCTTCTCTTCATATTCCTTCAACTCCTGCGTGATGTAGCGCTCTGCCTGTGCAAGGGTCTGCTTTCTCACCCAGTCCTGCGGCACCTTGTCTTTGTAGAGGTTGCGCACTTCGAGGTAATAGCCGAAAACGTTGTTGTAACTTATCTTCAGCGATGATATTCCTGTCTTTTCTATCTCGCGCTGCTGTATTTGCAAGAGATAGTCTTTTCCGCTATAGGCAATGTTGCGCAGTTCGTCGAGTTCGGCATTTACACCGCTCTTTATGACCCCACCCTTGCTGACAAGTTGAGGCGAGTCTGGCTCTATCTCCCGTTCAATCCTGTCGCGGAGCGAAGCACATAGGTTCAGTTGTTCGCCAATACGGCGCAGAGGTTCGTTGTCAGCCTGCTGGCATAGGTTCTTTATTGGAACGATTGACTGCAACGCTATCTTCAACTGAACAACTTCGCGGGGCGTAACTCTGCCAGCACTTGCGCGCGATATTATTCGCTCAAGGTCGCCTATACGGTGCAGTTGCTCGTCGATAGAGGTACGGAAGTCTGGTTCGCGGAAGAAGTGTTCAACAATATCCAAGCGCTCATTGATGCGCTTTTCTTCTTTCAGCGGGAACACGAGCCATCGCTTCAGCAGTCGGGCACCCATAGGAGTGATGGTGTGGTCGAGCACTCCAAGCAGCGAACTGCCTTCCTCTTGCATTGACTGCAACAGCTCGAGTGAACGTATAGTGAACTTGTCAAGTCTTACATATCTGTCGCCCTCAATTCTTGCAAGCGACGTAATGTGTCTTATCTGAGTGTGTTGTGTCAGTTCGAGATATTGCAATATAGCACCGCTTGCTGTCACCCCGCTATGCAACGAGTTGACACCAAAACCTTTAAGCGAATGAGTCTGGAAATGATGAAGAAGTTTTTCGCGAGCGGTCTGCTCATTAAACACCCAGTCTTCGAGTTCGAATGTGCAAAGCTTTGTACCGAAATACCTCTCGAAGTCGGCTTTGTGGCTACGTTCATACAAAACCTCTTTAGGTTGGAAATTGCCTAATAGTTTCTCAACGTAGTCGTAGGTTCCTTCGCCTGTAAGGAACTCACCAGTAGAAATATCAAGGAAAGCAACGCCGCAGGCAGACTTACCGAAGTCTACGGCAGCAAGGAAATTGTTCTCCTTATAGTTAAGAACAGTGTCGCTCATGGCTACACCAGGTGTAACTAGTTCGGTTATTCCGCGCTTTACAAGTTTCTTAGTCAGTTTAGGATCTTCAAGTTGGTCGCATATAGCCACGCGCTTTCCTGCCCTGATTAGTTTTGGCAGATAGGTATCGAGTGCATGATGGGGGAAACCAGCCATTTCGGTAGCCTCACCCTGTCCGCTATTGCTGCGCCGCGTAAGGGTTATGCCCAATATCTTTGAAGCAATGACTGCATCTTCATGATAGGTCTCATAGAAGTCGCCGCAACGGAAAAGCATGAGAGCGTCGGGATGTTTTGCCTTTAGCGAGAAAAACTGCTGCATCATCGGCGTCAATCCGTTTGCTTTCTTAGCCATAAGTTTATTTCCTTTCGTTGGTTTAATACTCAGTTTTCGCAAGTTTCATTTCTTTAATTTCAAAGGTATTCTGGTTGCTTTGTCTATAGGTTTCAAGGTGTTTATACTGCTTAAGGTTGGATAAGACATTCAACTTTAGCTCATAACCTTATATATAACCTTAGAAGATGAGCACTTGCGAAGTGTTGAAGTTTATTACTTTATAATATATATGAATTGCAAATTTACGAAGAAAAATTTAATTAGTCTCTTTTTATCCGTCAATTTTTTGTTATTTGAGTGTTTATGTGCATAGTGATTAGCAAAAAAATTATCGGATGATAGAAATCCATCACCCGATAATCTGAAAGGCAGTAAGAAGAACTGCTTTAGTATTATATTAAGAATTGGTTCTTATCTCTTGTCTTCTTCAACAATGCGAATCTGCTCGAAATAGTAGCCTTCGGCAATGTCCATGCCCTTAGCAACCTCGCCTGTCTTAACATCATACACATAGATGCAAGGCTGTGCATTAAGAGTGTTAACGCCGAAGTAGACCTTGTTTTCTGAACGGGCAAAGGCAGAGCGTTGTGAGAAGCGGCCGCTGCTGTAGTCTATCTCTTTGCCGTTGAAGCTCATGCGTGTACGTGTTCCTGTCTTCAGGTCGATAATGCTATAGTAGTGGCTGTAGCTGTCGATTGATGTAGCAGCAACAGTTTTTCCTTTAGCATCAACTTCGGTAACGGCATCGTTGCGTGAATAGGTGAAAACCTTTCCATTGCCGAGATATTGCACAGTGAGCAGTTTGCCGTCAGGATTAGGGAATCCGTTATATCCAGCCTCGAAGTTGAACTCGCCTTTCTTTATGCGCATCAGTCTGCCCATCTCGCCATTGTCCGTATCGTTGAAAGCAGCGAGATAGAGATTGCCTTCTTCGTCGAAGAATGTTGTGCTTTGCAGAAGTTCTCCATAAGCAGAGCCAGCCATTTCGTCAACCTTGTCGGTATTGATGTTGTCTTGTTCGAGAGCCATTGTTGCTGCATTGATTACAGCTACATGGAACTGTCCTTCGCTTGAAGCGCTTCTTCCCTTTCCTTTCTTATTAAAGTAGAAGTAGAAGAGTTTGTTGTCGTTCTGGCGATAAGCGAGGATACCACTTGTTGTAAGAGTTTCCCACCCTTCAGCCACCTTGATAGGCAGTGTTCCTTCAGCAATGATGCTCATGTCGTCAGTGTTGAGTTTTGTCCACTGAATAGCAGTCTTATCACCGTTAGCTGCCATTATAACGAGATTGTTCTCGGCTGTCCATGCGTAGCAGTACTGGCGGCAGATGTAGGTGTTCTGTACGAATGGTTGCGACTGAACCACCTGCATCTGGTTGTTTACGAACTGCATCTTTACGAAGCGGTCGGCTGAAACAGGAATCTGATAGTAGTACTTGCCTTTTACGATTGCTTCCATAGAATAATCGGCATTGATTTCTGCGCCGATACCCTTGAAGTCGATTACGTTGCTGCCCATGAGCGAAGGAAGACTCTGCATGATGGTTACAACGTCGCGTCCCATACCTCCTTGCTTGCCTACGGTAACAACAAGGTCGAAGTGGTAAGGAGTAACTTCGTCTACTGGATTGGATGGGGTTACTGGGTCGTCGTCAGAACAAGCAGTAAAACTTAGTGCTGACACCATCGCAAGAAGTGCGAGGAAATAAAAATTTAGCTTTTTCATTGTGTTTTTGTTTTTAAGTTTATTATTGTAATAATATTCTGAACTTTGCAAATAACATTCTGCCAGGCTTCTGCAACTTGTAGTTGTCGTAGTTAGTCTTGTCGAGAAGGTTCTGGCAGTCGAGCGAAAGACTGTAGCGTTCATTCTTCCACGAGTAGGTTATGTTTGCGCCTATTTCGTTTTTCTCTGGTATGCGTGCTTTAGTCTCTAATGCTCCGTAGCCTTCCCAAGAAAGGAAGAACCAGTGTACCCACTGATAGTCTATGCCCAGCCTGATGCGGTCGTGTCTGGAGAAGATGTTTCTCAGATAATAACTTGCTTCGGCTGAAGCAAAGAGCCATGGGCGGTTAGGCACATGATTGTTGAACGTAACAGAAGGTTTGCCGTCACTTTTCAGTCTCATCCTGTCACGGGCATCCTGCCAACTGATGTTGGTTACTATCTGTAGGCGTTTCTGCCAGTCGTATCGCAGTTCGCCTTCAAGTCCTTTTATGTGTACGGCAGGCACATTGACATATTGCATCATGCCCTCCTTCTCCGACACCTGCGGCTGTATGTAGTTGTCTACATATCTGAGAAATCCGTTTATCTCGTATGAAAGAGTGTGGCTCTGCTTTCTGAATGTTCCGAAAAGACCTAAGTTGATGTTCTCACTCTTTTCAGGTTCAAGTATTACGTTGGCATAAATGGTTGTTCCGTTTCCGAGCAGTTCTCTGGCAAGCGGAAGCCTTACGCTATGCTCGTAACTCATCTTGACTGCAAGGGGCTCCATCAGCAGTAGGCGTATTCCAGCTCCTCCGCCAATATAGTTTTTCACTACACTGCCCGAAACCAGCGACGAGCCAGTCACCGAAGGAATGTCGGTCTGTCTGATGTTCAGGCTGTTGATATAGTCTTTCAGGAAGAATGTGTTGTTCATCTTTCCGCTAAAGAGAGTCTGACTGTAGGATAGTCCGATGATATGTTTAGCCAGTACGTCGTTAGCGGGCGAGAAACTCTTGTCAACATCGTCCCAACGCCTGTTGCCTGTTCGGTTAAGTGCATAACTTAGGCTTATCAGATGATTGTCGGTTATGCTATAGTTGAACTCGGCTCTGCCTATCGTCAACGGCCGCTTGAAGTGTCTGATGGTGCGCTCACGACCCGTAATCTCGTTTCTCGAACTATTGATGTATTCTCCGTCCCAGTTATATTTCCTGTAGGCAGTGTCGGTAGTAATAGAGTGATCCCATGTGTGAGACAATGAAATGTTGGTACTAAGGTTTTGCAGCAAGAAGTGTTTTTTCTGGTAGTTGACTGAAATATTCCATGCGTCGGAGTTTCTTTCTGCCATTCCTATTACCTTACTCTGAATCTGACCTGTCTGAATTTCCTTGTCTACCTTATTATAAGATGCACTCACAAAGAATGCGTCTGCCCACCACTTGTCGGTTACTCCAACTTCCATTTGTCCTAAGAGTGAGAAATAGTCGTCGTGGAAGCGGCGGCGGTTTACGTTGATATACTTACGAGAGGCCTCGTCCCACACCTCAACTCCTTTCATCTTATAGTTGTTCTTAGAGTAGTTTATGCTCAATGCTGGGCGAAATGTCAGTCCGTTCTTCATAACATACTGTCCGTTTACGTCGCCCCGATGCGTGCCGTATGAACCAAAACCGTAAGAAGCATCAAGATAGTTGGTATGCTTCCGCTTAGTTACTATGTTGACAGCTCCGCCAAGAGCGTCGCTGCTGAGCCATGTAGGAACTACACCTTTATATATTTCTATATGGTCTATCAGACTTACAGGCATATTCGACAGTGATACTCCAGAGCCTTTTGTGTCAAGCGGAATGCCATCGATGAAATATCTTACGGCATTGCCCGACATTCCGTTTATGCTCAAGTCGAAGTCGGAACCTACACCACCATCTTCCCTTATCTTCACACCTGCTGTCCTGTCTACAATGTTGTTAAGGTTTGACAGCGAACTGACTATTGAGTTTACATCAATAGCATTGACAGAAAATGCACCCTCGCGCAGTTTCTGAGCCTTAGTCTTGCCTATCACGGTAACGTCTTCGAGTGTAACCGAGTCGCGCATATTGTTCTTGCGCTGCTTCTTTTCTTGGGCAAAGACACAAATAGCCAGACACAATCCGACTATAACGAAGAATGTTCTTCTCATTATATTGATAAAATGGATAATGACAGACAAGTCCTAACTCCCGAAAAACTTGTCTTTGTTTGTTCCAAAGTGGCAGGTTTCCTGACTTTCTCCTGAAAGTTGCCTTCCCGATTGCTCAGTGGCTTTTCTTTAACTTTCAATAATGGAGATTACAGTAGCGGGTACTGTTCAGGTCTCTCACCTGATTCCCTTTTCACACTGCGACGGTTGCCATCTGCAATGTCACCACAATGAATTTTATAAATAGAAAACTATTGTTTCTTACTTTTTAGACTGCAAAAGTAATCATATTACTTCTACTCTCAAAATATTTCAACTATAAATTAATATTAGTTATTAACTTTATTAGTTATTATGTTTTCCTAAACTATCTCTGCAAATAGTCGGGAAGTTGTTTTCCGAGTTTGCGAGCACGCTCAGCATTCAGGTTCCTTACGTTCTTTTTCTCCTCGGCACGCTGCTTTGTTATGTCGTAAGGCTTTTGGCGATAGGCTGGAGTTGCCGTCAGATTCCAGTTCTCTGACAAGTCCCATAGCTCGCGAATGGTTATACTTTTCGGATAATAGTAGACCATTTCTGGTTGTTGCTGCTGGTCGTAGATGCCACTGTCCCATTCGCCATTGCCGTTGTTGTCGGCGTAAGCACGCATATAGTAGTTGTCGGGCAGGAGATAATAGAACTCGGCTGTTCCGTTTTCTGCCTTGCTCTCGCGCACCACCTTGTCTTGTTCGTTGAGCAGCTGGACAATGATTCTTGAATCGTTGCTGCCAGAAATGTTTACGAACAGCGAACCATATTCTTCGTCGGCACGCACCCTGAAGCCTTTCTTGTATTTCTGAGAAACACGGTTGTATATGTCGGTGAAGGCTGCTGAGTCGGCTTCAAAGCTATACTCTGTGTTTGGAATCCATGCTGCTTGCAGACAGATGCTGCGCCGTTTTTCTATGGTCTGCTGGTCGGTTGTCAACTGAGGATGAATCTGCCTGTAGGCTACCTTATACCAAAGTGAGTCGTGTCGTGCATAGATATGGACTCGCGACGTGTCGATTGCTTCTACTGGAGCTGGGAAGTTAATAGTGATAAATCCGTCGGGGTCAAGTTCAGACGGCAGCGTATACTTAGGTTCTAACGCTTCGCCAGGACGAACATATTCAACTTTGCGACCTGCTTTCTCTGCTCTTTCCTGCTTTTTCTGCCATTGCTCCAACTGCTTTTCCTTGTCGCGCATACGCTTGGCATGTGAGAAACGCGGAATTAGTTCAACGGTGTCGGTAGTTATTTGCAGCACGCCAGTAGTGTCTGTAGCCCAATATTGGGTTTCCAGTCTCAGCGTGTCTTGGTTTATGAGAGCTGTATCGCGCAGCCAATAGAGAACAGTGTCTTTCTTAAGCGAAGTCTCTACAATCATGCTGTTGTCGTCAAGACGGAAGTTGAGAGGTCGGAGTCGTGGCAGTTCCTCGTGTCCGCAGCTGAAAGCCATAGTAATAAGTTCTGGCTCTGTGCGCTGCGTCTTCATCAGGTAACGCTCGTCAGGTTCTTCGCTGAAAGCCCTCAGCACTATGTCGTCGGGCAGGAAGTGGGTGTAGCCAGTCTGCTTTATGGAAGCAATATGAAGCGAGTCAGCCCAGATAGTGTCTTGGCGGATGTCTGGTTTGAACGAAGGAACAACAATCTGGTCGGTGAAAGCAATCTTCTCTCCGCGCTGCGTAAGGTGGAAGTCGCCGTCGGTGTCGTAGAGAGCATAGATGCGATAACTGCCCGATGCCACTCCTTTTATCACGAAGCGGCCTCTGCCGTCGGTGCGTGAAACTCGCATAAACGGTTCACTCTTGAACAAGTCTTTGTCGGAATTGCTGTCGTATAAACCAACCAGGATGCCTTTAACAGGCTCCATGTTGTTGGCTTCGACCACGTATCCGCTCACTTCCATAGAGTCAATGCTCTCTCCTGTTGAGAAACTGTAGGTATAGTTTCCCATCGGGTTGCCCTCGTTGTTGTCGCTTATGGCATCAGAAAAATCAATGGTATAGGTCGTGTTAGGCTTTAGAGAGTCTTTCAGGGCAACAACAATGCGTTTGCCTTGCGACTTTATTTCAGCCTGTTCTATCTGTGGTGGAGAAATGATAACCTTCTCATTAGGGTTATCAAGTTTGATAAATTCATCGAAGTTGATGATAACCTTGCGGTCGCTTACGTTAGTGCTGCCGTCGCCTGGCGATGAAGAAACTACTCGCGGTGGTGTCTCGTCAAACCATCCGCCGTCTGGTTGTCCCATTCTGGCACAACCAGTCAAGCATATCAACATTATGAAAAGCAGTATTTTCTTCATCTGCCAGTTATGTTTTTTACAGATATTCCTTAAAACCTCGTCAACTCGTCTACTTGCCAACTCGTCTACTTATCATTCAGAGCGATAAGTTCGTCTATAGACTTTCTGTCGTTAGAGAGGCGAGGCACCTTGTGTTGTCCTCCCAGTTTGCCTTTAATCTTCAGCCAGTCGTTGAACAGATTAGGCTTTGCAACAATCACTTCAAGATGTTGCAGGGTGATATTCTTATATCGTTTAGCCTCATAGTCAGAGTTAATCTCTTGCAGTTTCTGGTCGAGTTTTCTTGCAAACTTCTCCAGCGAGTCTGGCTTGCGCGAGAACTCTATCAGCCACTGGTGGCGGCATTGCGCCTTGTTGTCCATAAATACAGGTGCAGCAGTATATTCAACCACCTCTGCTCCTGTCTCATGGCAGGCGTAGGCAAGTCCCTGTTCGGCATTGTCAACAATCAGTTCTTCGCCAAAAGCATTTATGAAGTGCTTTGTTCTTCCTGTTATAACAAACTTGAACGGGTCGCGCTGAGTGAACTTCACGGTGTCGCCTATCATGTATCGCCATAGTCCGCACGATGTACTTATCAGCATAGCATAGTTGCGTCCGAGCACTACTCCTTCGAGAGGAACAACCGTTGGATTAGGCTTTCCGAAGTCTTCCATAGGGATAAACTCGTAGAACACATCATAGTCGAGCATCAGCATCATGGCATTGTCGTTGAGGTCGCTCTGCAATCCGAAGAAACCTTCGCTCGCATTATATGTCTCCATATAGTGCATTTTCTTGCTTGTTATAAGCTGTTCGTACTGCTTGCGATAGGGAGTGAACGATATTCCGCCATGAAAGAACACTTCCAGGTCGGGCCAAACTTCTTCGAGATGTTTCTTTCCCGACAGTTCCATGACGCGCACCAGCACCGACATCATCCATGAAGGAACGCCCGACAGGCTCGTGATGTGGCGGTTAAGCGTTTCCTGTGCTATGCGCTCTCTTTTCTCTTCAAAGTCGGAGAGCAGTGCTGTCTGCTTCTTCGGGCAACGGATGAAATTAGCAAATAGGCTCAGATTCTCTATGAGTATTGCGCTTAAGTCGCCAACAAGGCTGCCGTGAACATTATAGTTTGGTGCGTGGCTGCCTCCGAGAATGAGGGCTTTGCCGTCGAACACGTGGCTCTTCGGATTGTTGAGCAGATAGAGTGCTACGGTGTCTTTGCCTCCAGCATAGTGAATATTGTTAAGTCCATCGACGCTTACTGGTATGAACTTCGACTTGTCGTTGGTTGTTCCCGACGACTTAGCATACCATTTTACTCTTCCTGGCCACAAGATGTCCGACTCGCCATGACGCATACGGTCTATGTAGTTCTTCAGTTCTTCGTAAGTGTTTACGGGAACATAGTTGGCAAAAGCCTCGTAAGAGCCTATGCTGCCAAATTTGTGTTTATGTCCGTATTCTGTGTCTTTGGCTTTATGAATCAGTCGGTTTAGCACCTCTCTCTGCAATTCTATTGCTTCGTGTTGATGTCGCTCAAGTTCTTTTTGCCTGCGATGGAAATATTTATTTGCTAATGTTGTTAAGCCCATTGTAATAATGTAGTTATTCTTTTGTTGTCAGTCGTTCGACACTTTAGCGTGTGCAAAGATACTATTAAGCTAGCAAAAAGCAAAACTTTTTTTGCTTTTTAAATAAACTTCTCTCGCTCGGCAAATCGTAAACAAATTTACTTTGCACTCACTTAATCGAAGTTTTCGAGCGTGAGAATCTTATTTAAAGTAGCGTTTTTTTAATTGTTTATATGAAATTTGTATTTTGAAATTATCACTTTTCGCTGTTTTTAAGCAGAGAATAACGTGCTTGTTATGTTTTATCTTCTCCTTATATTGTTCATAAAAATAAATGGATTGAGAATTTTCTAATATCTCAACCCACTTAATATACTCATCTAAACGTTATGTTTCATTTCGTTTGTCGTATAAAGACATTTCCTCCTGCGAAATAATTTCCGTTGTAATCTATAGAAATAATGATAGTTCTATCATAGTTTTTGTCGTTTTTGCCAACCGCAACATGCATATCTCCATTATCAAGTTTCGTTATTTTATACCAGCTTTTGTCTTTCTCTGCATCCAAGATAATTTCTTTTCTTTCCTATACTGTCCGTATGTCTTGTTTGTTTACTTCTGCCTTACACCAGTTCAAAGTCGAGTTGACGCTTGTCTATGTTGGCGCGGGCTACTCGAATCCTTACGGCATCGCCAAGCTGATAGCGGTTGTGATGGCGGCGGCCAACGAGGCAGAAGTTCTTTTCGTCGAAGTCGTAGTAGTCGTCGTCGAGGCTCTGCATGCCTACAAGACCCTCGCAGTGGTTTTCGTCAATCTCGCAATAGATGCCATACGACTGTATGCCGCTGATGTGTGCATCAAACTCTTCGCCGATATATTGCGACATAAATTCCACCATTTTATATTTTATAGAGTCGCGCTCAGCGTTCTGTGCTATCTGCTCCATGTCGCTTGAGTGTTCGCAGAGTTCCTCGTAGTAGTCCTTGTTGGCAGAGCGTCCGCCGTTCTGATAGCGTGTCAGCAGACGGTGAACCATTGTGTCGGGATAGCGTCTGATTGGCGATGTGAAGTGAGTATAATAGTCGAAAGCCAGTCCGTAGTGTCCAATGTTGTGAACACTGTACTTAGCCTTCATCATGGCACGCAGTGCAACCGTCTCTATCAGTTTCTGCTCGTTTTTGCCTTCGCAGTTGTCCATCAGCGAGTTGAGGCTTCGCGAGATGGCTCCGCGTGTGCCTGTTGTCTTCAGTTTATATCCGAATCTAACCACAAACTTGCGCAGTGTTTCGAGTTTTGTTGGGTCTGGTTGGTCGTGAATACGATAGGGCAGGGTCTTTATCTTTTCGCCTTTCTTCACTTTTCCAATGCTTTCAGCAACGGTACGGTTTGCAAGCAGCATGAATTCCTCAATCAGCTTGTTGGCGTCTTTCGACTTCTTGTAGTAGCAGCGTGTAGGCTTTCCGTCCTTGTCGATGTCGAAGTGCAGTTCCTCGCGGTCGAACTTAACTGCTCCGTTTTCAAATCGCTTTTCTCTGAACAGCTTGGCAAGTCTGTCGAGTGTGCACATCTCCTCGCCATATTCGCCTTTATATTTTCCGTCTTTAGGAACAGGTGCTGGTTCGCCTGTGCTGTCAACAACACCGTTTTGTTCCAGTATTGCCTGCGCCTCCTCGTATGCAAACCTTCGGTTAGAGCGTATGATGGTGTGTGCAAGATGCCATGACAAGATGTTTGCCTTATCGTCAATGTTGAAGATTACGCTGTAGCAAAGTTTGTCTTCGTCAGGGCGGAGCGAGCAGACATAATTGCACAGGTGTTCGGGCAGCATCGGTATTGTGCGGTCAACAAGGTAGACGCTTGTTGCTCTCTTCTGCGCCTCCTTGTCTATCGGTGAACCTTCCTTCACATAGTGTGAGACATCGGCAATGTGGACACCAACCTCCCATACGCGGCTCTTGTCTTTCTTTTTCTCGTCTTTTATTTCCCTTATCGAGAGAGCATCGTCAAAGTCCTTTGCATCGTGAGGGTCGATAGTGAAAGTTGTCACATCGCGATAGTCCTCACGCTCGGCAATGTCTTGCTGGGTAATCTCGCCAGAGATGCGGTTTGCCAATTCCTCCAGATGCTTCGGATACTTATATGGCAGTCCGTATTGTGCCAATATAGCGTGCATCTCGGCATTGTTTTCGCCTTGCTTACCCAATATGTCTACCACCTCGCCCACAATGTTCTTCGATTCGCGCGAAGGCCACTGGGTGATGCGCACAACAGCCTTGTCGCCAGTCTGTCCGTTTTTCAGTTTCTTCTTCGGAATCATTATGTCATGAACGAAGATGTTGCTCTCAGTTACGAGGAAGGCAAAGTCGCGTTCCACTTTCAGCTTACCCACAAACTGGTCGCGCTTGCGTTGCAGTATTTCCGTAACCATAGCCTCTTTAATGTGTCGTGGGCGGTTAGCCATCAGCGACACCTTCACTCTGTCGCCGTCGAAGGCAAATAGCGAGTTGCGCTCACTAACGGCAATAGGCTTGTCAGAGCCGTCGGCAGTAAAGAAGTTCTTTCCGTTTGCCTTTCTGTGGAAAGTACCTTCCTGCACCTGTCCTGCTGTGTTGAGACGGTAACTGTATTCGCTAACCTTAGTGAGATAGTCGTCCCAAGCCATTTCCTCAAGCGTGTCGATGGCGAGCATCTTCTTAGGGTGTGTGTCAAGATGAAGCTGTCTGAATATCTGTTTGAGTGAGAAAGTTTCGTTAGGGTTTGTACTGAACAACTGTTCAAGCAGTTCTGTAGTCTGTCGTTTGTTGAGGCGGCTGCCTCTTTTCTTTCCTTTTGCCATATAATTTTTCGTTTTGTTTTCTACTTTATTGCAAAGATAATAAAACCATTTGTTATATGTCTTTTTTTTAAAGAATATTCACAGAAGTTTCGCAATTGCAGTACTTCTTAGGTTGTAAATTATTAAGGATACATGTCTAAAAAGACTTATAGGCATTATAATACATATAATTAGCTTACAAACCAATAAACAATAGAATAACTATAATAACAACTTTCGGAATATAAACAAACTACAGGCTTTAGTTTTTATTCTAACTAAAGTGATAATGACACTTTCAAGAGGGCTTCCCTCGGACGTAATATAGTGTAAGAATAAACCTGCTGGTTAGCAGAAGTATAACGACGTTCAAAGTCTTGCAGACCGAAGATATTGTTAATAGTAAATGTTGCTTCCCAAGTTTTCTTCTTGTAGCCAACTGATAAGTCTGAGAAAAAACTGTTATTTACAGCCTTGTCGTTACTATGAAAAAATTCATTTTTCAGTTCTATCTGCCAAGAACCTGGCATGAAGAATATCTTAAGATTGTGATTGAAATATCCTAATGAATATGGCTTTACTATGTTTTCTGGTTGCTTTCTGTGGCTATGATTGTATGAGGTTTTAGCTTCTATTGACAGGAGGTCAAAAGGATGGTAAGCAACTTCAACGCCTGCTGTCAGTGTGTTTTGCCTGAAATCAGTAATAGTTTTTGCTACCATCAGGCTGTAGTTGTTCCATGACGAAGAACCACTCAATGCAATTGACAGTTTTCCCCAACCAATAGACTTGCCAATCTTGGCATTAAGCATATAACTAATGTCGTCGCTGCTTAGTCCTGTGAACTTGTTTTCGTAGAAGTTGTTGTTAAACCTGTTCTCGTAAAGAGGCTTGCCCTTGATTTTTATATAGGAAAATACTATATTTCCAAACATTCCATGTATGACGTCATTATATTGCCATCTGTGAGACAAATTGTGCATGGTTGTATTTCTCATCATATTGTCTCCAACAATCATAGAATAGTAATTTGTGTAAAGTGGAACAGTAATATATTGGATATATGATGCTGGACTCCCCGCTTGCATGTATGTTAGTGATGTGTTCCACCTGCTTGTGAGCGTATAATTTATTAATATGTTGGGGTCTATCAGCAAATTATTTTTGTGTATGCCATTAAACTTTCTGTGCATAAAGCGCATCTGTAGTGCTACATGAATTCTAAAAGACGGTGTCTTATAACTGACAGAAGGCATGAAGAAGGCATATTGCTGCGAGTAATTGTTTGCTTGCGTCATAGTGTCCCTGTTGTCTATCTTTAAGCCTTGCTTTTTTATAGAGACACCAGTATGGTAAGTTATGTTTAGTCCTGCAATCTTATGCCTGAAGCTGGTTGAAAGGTCCCATTCTGTCTTATGCTGGCTGAGTTTTTGCAGGCTGCCGTCAAACAACAGCAAAGTTGCAGGAAGGTAGTCATAGATGAAATGTGAGGCTATGGAGAAAGACTTTTCATTTGCAAATGACTTTATCCATTCTATATCGTCAGCGACAAAACGTTTTCTTGGTTCTACCCTTTGTCGGGTAGAGACCCCATTGTGAACTATTGTACCATTAGAGTGGTTAAAGTCAATGTATGCCTTCAGGTTGTTACTTAAATATCCGTTGTCCTTATTTGACTTATATGTATTTTCCAGAGTCCATTCATTCCTATATCTGCTTACATTCTGTTTTTCCGTAAGAAGTATTCCGTCATTCCCCATGTTTATAAACACTCTCTCGCTTCGGTTTTCCATTGACGTCTTGTCAAGTATTCCCCTCAGCTGAAAGCGTATGTCATCATCACCTTTGGTTTTGAAGAGCCAGTTAGATGCAACGATATGTGTCGTTTATGCGGTATCTTTCCCGCGAGAGTGATGGTGCGCTCATAGTTATGTCTTCTACTATGGAAGACTCTGGCTTTATAGAAGCGGCAGCAGCAGTAAGGTCGCGAATTTCACGCTCAATATTCTTTCCAGAATTGTTAGTTTTATACATAGATATGCTCTGCAACTTTCGCGAAAACAGCATTTCAATCACGCGTAGGTCACGCAGAAATTTGCCTTTGCTCTGTAGGCTTGCACCTGCTCCAACGTCCATAGTGCCCTGCCAAATGTTTTTTACTTCTTCCTTTAAGACGATATTAAGAGCAGCCTGATCGCTGAAGCGTATATCCTTAAGTACTTTTATAGGCTGGTGGTCTTGATAGACCTGAACACTTTTTACCATGTCAGCCTTGATATTTTCGCTTGCCATAGAGTATGCCCCGCCTAATAAGTCCATTCCTTCTATGTAGAACTTGTTTATCTGCTTTCCTTGATAAAGTATCTCGCCACTTGGTTTAACTTCTAAGCCAGGCATCTTGGATATGACGTCTGCAATGCTTCTGTCTTGTTTCTGCCTGAAAGCAGACACACTATAGCTCAATGTATCGCCCATTTGCCTTATCTTGTTCGGCTTAACTTCCACCTCATCCAGTTTAAATATGCCTTCATTCATGGCTATGTGGATGTTCGGGATATAGTCTTTTATTGCGACATCAACAGTTTCAAACCCCATCATTTTAAATGATATGCGCGCTGCTTCCTTGCCTGTCGGCATTTTAATGGCAAATAATCCTTTAATATTTGTTCGACTAAAAGCTATAGGCTGGTTGCTGGCACTATATGCTATGACCGCCACACCAGACAAGGGTTCTCCTGAAGTGGCATTAGTAACTTCGCCTTCTAATGTCTGTGAATGAGCAATGATGTTGCTTACAACCAGTAATAAGACAGTGCAAAGAGTTTTCAGCTTCATATCATTTTTATCTGTTTATTCAGGAATCTCTTTCAAACAAGCCGTTAAAGGCTGTAAACTTTTTGCTTGGGTACCGTCTGGATTATAATGTTTCACCCGTACCCCACTCATGCGGAACATAAGTTCATCCATGTCTTTGAGTACAAGTGTTAGCAAATCAGCCATTTCCTTAGCGTTGCATCGCTGTATCTTTTCCTTTCTTGTTTTAATAGGGCGCTGCAGATTGTTGCTTATTCCAATGCAGTCATATATGAACTTATTTTGACTGTCTTTGGCATAAAGAATCACTCCAGGCAGACCGCATAGTTTCCAAGGACCTTCTCCAATGGGAATGTCTGGCGTATAGAATGCAGTCCATGTTCTGCCTCTATATCTTGTTGACGCTTTATAGCATGCGTATCCTGCTATAATTGTGTCGCCTTCCTCAATATTCCATTCTAATTCTGGCATAGCTTCTTCGTAAAGATATATCTTCCCGATATTCTCCGTAACGGTAATCTTGCCATCTTCAGGATAGTTCTTAAACACATTTGTATTGGCTGTGTTAGAGCTTATACCTTCTTTCTTCTTGACCGCCACTATTTCTGTTGCTGACAGTCCTTTTCTCAACAAGCTGTCTGTGAGGTCTGTTCCGCGTTCAAAGTCTTTGTTATAAAAATGAGACTTGTTACCTTCTATGTCAAGTACACATAGGCACTCCGACAGACGGACAATTTCCTCACAGTCTTGATAAAGGTGCCTGTATGTAAATGAGAGATTATTTACTGATTGTGTCTGTGCATATAAAGACAATGCAAATACAACAGCAGTAGCAAATAATAATTTTCTTTTCATAATCTACTTGTTACTTTGTGTATAATAATAAATTAGTAAAAAGGTTTATAAAATCCTATGCTTTAGAGAACTATGAAAGATTAGGCTTTATTTTGCTAAATTAACTAAATACAAAATAAATGATAAAAATGGAAAAAAGAAAAAACAATAACGTTTTTTACAATCTAATAAGTCTTTCGGCGATTTCTTTTTCCTTGATAAACTTTCTTGCCGTTAGTTAAGATAAGTGGCATTGCTATAACTTTAACATTAAAAAATCTGAGACGTCTGTGGCATCTGTGTGACATTAATCATCCACGATGCCGTTGCATCGTGTAAACACACTCCTCAGTCACTTCGTGACAGCTCCCCTAAACTTAGGAGAGCAATTACTGCTTACAAACTGAAACTTCCAAAAACGGCCCGATTTTTTGACGAAAAAAGTAAAAAATCTTGACAAACGGAATTTTAATTCTAGAGAAGGATTTTCTGCTTGGCACGAGGCGAAATGCTAAAAAGCGTTTAATTGTTAATCAATCGGCTTAAACTATGTAAACAAGGGTGAGGAATGAAAAAGTGAAAGGTGTCCTTAAGCGATGCGAAACGTGGCATATCGCAGTGCGATATGTGGCATATTGAAGTGCCAAAGGTGCACTTTC
>JAGAGD010000034.1 GCA_017627765.1 Prevotella sp. | reverse complement strand
TTAATCAATCGGCTTAAACTATGTAAACGAACATAAGGAACGAAAAAGTGAAAGGTGTCCTTTCGCGATGCGAAACGTGGCATATCGCACTGCGATATGTGGCATATTGCAGTGCCAAACGTGCCCTTTCACACTGCGAAAGGTGCCCTTTGACTTTTTTAACACTTGTGAGTTTTTCGACGAAATGTATAATGTCTTGATATTGAACGATTTACTAAAAACGACAAGAAAGCGCAAAATACTCGCATATTTTGCAACTTCGTTTTTCTAAGTCGTAAAATTTTAAGTTATGGGCAGGTTTAGTTAATCAATTTTTTACCCAACTCGGCTCCGAAAATTGCAAGTTTTTCTTCTCACAGAAGCATGATTAGAGAAAATGGTTTCAAACTGAAACCTACGAGAAGTTATTCGTTACGACTATTTAGTTTTCAGCCTCGACACTGCCGAAAAAAAATGATAAACACTGGCAACTAATCATCATTGTCAGACTTTAGGTATCTGAAAAGTATTTCAACAGGATGGACTGCGCTCACGCCTGTTCCGTCTTTAATCTGCTGGCGACAAGAAGTGCCTGGCGCAGCAACCACCATAGGGACTATGCCCGACTTCTCTACGGCACGCCTTATGGCTGGGAAAAGAACCATTTCGCTTATGGCAAGTGATGTCTGATAGTGCTTCTTCTCATAACCGAAAGAGCCAGCCATACCGCAACAGCCACTCGGAATGACATTCAACTTTGCCCCTCTGAGCAGGCTGAACATCCTTACCGTAGGTTCTATGCCTACCAGCGCTTTCTGATGACAATGCCCATGAAGCCATATTTCCACCTCATCGGCTAAGAAATCTTCCTTGCTTATCCTGCCTGCCTCCATTTCCTGACAAAGAAACTCGTCGTAGAGCAGACAGTTGCTTCCTAAGTCTTTAGCTGTCTGTCGCCATTCAGCAGGCACAAGGTCGGGATATTCGTCGCGGAAGGTAAGTATGCACGATGGTTCTATGCCAACCATCTGGCAGTCGCTGTTTATCTTCTCACGCAACAGCCTAACATTCTTTCTCGCAATCTTCTTAGCCCGCTTTAGGTTTCCTTTTGAAATAGCAGCACGCCCACTCTCTATGTGTCGTGGAATCTCCACGCTGTAGCCTAAGCGCAAGAGCAGCAGGGCAAAAGTCAGTCCGAGTTCGGCTTCCTGCCTGTCGGTAAACTCATCGGCAAAGAGAAAGACTTTCTTCTTCCGATTGCCAACATTGTCCTGCCGCAGTTCTCGTTCCACCAGCTGGTGCATAGTCTTTCTGCTTAGCGCAGGAATGGTTCTCGACTGTGAGAAAGAAAGAAGTTGCTTAGTGATATAGGCTGTAGGTTTCCATCTTACAAAGAAATTATACAGCAGAGCAACAGGTTGCAGAAGTGCCTCTATCTGAGCTATCTGCGAGACGAGCAGTGAACGCAGAGGCATTCCGTTGCGGTCGTAGTAGTGTTGCAGCAGTTCGGCTCTGAGCCTTGTCATGTCAACATTTGAAGGACACTCACGCCTACAGCCCTTGCATGCCAGACAGGAGAGCAGCACTTCCTTAATAAGCCCTTCGTCGCCTCCTCGTGTCAGAATCTCGCGCATCACGTTAGCCCTTGCTCGCGTTGTCTTGGTCTCATCGCCAGAGACCTTAAATGCTGGGCAGAGCGTTCCGCCCATGAGGTTTGACTTTCGGCAGTCGCCTGCTCCGTTGCACTGCTCAATGCTGCACATCAGAGCATGAACCTGCGAGCGTGCTCCCGTAGCACCTGGCGCATCACACTCATCGAAAGCAGCCTTCCAGTTGAAGTAGGTTGCATCCGACTTCAGAATCTTCTCCACCTCATATTGCTGGTTTTCGTCATATCGCAGACAACTGTCCATAGGCAGCGTGTCTACTATCTTGTGTCGGTTGAGCAGGTTTTCTTCGTCCCAACAAAACTTAACCTGACGCATCAGTTCGTAAGCCTTGTCGCCATATAGCAGTTTTATAAACTCACCTCTCAGCCTTCCGTCGCCATGTTCTCCGCTTATGCTGCCCCGATGTTTCTTTACAAGCATTGTGGTTTCGCAGGCAATGGTGCGAAACAGTTGGCGGTCTTCGCGTTTCTTCAGGTTGAGTATAGGCCGCAGATGCAACTCGCCAGTGCTGATATGTCCGTAGAAGACGCACTTTGTACCAAGCCTTTCGAGCATCAGCCGAAACTCTTTCAGATATTGCGGCAACACGCTTGGAGCAACGGCTGTGTCTTCTATCACTCCGTGAGGCCGTGCGTCGCCTTTCATTCCGCCAAGCACGCCAAGCCCAGCCTTGCGCAAAGCCCACACACGGGCAACATCTTTATCATATACGCGCGTACATTTATATACTAATCCGCTGCCGATGAGGTCTTTCTCCATGCGGCTTGCCTTTGCGTCGAGTTCTTCGCGAGTATCTGCACGAAGTTCAGTCAGCAGCAAAGCGGCAGGTTTTCCGACAACGAAAAACTGATTGCGGCGTGCTTCGGCATTGGCTTTGCTCAGTTCGAGAATGTCACTGTCCATCAGCTCTATTGCTGTAGGGCGATGGCTAAGTGCAACAAGGTTAGCCTCAAAACTTTTCTCAAGCGTGTCGCAGTGTCCGCATACCACCATCAGGTGTTTAGGGGGCAGATGGTCGAGCGACACTTTTATCTCGGTTATGAAAGCCAAAGTGCCTTCGCTGCCAGCAAGAAGTTTACAGAGATTGATTGTCCGCTGACTGAAAGGAAGAGGGGTGTCAGCCGTAAGATTGTCAATAACTTCATCAATAGCATATCCGCAACTGCGGCGGCGAAGTTGCTTGTCGGGATATGACTCTGCTATAAGGCGTGAAGTTTCTGCATTGAGTGCAAATCTTATTAATTGGGTATAGATTCGCTCTATCAGGGTATTTTGTTGTTCATTATTCCAGAATTGCAGTCCGAAGCGTTCTTCGAGTTCAGATATTTTATATTCTTTGAAAATCTCGGTACTGCCATCTGCCAGCACGCCTCTTGCCTCAACAACATGATGACGGGTGCTGCCATAGACGAGCGAGTGGGTTCCGCAGGAGTTGTTTCCGAACATACCGCCAATGCAGCAACGGTTGCTCGTTGATGTCTCTGGGCTGAAAAACAGTCCGTATGGTTTCAGTCTGAGGTTAAGCTCATCGCGCACAACGCCAGGTTCTACCCTTGCCCATCGCTCTTCGGGATTTATCTCAATAATGCGATTGAGATGCTTGCTAATGTCAACCACTATCCCGCTGCCAACCACCTGTCCTGCAATGGATGTGCCGCCAGCACGAGGAATCAGGTCAACGCCTTTCTCACGCGCCATAACCAGCAGTTCTTTTATGTCAGTTTCCGACTCTGGGTATGCCACGCCATAGGGTATTTCCCGATACACTGAAGCGTCGGTAGAATATGCTATCTTATGAAGACTGTCGGTAAAGATTTTCATTGGCTGTCTTTTCTCACTAAAATCCCTTATGCAAAGGTACAATAATAAACTGAGAAAAGGGGGATATTGTTGCTTTTAATTGCAAAAGCAGCGGAAAACTGGGAGGCTGATTAGCCGTCGATGTCGATGTGAGAGGCTTCGATGTCTTCGCCGATGAATGTGAAGGCATGGTCGCGAAACTTCTGAGGGTTCTCTGTTGTGAACAGTCTTAGCGTGGCATTGCGGGTGCAGCGAGACTCTATTTCGGGATGACGGAGAAGATAGTCTTGCAGGCTTGATGCCACATAGGTGCCTTGCTCCATGATGAATACAGAAGGAGGAGCAAACTGGCGAATCTTGTCTATAAGCAAAGGATAGTGGGTGCAGCCGAGCAGCAGGGTGTCAATCTTGGGGTCGCGCTGCATGATGTTGCTGATATATTTCCTGACGAAGTAGTCGGCGCCATCGCTGTTTGCCTCGCCATATTCTACGAGAGGAACCCAAAGCGGACATGGTTCTCCTGTTACGACAATATCGGGGTGGAGTTTCTTTATTTCAATATCGTAGCTATTGGAAAGGATTGTACCTTCAGTTGCCAGCACTCCGATGTGGCGCGAGGTTGTCAGTTTACCGATTTCTTCGGCTGTGGGGCGTATCACTCCAAGCACACGTCGGCTGGAATCCCAGCGCGGAAGGTCGCTTTGCTGAATGGTGCGCAGGGCTTTGGCAGAGGCAGTGTTGCATCCGAGAATAACAAGATGACACCCTTTCTCGAACAGACTGTAGACTGCCTGCCGCGTAAATTCATAGACAACATCGAAGGAACGCGGACCATAGGGCGCACGGGCATTGTCGCCTAAGTAGACATAGTCGTACTGAGGCAACTGCTTTCTGATGGCTTTGAGTATTGTAAGGCCTCCGTAGCCAGAGTCGAAAACACCTATTGGTCCTGGATTATTGTTCATTCTGTAGGTTCAGACTTTGTGATGAAAAGAAATAATTATGATAGTCAGCAACTATCTTGCTTACTTCAGAACTGATATTAACTCACTGGTTATGTCTACACCCATGCCTTCGTCAACGTAAGGCAGCGAACCGTTATCGCTTCTGAGGATGAAGGCGAAACCATGTTTCTTGCCGAGTTGTCGCACTGCTTCTGCCATTCGGTTGATTACAGGCGAATAAACGTCTTTCTCCATCTCGTCTAACAGGCGGATGGTTTCTTCGCGGAAAGCCATATTGCTGGCATATAACTCTTGCAGTTCTGCCTGACGCTTACGCAGGATAGGTGCGGCAAAGTCTTTCTGTCCATCGAGAAAGTCTTCATACTTTCTGCTGAACTCATTGGCAGAATGTTGCATCTCAGCCTCATATTTCTCGCGAAGGTCAGCCACAGCCTGCTTTGCTTCGGCATAGTCGGGCATGGCATGGAGAACAGAGTCTTGATTGTAGTAGCCGAATCTGACCTGTGCCGACGCTGCAAAAGGCATCAGCACCATGAGCAACAATCCAAAAATTCGCATCGTTCTGTCCATAATCGTAATGATGAAACGACTGCGGTTGCTAATTGATGCAACCACAGTCTATTTAATAGAAAACTAAAAATTCGGATTATTTCATCTTGTCAAGCTCTGCCTTTACTTCAGAAGTAACGTCAACAGAGATAGATGTGTTAACATAGATAGGCTGACCAGCAGACTGCTCCATGATGTAAACATACTTGCCATTGTTGGCAACAGTCTCAATAGCCTTACGAACCTTGTCGAGGATAGGGCCTAACTTTTCCTGCTGAGCCTTGTTGAATGCCTGCTGATTGTCAGATGCTGCCTGCTGGATTTTGTTGTACATCTCCTGCAAGCTCTGCTCTGTTTCAGCCTGCTTAGTAGCGTTCATAGTGCTCTTAGTCTTGTCATAGTCTTCAGCTTTCTTCTGCAACTCGTTCTGCATAGCAGTGAGTTCTGATTCGTACTGCTTGCCGAGAGCTTCGAGTTCGCCCTGCACGCGGATTGCTTCTGGCAGAGAAGAGATGAGAGCCTGAGAATCAAGGTGTCCGAACTTCTGTGCAAAGATTGACAGAGGAGCGAACAACATCAACATTAAAATTACTTTTTTCATTGTTCTTTGTTTTTGTTTTTATTATTATTGTTATTGTTTTTACAAACTGATTAGTTAGAGTATCCTAACTTTTCAAGCACTTCATTGCTGATATCTATCTTTGGTGAAGCATAGATTATGCCTGATGAAGAACGGTCTTCAACAAGTGAATAGCCGCGCAACTCTGATATTTCTTTCACAGCATTGTATATCTCGTCTTGGATAGGCGACATCAGACTCTGACGTTTCTTGAACAATTCGCCTTCTGGTCCGAAATACTTGCGCTTGAGTTCGCTTGCTTCTTTCTCTTTGTTCATTATCGCCTCCTGACGTGCTTTCTTCTGTTCTTGAGAGAGGAATACGACTTCGTTCTGGAAGTTCTTATACATAGTAGATGCTTCAGTGTTGAGTGCCTCAACTTCAGCCTGCCACTTCTTTGAAACCTGATTTAACTGTTCGTTGGCACGCTCATAGGCAGGGATATTCTTCAGGATATATTCCATGTCGATGAGTGCAAACTTCTGCGCGTTAGCAACAATAGCTAAAGCAGCAAAACAAGCAATTGTCAATAATCTCTTCATAGTCTTTAGTTTTTATCGTTATTAGTTTTTCTCATACTGATTTTCTTTTTATTGCAGCACTGTTTTCCTTTATACATTATATTATATATATGCCACATCTGCCTGAATTAGAATTCCTGACCTATTGAATTAGAATTCCTGACCGAGTACGAAGTGGAAGTGCGAACCGCCTTTCTGTCCAAATACCTTGTCGAAACCATAAGCCCAGTCAATACCCATCATACCAACCATTGGGAGGAATATACGCACACCCAGACCAGCAGAGCGCTTAACGTCGAATGGGTTGTACTTGCTTATGTCTGTCCAAGCATTACCTGCCTCAACAAATCCAAGTCCATAGACTGTAGTATTGCCGAGCATGAACGGATAACGCAATTCGAGCGACAGTCGCTGATAGGCATAACCAGTTGCTCCATAAGGAGTGAACTGTCCGTTTTCGTAACCTCTCAGTCCGATGGTTTCGTCGGCATAGTTGGTTGAGTAGCCGCTCATACCGTCACCACCCACATAGAATGTCTCGAATGGAGATTTCTTATATCTGTTGTAAGAGCCCAGAAGACCTAGTTCAACGCGCGTCATCAGCACGAAACACTTTTGCGCATTAGACAGTGCTGTGAATGTACGGGCACGGAATTTCCACTTGTGATATTCAATCCAGCGATACTTCTCGCGCTGCTCTTCAGAGAAAGTTGCAGAGCGAGGGTCGGTTGCCAGCGACTTGTAGTCTTTGTTATCCCACTTCGACCATGGTGGAGTGAGAGTGACAGAAGCCATAAACTCAGAACCTCTACGAGGGAACAACTGGTTGTCGGTTGATGTTCTGCTCAGCGAAATGCTAAGGTTGAGGTTGTTTGAGTTACCCGATTTGATGAGGAAGTATTGCCAGTTTTTCAGCATATATCGTGTATAAGCCAACTGAACCGACAAAGTGAAATAGTCGTCAGGCCAACGCAGACGCTTACCCCAACCGATTGATGCACCAAACATCTTCAGGAATTTGTCTGGATCGTAATAATTCTCATAGTTGTTGTAATAGCCTCCATAGCCATAAGAGCCATAACCATAATAATAATTATTATAGTTGTTCATCCAAGCCTGATTATAATAGTTTCCTGAAACGTCGGTCATCTTAGAGAAAGACAGACCAACAGAGAACTGGATAGGACGCTTGCCGCCAAACCATCCTGTAGAATAAGATGTATTATAAGACTGATAGTAAGTACCATTGGTCTGCGCTCCGATTGAGAGCACTTCGCCGTCGCCGATAGGCAGGAATCCTCTTCGCTCCTTGTTCTTGCCAAACAGGTTAGCCATTGAGAAGTTGTTGAGTTTCAGTCCCACTCTACCAATCACACCCGTCTGTCCCCATCCGAGCGACAATTCAATCTGGTCGTTAGACTTCTGCTCAAGATTCCAGTTGATATCCACAGTTCCATCTTCAGGATTTGGTCGTATGTCTGGTTCGCATTTCTCTGGGTTGAAGTGTCCCATAGATGCAAGTTCACGTGCTGAACGCATGAGTGCATCCTTAGAGAACAAGTCGCCAGGCTTTACTCTCAGTTCTCGACGTATTACGTTTTCATAGACACGGTCGTTACCATTGATGCGCACCTTGTTGATTTTTGCCTGAGTATTCTCAGTGATACGCATTTCAAGGTCAATCGAGTCGCCGACGATATTCACTTCCGTTGGGTTCAACTGATAGAACATATAACCGTTGTTCCAATACATGTTTCCTACGGCATCATCGTCTTGAACGAGTCGTTTGTCCATTAGTTTCTGGTTGTAGACGTCGCCTTTCTTCATTCCGAATATAGCCGAAAGTTGGTCAGTTGAGTATACAGTGTTGCCCACCCATGTGATGTTTCTGAGGAAATAGCGCTCGCCTTCGTCAACCTTAACATACACGTTGACATGCTTGTCGTCGTAGTTCCACACGCTATCTTCCAGAATTGCTGCATCGCGATAGCCCAACTCATTATATTTGCTTATGAGATTCTTCTTGTCTTCAGCCCATCTTTCAGGCGTAAATTTCTTCTTCTTTAGGAAAGTAGAGATTTTGTTAGCCTCGTGAATCTGCTTGAAAGCACCCTTTCCAAAGAGTTTTCCCTTAATCCTTGAGTCGGAAAGTTTATTGTTGCCAGCAATGATAATCTCATGCACTTTCATTTTTTCCTTCTTATCGACATCGAAATCAAGTATCACCTGATTCTTATTAGCCACGTCGTCGCGCTGACGGATGTTGATTTCCACATTCTTATATCCTTTGTCTTCGAAATACTTTCGGGCGATAACCTTAGCACGGTCGATGTGGTTAGGAGTAACCTGACTGCCCTTCAGCAGTCCGATTCTCTGCTCCAGGTCTTCGCGTTCAGTCTTCTTAACGCCCGAATAGTTGATTTCAGACACTCTTGGACGCAGCGAGAGATAGATGTGCAGATAGATACTGTCGCCAACGATGCTGTCGGCCTTGATGGAGATAGTAGAAAACAATCCATGTTTCCAATATCGCTTTACGGCGTCGGTTATCTCACTTCCAGGAACAGATATTCGCTGTCCTACTTCGAGTCCTGATATACCAGTAATGATATAGTCCTCATATCCCTCACCTCCAGTTACGTTCAGTGCGCCGATGTAGCAAGTGCGCGGCATACCGAGATATGAAATGTCTGGATTGATTATCTTTTCTTGAGCATTGACTATTGCCGCAGCGGTAAACAGCAGCAGCAATATAATCGTCTTTCTTATATAATACATGTCGATAATGTTATCTATTTTTGTGCTTTGATAGTAGGCATCAGCCATTCTCTTGTCTGTGTTTTGCGGCTTGCCACTTAGAAATCTTTTTTTCTATTGCTCTCCCTCCACCTGTGCTTCAGTCTTTCCGAAACGGCGCTGGCGGCGCTGATAGTCGGCAATGGCTTTGTGCAGGTCTTCCTCATTGAAGTCAGGCCAGTAGGTATCGCAGAAATATAGTTCGCTGTAGGCAATCTGCCATAGCAAGTAGTTAGACACTCTCACCTCGCCGCCAGTTCTGATGAGCAGGTCGGGGTCGGGCATGAAGTTGGTCTGCATGTGCTTGCTAATGAACTCTTCTGTTATGTCTTCTGCACGGATGCCGCCAGAAAGCAGATTCTTCAGCGCGTTCTTTGGCATTTCCTGCATGTCGTGTACTTCCTGAACAATGTCGCGTACAGCCTGAGTTATCTCCCAACGTGCAGAATAGCTCAGGGCGACAACCATTGTCATGGCATCGTTGGCGGCTGTGTGTTCTTCCGTTTCGCGCAGTTTCTGTTGCACATCGTCGGGCAGACGCTTAGTGTCTCCGATGACGCGGAAGCGCACATTGTTTTTCATGAAGATCTCGTCTTCGAGCGAAGACAGCACCAGTCCCATCAGGGCAGCCACCTCGTCGGAAGGACGATTCCAGTTTTCGGTAGAAAAAGTATATAGTGTCAGATATTTCACTCCGAGTCGTGTACACTCCGAAGTAATTCTCCTGACAGTCTCAACACCAGCCTGATGGCCGTAGTTACGAGGCATGTTGCGCTCTGTAGCCCATCGTCCGTTGCCGTCCATGATAATGGCTATGTGCTGCGGTATTCTGTTTCTATCTATCTCAATGTTCATTTTCTACTTATTGTTAATCGTCATCGTTATGACAGGTACGACATTTTGCCTTGAAACTATATGTCAGCGTGACGAGCAGAGTGCTGTAGCAGTCTGTATTCTTGAATGCTCCTGTGCTGACAACCGTATAAGGGTCTTTGCGTCCGTCGAGTTCATCGTTCAGCGAGAAGTGGGCTGCCCACTGCAAACCGAGATTCAGACGGTCGCCTATCTTGTATTTCACGCCTATGCCTATTGGCACGTTTGCTGTGAAGACTCCCTTGTCGTCGTTCTTCACATAGGTAGCACCGAGACCGCCAAAGATGTATGGTGTCAGCCTCTTTGCTCCGCGATAGTCGCGTCCTGTGCCATAGGGCCAGAAGTTGTATTCAAACACTAAGCCTGCGTCTATAAGCGTATTGCTGAATTCGTAGGCTTTTTCTTGATAGTCGGGATAGTAGGTCTTGACATCAGCCGACGAACCTTTCAGTGTTCCGTAGGCTGCATGGAAGCGCAAGCCCATATAGGGGTTGAACAGGCGGCGCAGCAGCACGGCACCCATTGGCTGCATATTGCCAGTGAGCGAACCGTTGAAGTCGCCTAAGTAGTTCACCATTCCTGCTCCCGCACCTATCTCCATGAGATATTCGGGGTCGCTCTGCGCACGGGCTGAGAGGCTCGTCACGAAGATGGTGATTATTATTAGTATGCGTCGCATAGCTTATTTTCTCTTTGTTCTGAAAATTTTCTGCTCGTCGCTCCATCCCAACTGACTGAGGCGGGCACGCCATATCTCGCCAGTCTCGCCGCTAAACAACCACACAAAGTGGTTGTTGTCTACGGCTGCGCAGAAGACAAGGGCAACATTTACGAAGGCTGAAGGCAGACTCAGTCGGCTGTCTTTCTTCCATGTTATTCCGTTGTCGCGGCTGTAATAGAGTTCAGAGAAGGCAGCAACAGTGCATGCGCCGAGAGGCTGTCCGCCAAGAGCAATGAGTCCGTCAGCGTATGGCATCACTGTGAAGTTGCGCTGGCGAGGTGCCTGATAGAGCGCGTTGGCTGGCAAGACGTATCTCATCCAGTCGTTGGTCTGAACGCTCTCGTCATTTTCAACAATTCTGCTCCACACAACGGCAGTTGCATCTTGCGGATAGTCTGACACGCTGCGATTGCCAACAAGTATCACTCTGTGGGCATCGGGATTGGTAATCATCGGCAGCGCTGCAATGCTTATGTCCTGTGTAGGCAGCAGAGTTGCGCTGTCGTCGAGTTTGTCTATAGCCCAAGTCTGTCCGTTGTCAGCAGAAGAAACGAGTTGGTTGTCAGCTGACAAGGCAAATATCAGATTTCCGTCGGTTCCGATAAGTCTGCTAATGTCGGTCTTAACCGTTTCAGTCCATTCGTTTCCGTCAGCAGAAGTCCACAAAGCTCCAGCCATGAGCATAGTCATCTTGTTGCCTTTGACGATAATATTTCTATAGGCATCGGCAGGCAAAGGCATGTTGATGTTCGGTGTAGTACCGTGCCATGACTGCCCGTCGTCAATGTCAGTATATTTCATCCACGTTGTCTGTCCGTTAGTTCCAGCCACAAACATCTTGTTGCCTAACTGGAAGGCACGCATGTCAATCATGTTTTCGAACACGCCTCCAACGGCAGTACGCTTCCATTCGAACTGGTCAGCCTGCTGCTTGTGAGCATTGACTCTTACGGTATACTCCTGATAGTTTCTGCCACTGTTGGAATAGATGAAGAATGTTCGCGGCTGCGAAAAGTCCACACTGTCTGTAGCACTATGATATTTCACAGAGTCGCTCGTCATGCTCTTGATTACCACCGAGCCTCCGTTCTTCGCAGCAATGTTGCAAACCACCTTAGTAACGTCGGTGCCGTAGGGCAGTGAGTCGGTGTTGTAAGCCTCATGCTTAATCTGGTCAATAGTGAACTTGTATGTTTCTCCCTTTACGGTAGACTTTGCAATAGAGTCCTGACCGTCGAAAGTCTTTGTGTGCAGATAGCGGTTCAGTGTGCCGAGAGTGACAGAAGTCATCGCAGCATCGTCGTAGTATGTCAGTTCTTCGTCGTTAGAACCTAAGCAAGACGACAGCAATATTGCTGACGAGAGCACAACGACAACTGAAAGAAAAATCTTTTTCATTTTTTGTTTTTTTGATTGCAGAGACAGCCAAAGAGGTCGGAATCAATATCAACTCTGCCCGCCTTGTTCGCCTCATGGGCAGACTATCAATGCCTGTTTTTATGATTTTTGGTTGCAAATATAATCAGAATTCTACAAATAAACTTCGTTTTCACCGCTTTATTATGCAAATTCATCATTCTTTGCACTTTTTTTACGTTCTTTTAGCGTTAAGAAAGATATTTTTTCTTCAAATTTCTCATGCAAAGCATGGGGGTGCCCGACAAAACAAAAATCTCACCCTCATCAAGAGAGTGAGATGAAATTTTGTTTCCGTATGCCCAGGCAAACGATATGTTATACTTTCACTTAAATGCTAAAACCTATAGTTCCGTAAACCACATTCATGTTTGGCATGGATAGAGTGCGGGAATTTACATGCCTGAAGCCCAAGCCCAAAATAGGCGATACGCCTTTCAGGACTTTCCACTGGAAACCAATTCCGTAGACTGTTTGCTTCCAGTCTACATTGCCTACGCTTGTGCCAATCATGGCTCTTAGGTCAACAATGCCGCCTTTGGGGTCTCTGAAAAGACTATAGCCGAGACCTCCTCCAAGAGCACTCGTTCCTTTATAGGTCTTCAAATCGCCCTTATCTATCAGCGAAGTTCCTCCTTCCAATGTGGCAAACACGCGAAACTTAGGCAACACATCATAGACTACGTTCATGTGCAGCCCGAAAGTCGTGATGTCGTGCTGCTCAAATGTTCCCAACACATTTCCTTCTACGAAAACTTTGTCTAAAAATCTTGTAGACGACTGCGAGTTTTGCGCAAACAAACTTGCTGTGCACAAAAGGCTTAAAAATAACAACTTAATCTTTTTCATGTTAATAGATTTTTCTTGATAATTAACTATAAGATTTGGCAAATATAAAGATAATATCTTTAGAATCGAACTTTCTTGCGCTAAAACTTACAATTTGTTAGTTTTTTTGTTATTTTAGACAATTTATAAGGTTTTGTTCACATTATCAGGTATTTATGTAAGCTATTATTACTAATACACCATCCACTCGCACACTCTCTGACTTCTTATTCTGATTCATTTTTCCTTGCATTCTCATAGCATTATAAGTTTCGTTTTCAGCAGCAAAAAATTAACTGCAATTTTTGTTGAAAAATCTTGACAAAATTATTAAAAATTTTTGTCAACCAAAACTTTCATTCTAGAGAAAGATTTTGAGCCGTTTTTCCGTTTGGCACGCAATGGAATGCAAAAAACTGTTTATTTGTTAATCAATCGGCTTAAACTTTGTGAACGAACATAAGGAACGAAAAAGTGAAAGGTGTCCTTTCGCGATGCGAAACGTGGCATATCGCAGTGCCAAACGTGCCATTTCGCACTGCGAAAGATGCCCTTTGACTTTTTTAACACTTATGAGTTTTGCGACGAAAACTATAATGTCTTGATATTGAACGATTTACTAAAAACAGCAAGAAGTCGCCAAATACTCGCATATTTTGCAACTTCTTTTTGCTTGGTCGTAAATTTTTAAGTTATAAGAGGGGTTTTGTTAATCAATTTTGTTGAAAAATCTTGACAAAACAAGGTATGGTTTGCTATGGTTACTCGTAATTTTTTCAGACTAAATTCATCATCATAATGCCAACAATATGTAACTCAAAATTACGATATCAGTTTTCTCTCTAATTACGATTACTGAGCAAGGCAAGAATAATACATAAAAAAAAGACTTGCACGAACCCATTTTTTAGGTTCACACAAGTCTTCAATTTCATAGTTTTAAAGTCGTAATGTCGCTATACTTACAGGGCGAAAGGTGAAAATAAAAATGTAAAAAGATTTCACATCAAAGCCTCATAGCCTTACAAACTTAAAACCTTTAAGTGTTCATTACTTTTATAGTTAAATATAAATTACAATTTAACATAAACTTTACCCACTCGCATAAACTTTACCCACTCGGCAGCTTGAGAGCAAGCTCTCTCTGCTCTCGCTTAATTAAAGTTTTGGACCTGCATCAACGAGTTTCTTACCAGCCTCGTTGCCTTCATACTTAGCGAAGTTCTTGATAAATCTGCCAGCCAAGTCTTTAGCCTTCTCTTCCCACTCAGCAGGATTAGCGTAAGTGTCGCGTGGGTCTAAGATAGCAGGGTCAACGCCTTCGAGTTGTGTAGGAACAGTGAAGTTGAAGTAAGGTATCTTCTTTGTTGGAGCCTCGTCGATAGAATGGTTCAGAATAGCATCAATGATGCCGCGAGTATCCTTGATAGATATACGCTTGCCTGTTCCGTTCCAGCCAGTGTTTACGAGGTAAGCCTTAGCACCGCTCTGCTTCATTCTCTTAACGAGTTCTTCTGCATACTTAGTTGGATGCAGTTCGAGGAAAGCTTGACCGAAGCAAGCAGAGAATGTAGGAGTTGGCTCTGTGATGCCGCGCTCTGTACCAGCCAGTTTAGCGGTAAAGCCAGAAAGGAAGTAGTATTTCGTCTGCTCTGCATCAAGGATGCTCACTGGAGGAAGCACTCCGAAGGCATCGGCTGAAAGGAAGATGACCTGTTTAGCCGCAGGAGCGTGAGAAATAGGACGCTGAATGTTCTTGATGTGATAGATAGGATAACTTACGCGAGTGTTCTCTGTAACGCTCTTGTCGGCAAAGTCAATCTTTCCGTCTTTGTCAACTGTTACGTTTTCGAGCAGCGCATCGCGGCGGATAGCGTTGTAGATGTCTGGCTCGCTTTCTTTGTCGAGGTTGATAACCTTAGCATAGCAGCCGCCTTCGAAGTTGAACACGCCGTTATCGTCCCATCCGTGTTCGTCGTCGCCGATGAGTTTACGCTTAGGGTCGGTTGAGAGAGTTGTCTTGCCAGTTCCTGAAAGACCGAAGAAGATGGCAGTGTTCTCGCCGTTCATGTCGCAGTTGGCAGAGCAGTGCATAGCAGCAATGCCCTTCAGAGGCAGATAGTAGTTCATCATAGAGAACATACCTTTCTTCATTTCGCCGCCATACCATGTGTTGATGATGACCTGCTCGCGGCTTGTTACGTTGAAGACAACGGCAGTCTCAGAGTTTAGTCCGAGTTCCTTATAGTTTTCAACCTTAGCCTTAGAAGCATTGTAGACGATGAAGTCTGGCTCCTGCTCGAAGTCTTCTTCAGTCTGAGGGCGAATGAACATATTTGTAACGAAGTGTGCCTGCCATGCCACTTCCATGATGAAGCGCACCTTCATGCGTGTATCTTTGTTGGCACCGCAGAATCCGTCAACAACATAGAGCTTCTTGTTAGAAAGTTCTTTGAGTGACAATGCTTTAACGGCATCCCATGTTTCCTTGCTTGCTCGGTGGTTGTCATTCTTGTATTCTTCGCTTGTCCACCAAACGGTGTCGTGTGAGTTTTCGTCGTCAACGATGAATTTGTCCTTAGGGCTACGGCCTGTATAAACACCAGTCATTACGTTGATTGCGCCTAATTCGGTTTCCTGGCCAACGTCGTAGCCAGTCAGTCCTTCCTTAGTTTCTTCATTGAACAACACCTCATAGGTAGGGTTGTAGAGCACTTCCTTGACACCTGTGATGCCATACTGCTCCAATACTTTCTTATCAAATTTAGCCATGATAATAATTTTGAAGTTAATTTTTATAATTAAGTTTATTCTCTCAAATAGTTCATAATATCAGAAGCAGTGCTTCTTCAATAGAAGACAGAGAAAGGCTGACAGCAGTAGCCGAAAGGAGTTAAACCGAGTTAACCGACGAAGGCGTTTCTGCCCTGTAACCTAATCTCGTCTGTCTCTGAACCTTATTCAAATATTCAACTCGCAAAATTAAGAAAAAGGTTTTTAAATTACAAATTTAAAGTGCAGAAATTAATATTTATCAATTACAAAACAAATATTATCTGTTTTTATGGATGCTTTATGGTTTTATTTTATTACCTTTGCATGAAGTTTGAATTTTCCAGCAACATGAAAAACGGCTAATTTCAGTTTTCTTTTGCAGAAATCGGCTCACATAGTTATAACTTTATACACTTAAACCTGACAACGAAAATGAAGAAAACCTTATTAGCAATTTCTATGATGACTGTATGTGCCGTCTCTGGCTATTCACAGAACTTAAACAACGAGTACGAAGATAGCCTCAAAACATTGAGTTAAACACAAAAAAGCAGAAGACTACACTAAGAATTGATACAAAAACAAAATAAATAATACCATGCAAATCATTAATCTATCGGAACAAAACTCTGTTCTCAACCGCTACATGGCTGAGATTCGCGATGCAGAATATCAGAAAAACCGTCTGCTGTTTCGCAACAACATACAAAGAATAGGCGAAATGATGGCTTTTGAAATTTCAAAAATGTTTGACTATCAACCGCAAGAAGTAACAACACCACTTGGCGTTGCTAACATAAACATGCCCGAACAGGACATTGTGATTGCTACGGTCTTGAGAGCAGGACTGCCTTTCCATCAGGGTTTCCTGAATGTTTTCGACCATGCAGAGAACGGCTTTGTGTCGGCTTATCGTATGTATACCAACCGCGAGCATACGGAAGTGGGAATACATACAGAATATATGGCTGCGCCAAGCGTTGAGGGCAAGACGCTGATAATTGTAGACCCCATGCTGGCTACAGGCGGTTCGATGGCTGCAAGCTATGAGGCTCTGATGAAAAGCGGCAAGCCTAAGAAGGTGCATATTGCCTGCGTTATTGCTGTTCCTGAAGGACTTGAAGTGCTGAAAGACACTGTAAGCGAGGACACTACTATATGGTGTGCTGCGATTGATGCAGGAATGAACGAGCATAAGTATATTGTTCCTGGATTCGGCGATGCTGGCGACCTCTGCTTTGGCGAGAAATTGTAGATTCTTTTGAGGCTACAAGGCTATTAGGCTGTAAGGTTTTAAGGTTATTGGAGGCGGAAATT
The DNA here is from genome assembly GCA_017627765.1 of Prevotella sp. Lineage (GTDB taxonomy): Bacteria > Bacteroidota > Bacteroidia > Bacteroidales > Bacteroidaceae > Prevotella. Next base: position 19,750 of record JAGAGD010000034.1, on the reverse strand, counting down.
TCTGCCTAATCAGCAACTGACTAAATAAAAAAAACTCGGAATTTGTGTTCCGAGTTTTTTTGTTTATATGCTTGTTACAGACTGGTTTCCGATTTTATTATCAGTTATCTTTATGCAGCAGCCATGCCAATGCACGCTCTGTCATTTCGAGATAGGGTTTCATGTCGGAAACCTCTTTCAGGTTTTCATCCCACTGATAGAACAGTGTGCGGGCATGCTTCTTTGTGTTAGTCCACAACTGCGGACACCATTTTCCGCCTGCTTTCACGTTGCTTCCTTCAATAGGCGCAATGCGCAGACTGTCGGTAAAGTCATCATACCATTTCCATTCCTTCACCTTCTCTCCACCAGGCATGGCATAGAAACTGCCATGAGCCTCGTCGATATACTGCTGAAATTCTGCGCGAGCATCATCGCTGAGAGCGTATGGATTGCCATTGAGTTGGAAGATGAGGTGATAGCGGTCGAACAGTCCTTTCTGATAAGTCGCGCCAAGAGGCATCTCGTCTACTTCAAAGCCCATCTGCTCTCCTACTTTCTTGAGCCAAGCCACGCCGTGCTTTGTGTCGCTGCTTTCTGTTCCGTCGGTCCAGACAAGCATACGCTTGCCTGCCTCAGTAGCCTTATTGTTCACCATCAGCGAGAGATGGATAGTGCGCATCTGGTCTAACTGCGCATTGTCTTCAGTACATTCCCAATACATTCCGCCAAGAAGGTTGCGGTCTATGATGAACTGGCATTTGGCAGCGAGCGAGCGAGTGTCGTCAAATCCCCAGACAAGTTGTCCGCTCTGGTCGGTAAGGTAAGGAACCTTGCCCACGTCGTCCCATTGTTCCTGATAGAGTCCGTCGGAATATCGGGTCTTGACATACTGGTGGAGCACGCTGTTAGAATGGTCGCCGCGACCGTAGAGTGGCATTCCGAGCGTTAGTTTTCGTGCAGGAACACCATTGCGTATGTGAGCATCTACAGCCTCCTCTACAGTTATTCTGCCCGAAAGCGGTGAGCGGAAGAGAGTGGTATGATGCTTAGGCGGATTGGCAACGTCGTAAGCCATGATGTTGACAAAGTCCATATACTTCACACATGATGGGAAATCGATATATATACCGTCAGCAATGGTAGCCGCAGTAAGCAGTTTTTTCTTTCCAAGCACCTTTCTGAGGTCGCGCATAAGCAGCGTAAAGTTTTTCGTATCGTCAGGCGAAGAAGATATGCCAGCCTCGCTGCTCGTAGGATATTCCCAGTCAATATCTATTCCGTCGAGACCATACTCTTTTACTATTCGTCCGCAGTCGCGTGCAAAACTCATTCTGCAACGCGCATCGGCTGCCATCTCAGAGAAGTTTCCACTTGTCCATCCGCCAATAGAGAGCATTATCTTCAGTTTCGGATTCTGCTCTCTCAGCGCAACGACTCGGCGCAGGAAAGGTTCGTTCTGAACATCAACCCCGTCGAAAGTCTTGTTGACATGGCCGAAGGCATAGTTGATGTGAGTCATAAGCATAGGGTCGGGCAGACGCTCGTTGGTCCACGAACACACATAAGCCACCACTATTCGCTCTTGCTGTTGTTTTTTTGCTGCTGATGGTTTTGCACTTGCTGATGCTGCGGCAACTGCCACGAGAACCGTAAGGAGAAGAAGTCTTATTTTTTTCATAATAGCCGTTTTTAACTTGTTTACAGGCGCAAAGTTAATAAATTTACAATAAACCGCAAAACAAAAATCCACATCATTAAGAGTGGGCACTTATGCTTACAAATGCTTAAGTTTAAGAAAGAAAACGGCATTTATGGCATTTAAGACTTAAAAAACAGTAATTATTACATTATTATATGCTCAATTCAAAAAAAATACATACTTTTGCAGTCTAAACTTCTCACAACTTAGGCTGTAAGAATCAGAAAAAACGATACATCAACAAAATATAAACACGCAACAGAAAATGAATATCGAAAATCAGATTACGAGTGCTGCCGTCAAAGCAGTGAAAGAACTATACGGACAAGAAGTAAGCGAAAAAATGATTAGCGTGCAGAAAACACGTAGCGACTTTGAAGGAAACCTAACCATCGTGGTGTTCCCTCTGCTGAAGATGTCGCGCAAGAAACCTGAAGACACAGCGCAGGAAATTGGCGAATACCTGAAAAACAACTGCGAGGCTGTTGCCGACTACAACGTCGTTAAGGGTTTCTTGAACATCGTTGTTTCGCCTGCTGCATGGATTAGCCTGCTCAACGACATAGAGGCTGATGACCGTTTTGGCATGAAACAGGCTAAGGAAGACAGTCCGCTCGTAATGATTGAATATTCAAGTCCTAACACTAATAAACCTCTCCACTTAGGACACGTTAGAAACAACCTTCTGGGCTGGTCGCTGGCTCAGATAATGGAGGCTAACGGCAACCGCGTAGTGAAAACCAATATAGTGAACGACAGGGGCATACACATCTGCAAATCTATGCTGGCTTGGCTGAAATGGGGCAACGGAGAAACTCCAGAGACAAGCGGAAAGAAGGGCGACCACCTCATTGGCGACTACTATGTTGCTTTCGACAAACACTATCGCGAGGAAGTTAAGGAACTGAAAGAAAAACTGACTGCCGAAGGAGTTGACGAGGAAACTGCCGAGAAACGTGCTAAAGACGAGGCTCCACTCATTAGGGAGGCTCACGAAATGCTCGTGAAGTGGGAACAGAACGACCCTGAAGTGCGTGGGCTCTGGGAAAAGATGAACAAGTGGGTTTATGCTGGTTTCGACGAGACCTACAAGGCTCTTGGCGTTGGTTTCGACAAGATATACTATGAATCACAGACTTACCTCGAAGGAAAAAAGAAGGTAGAGGAAGGACTCGAAAAAGGCATCTTCTTCCGCAAAGACGACAATAGCGTATGGGCTGACCTTTCTGCTGACGGTCTCGACCAGAAACTACTGCTCAGAAGTGACGGAACAAGTGTATACATGACTCAGGATATTGGTACTGCAAACATGCGCTTCAACGATTATCCTATCGACAAGATGATTTACGTTGTGGGCAATGAGCAGAACTATCACTTCCAGGTTCTTTCTATATTGCTCGACCGCTTAGGCTTTAAGTGGGGCAAGGAACTGGTACACTTCTCTTACGGAATGGTGGAACTGCCTAACGGAAAGATGAAGAGCCGCGAAGGAACTGTAGTGGATGCCGACGACTTGATTGAGTCTATGATAGCCAATGCACGCCAGATGAGCGAGGACAAGGTCAACAAGATTGAAGGCATAAGCGCGGAAGAGGCACAAGAGATAGCACGCATCGTAGGACTGGGTGCGCTGAAGTATTTCATTCTTAAGGTTGATGCACGAAAGAACATGCTGTTCAACCCTGAAGAATCAATAGACTTCAATGGAAACACTGGTCCATTCATTCAATATACTCATGCCCGCATACGCTCAATATTGCGCAAAGCGGAGGAAAAGAATATTGCAATTCCTGCAACACTTGACAGCAACATGCCTCTGAATGAGAAAGAGACTGAACTGATTCAGAAACTGAACGACTTCGGCGCTGCGGTGGAACAGGCAGGCAAGGACTATTCGCCAAGTGGCATAGCTAACTACTGCTATGAACTGACTAAGCAGTTCAACCAGTTCTATCACGAGTGCAGCATACTCAATGCTGAATCAAAAGAGCAGATGACTGTACGCCTCGTGCTGGCTAAGAATGTTGCTAAAGTTATCAAAAACGGCATGGCTCTGCTCGGCATTGAAGTGCCAGAGAGAATGTAATCGTCATGTCTGAAAACATCGTAAACCCACCCGACTATCGCAATGACACGGTGTTGCCGCTGCCTATTGAAGTAAAAGCAGATGCTTGGGCTGTGGATGCAGCATGCAGCGGCAATCCAGGACCGATGGAATACAGGGCTATAGACTTGGCAACGGGTGCGGAGGTTTTTCGTTTCGGACCGATTTACGGAACAAATAACATTGGCGAGTTTCTTGCTGTTGTCCACGCTTTGGCTCTCATGAAGCAGAAAGGAATAGCAGGAAAAACCGTCTACACCGACTCAAACAATGCTCTGACTTGGCTGAAGAAAAAGCACTGCAAGACTACTCTGCAAAGAAATGCGCAGACCGAACAGCTCTTCCAGATAATAGCAAGGGCAGAGAAATGGCTGCTAACAAACCCTGTAACTGCTCCGATAGAGAAGTGGGACACTCAGAAATGGGGCGAGATTCCTGCTGACTTCGGGAGGAAACATTGAGAGTGGTTGTGAGTTATGAGTGCTGAGTTGTGAGTGTTGAGTTGTGAGTTATTGTTTACTCGGCAACAGAAAAACTATGCACTATGCACTATGAACTATGCACTAAATTAGTGTTTGTCAACTAAAAAAATAATCAATTCAAATATAGTAAATTAATAATTATAAAAAAGCGCAACTAAATTATGGCTGAAGAATTAGAAGTGAAAAGTTTAGACCAAGTCGTTGTAAGATTCTCGGGCGACTCGGGCGACGGCATGCAGCTTGCCGGAAACATTTTCTCAACAGTGTCGGCTATTGTCGGCAATGGTATTTCTACTTTCCCTGACTATCCTGCTGACATCAGAGCCCCGCAAGGTTCGCTAACTGGCGTCAGTGGTTTTCAAGTTCACATCGGCGAAGGAAACGTATATACTCCTGGCGACCAATGTGACGTGCTTGTTGCCATGAATGCAGCAGCCCTGAAGACACAGTATCAGTATGCTAAGCGTCATGCAACAATAATCATTGACACCGACTCTTTCGGTCCAAACGACCTTAAGAAGGCTGAGTTTAAGACAGACGACTATCTTGCTGAGATGGGTATAGACAGCGACCGCGTCGTTGCAAGCCCTATTACGAAGATGGTGAAAGACTGTCTTGCCGACAGCGGCATGGACAACAAAGCCATTCTTAAATGCCGAAACATGTTTGCCCTCGGACTCGTTTGCTGGCTCTTCCATCGCGACATCAAGCTGGTTGAGAACTTCCTTAACGATAAGTTTGCAAAGAAACCTGAACTGGCTAAGAATAATATTAAGGTGGTTCGTGCCGGATACTATCATGGACACAACATCCACGCAAGTGTACCTGCCACATATCGTATTGAATCAAAGCACAAGACTACAGGCCGCTACATGGATATCACTGGCAACAAAGCGACAGCCTACGGTCTGATAGCAGCTGCTGAGAAGTCTGGTTTGAAACTCTACTTGGGTTCTTATCCTATCACTCCTGCCACAGATATTCTTCATGAGCTTTCTAAACATAAGTCACTCGGAATCATTACCGTTCAGTGTGAAGACGAGATTTCTGGCTGTGCAAGCGCAATAGGTGCTTCGTTTGCAGGAGCACTTGCAGCGACAAGCACGTCTGGTCCTGGTCTTTGCCTGAAAAGCGAGGCTATGAACTTAGCCGTAATGGATGAGCTTCCACTCGTCATAATAGATGTTCAGCGTGGAGGTCCGTCAACAGGCTTGCCAACAAAGAGCGAGCAGACCGACTTGCTTCAGGCTCTTTACGGAAGAAATGGAGAAAGCCCGATGCCAGTCATTGCAGCTACAAGTCCAACAAACTGCTTCGACTCTGTTTATGCAGCAGCCAAGATAGCACTCGAACATCTGACACCTGTAATTCTTCTTACCGACGCTTTCGTTGCTAATGGCTCGGCTGCATGGCGTCTGCCAGACATAAATAAGTTGCCTGAGATTAAACCTCACTATGCAACTCCCGACATGAAAGGCAACTATACACCTTATCAGCGCGACGAAAAGACAAAGGCTCGCTTCTGGGCTATTCCTGGACAGGAAGGCTTCACACACATATTGGGAGGTCTGGAGAAAGACGGAAAGACTGGAGCAATATCTACCGACCCACAAAACCACGACGAAATGTGTCGTCTGAGAGCAGAGAAAGTTGCCAACATTCCAGTTCCCGACCTTGAGGTTATGGGAGACAAAGACGATGCTGACTTACTTATCGTAGGCTTCGGAGGAACCTACGGACATCTGTTCTCTGCAATGGAAGAGATGCGCGAGCAAGGATATAAAGTGGCACAGACTCACTTCTCTTTCATCAACCCACTGCCAAAGAACACAGCCGAAGTGCTGATGAAATATAAGAAAGTGGTTGTTGCAGAACAAAACTTAGGTCAGCTTGCTGCCTATTTGCGTGCTCGTGTCAATGGATTTGTTCCATATCAGTATAACGAAGTAAAAGGTCAACCATTTGTTATCACTGACCTCGTTGAAGCATTTAAGGAAATTCTAAACAAATAAAAAGAAGAAACATCATGACAACATATACAGCTCAAGACTATAAAAAGAGCCAACCTCGTTGGTGTCCAGGATGTGGCGACCACTTCTTCCTCGCTTCTCTCCATAAGGCTATGGCTGAAGTTGGAGTTGCTCCACACGACATGGCAGTAATTTCGGGTATCGGTTGTTCAAGCCGTCTGCCTTATTATGTCAACACCTACGCAATGCAGACCATTCACGGACGTGCTGCAGCTATTGCAACTGGAACTAAAGTAGCCAACCCAGACCTGACCGTATGGCAGATTTCAGGTGATGGCGACGGACTGGCTATCGGCGGTAACCACTTCATTCACGCAATGCGACGCAACATCGACCTCAACATGATTCTGCTTAACAACAGAATCTACGGTCTGACTAAGGGACAGTATTCTCCTACTTCGCCTCGCGGTTTCGTGTCGAAGTCAAGTCCTTACGGAACTGTTGAAGACCCGTTCCGCCCTGCCGAACTTTGCTTTGGCGCACGCGGACGATTCTTTGCACGTTCAGTTGCTACCGACGGTCCAGAGACAGTAGACATTCTCAAGGCTGCATACCATCATAAAGGTGCTGCCGTTTGCGAGATTTTGCAGAACTGCGTGATATTCAACAACGGCGTTTACGATCCTATATATAATAAAGAGAACCGCAAGAAGAATGCCATCTACGTTGAACATGGCAAGAAACTTGTCTTTGGCGAAAACAACGAGAAGGGTATTGTGCGCGATGGTTTCAACCTTAAGGTGGTAACTATAGGCGAAGGCGGATGGACTATCGACGATGTTCTCGTTCACGATGCTCACTGCGAAGACAACACATTGCAGATGAAACTTGCACTGATGGACACTTCTGAAGGTTTCCCTGTGGCTTTAGGCGTAATCAGAGATGTGCCATCACCAACCTACAATGAAGCAATCTGGAACCAGATAGAGGAGGTAAAGGCAAAGAAGAACTATCATAACTTTACCGAACTTCTTGAGACTAACGACATCTGGGAAGTGAAGTAAAGAAATCGCTACTGATGAAGGATTAGGGATTATAAAACGAAAGACAATAACTTAATAACCCCTTTGAAAGGAGGATATATCCTTTATGAACAGAAAACGAATACTTTCGGTCGCAATAATGCTCATGGGCATTGTTGCGACTTTTGCTCAAGAGCAGCCTAAGTTGGAAGTGCGCCCCATAGCAAGACTGCTCATGGACGGTGCACTCATTGATGCTGGCAAAGAAGAGGAAGACCTGAACGACGGTTTCGCAATACCCGACATACGCATCGGTGTTGCTGCAAAATACGGAGATTGGTCGGCAGTTTTCGAGGCTGGCATGCAGTATGGCAAAGTTACTCCTATGGATATGTATATCCGAAAGGAACTGACAAGCAAGGACTTCATCCGTGCTGGCTACTTTGTAACTCACTACGGACTCAACTCTTCTTATAGCAGTTCGATGAGAACAGGCATGGAGGAACCGAGATGCAATCTTGCACTTGCCCACAACTACATGCTTGGCGTTGAGTATGTCCATCACGACAGCCGCTACTTCGGTTCGCTTTGCTTCTTTAATGAGAAAGAGTCGATGGTAAGAAGCGGCAACGACAACGGCAATCAGGGTGTAGGTGCTGTGACCAGACTGGTCTATCTGCCCATTAACGAGGCTGGCCGCTTTGTGGCAGTGGGAGTGTCTGGCGGTTTGCAGACTCCGCAATACAACAAAGACAACGAACTGAGTCATCGCATGATTACGCTCACAAGCACTTATCCTACTCGTGTATCGCAGGTTGCAGCACAGAAAGCAATGATAACAGATGCACGCCTCATGGCTGAGTTCACCCCCGAACTGACAGTTGCCTACAAGCGATGGTGCTTCGAGGGTCAGTATTATTTCAATCAGGTTAACCGCAGAAACGCGCTGCCTGCCTATCATGCTTCTGGTGCTTACGGTATGATTCGCACCGTCTTGCGCGGAGGCGACTACACCCACAACGATGAATACTGCAACACAACCATTCCTAAAGGCGGCACAATGGAACTGTGCTTAGGCTATAGTTACTCCGACCTTAACTCGCAGAAGACTGACATTCGCGGCGGAATAGTTAATGACTATTCGCTTTGTTTCAACTATTATGTCAACAACTATGTTATCTGGCGCGTCAGAGGCAGCATTACTACAGCCCGCCATCGTGCAGGATTTGAAGACAATAAGGTTTCTCTAATTGAGACCCGTCTGCAATTTAAGTTGTAGCAGGCATTTATAGCATACATAAGCAAAGCGCAGACAATAAAAGAATTTGCAAAAGCATACACAAAAAAAACGTAGAAAGTTAAGACAATAACCTTCTACGTTTTTTTGTTTGTTTATAAATTACTCTATCTTACATATTGTTTTTGAGGGCGTCTAAGTCGTCTTTGCTGAACTTGCCAGTCATGAGGATGAAGACAGTCTCGCCATTTGCCTCAACAATGTTGACAAGTTCCTTAACAACATCATCTTCGGTCTTGATTAAAGTCTTAACCTTCACACCGCTTTCTTCGATTTCTTCTTCCTTCTCATAGCCAGCCTCAGTCAGTTTGGCTGCCTTAGCTAAGAAATTTGCCTTAACATCATCAGAAGCCTTACTGAGCGACATCACAGTCATACCTTCTATCTTCTTAGCAAGCGACTTAGCCTTCTCGTCTGGCGACTGAGCCATTCCCATCTGAATCATCATCTTAGGAACAACTTGAACCTCTACGTCTTTTTCGTTCTTAAACTCGCCAACAATATCGTTAGCAGTCTGCGCAAAACCTGCAAATGCTGTCAGCAGGAATGCAAATGTCAATAAAATCTTTTTCATTTTTGTCTTTATATGATTATTAAATAACTATGTCTTATGAACTATTCAGCAATAAACTAAAAATCAGATTACTCCAAACTGATGCAGGAATATTGCAACTATGCTTATAGGACATACAAATCTGACACAGAATAGCCATACGCTGAAAAGCGAACCGCGCAGCGTTCCGTTGTTAGTGAACTCGTCACGGCAGATTTGTTTAGGCACATACCATCCTATAAACAGGCTCGTAAGCAGTCCGCCTACAGGCAGGAGTATTTGTCCTGTGAGGAAGTCGGCACCGTCGAATAACGATTTTCCAAACAAACTTAGCGATTCTCGGCCACCAAACGACAATGCACAGAAAGCAGCTATGACAGAACACCCTATGGTAACAATCCATGCTCCCTTGCTCCTCGAAATTTTAAGCTCTTCGTGGAAGAAAGCCGTTGAGACCTCATGCAACGAGATAAGCGAAGTGAGAGCAGCCAAAGACAAGAGAACATAGAACAGCAGCGACACAACAAAGGCAAGTCCTGGAACGCTTCCGAAAGCCTCACCAAAAACATTTGGCAGTGTGATGAATATAAGCGAAGGACCACTATCGGGCTGAACTCCTACTGAGAAAGCTGCAGGAAAAATCATCAAACCTGCAAGTATGGCTATCAATGAGTCAATCACACTAATCTGAACGGCAGACTTGGTGAGATTTGTTTCGCGCGAGAAATAGCTTGCATAGGTGCAGATACAGCCCATTCCGATGCTCAGAGAATAGAACGACTGACCTAATGCCCCGAGAAATACATCCTTGTTGAGTTCAGAGAAATCGGGCTTAAGCAGATAACTAATACCTTTAGAAGCACCTGGCAGCATGCAAGAAGCAACAACAATGATGACGAGCAGCACGAAAAGCGTTGGCATCATCAGTTTTGAAGCACGCTCAATGCCTTTCTCTACACCTTTAGTAATAATGAAATGAGTAGCAAAAAGAAAGACAACAGCCCACAATATTGGTTTCCATGCACTTGCAGAGAAGTCGGCAAAATATGTTTGATAATAAGCAGCGTCTCCGCTCATCTTTCCTGCCAGCGTGCCGAATATGTATTGCAGACACCAGCCCGACACAACAGCATAGTAGCCCGTAATGATAAATCCAGTAATCACTCCAATGTAGCCAATCATCTTCCATGCCGAACCATTAGCCATCTTGCTATAGGCTCGCGCCGAGTTTGCAGCCCCATGTCTGCCGATTATGAATTCGCTAATCATGCAAGGAATGCCGAGCAACAGCACGCAGGCTATATAAACAATGATGAAAACTGCACCGCCGTTCTCACCTGTCATATAAGGAAAACGCCACACATTACCTAAACCTACAGCCGAACCAGCTGTAGCCAAAATCACTCCGAGTTTAGTCCCGAAGGTTGCTCTATTTGTCTGACTCATAGTATTGCTTTTGTTTTTTCTTCAAAAAACTCCTACTTTTGCTGCAAATTTAATGATAATTTCTTACTTTTGCCGCAAAATATATAATAATTTTTGAATTTATGCACATCAAACTAAGATATTATCCTTTTACATTAGTACTTATTGCAGCAATATGGGTGCTCTGCCTCATGCCCATTCCCGAAACTCCGCTTAGCAATGTAAGCATGATTGACAAGTGGACTCACCTCGTAATGTATGGCGAAACATTCAGCATAATGTGGCTGGAATGGGCAAGACACAACAGCAAGCAGGGCATAAGACTGACTGACAAGTTCTTTAAGGCAAGAACTATGCTTCTCGGCTGGCTCGCCCCCGTACTGATGAGCGGACTCATAGAACTGCTGCAAGCCTACTGCACTGGAGGCCGTCGTAGCGGCGAGTGGCTCGACTTTGCCGCTAACAGCATCGGCGTAACCCTTGCCTTGTTCATCGGTCTCGTCATCACACAAATCAAGCGATAGACTTGTGTTATCCAGACTTGCTTCCCTTGCTTTAAATTCATTACTAATTACCGAAACAAATTTCGACACCAATTATCTTATCTCTTTTTTTTAATATGCTATTTTTCAAGCTTTGCCAAAACGCTTCATATTTATTTTTGCTTGAAACTCCATTATCAGACAGCGAGATTGTAATCATATAAAAACAAAAAAACAGCTTAGAATGCCATGCTGCCTTCTAAGCTGTTCTTGTCTGCGCCATTAGCAAATATCATCTTACGGGCTACTTATAATCTTCAAGTTCGTCTTTCCAGAGACAGAAAGGCCGTAGGCGGAGATGGCTGTTGTAGAAACGGTCGTCGCCTGTAACCTCTTTTCCGAGAAAGTCGGGACGCTCAAAATCTTCGGAGACCTTCTTCAGTTCTATCTCTGCAATTATGAGTCCTTCATTGTCTCCGTAAAACTCGTCAACTTCAAAAGTATGTCCGCCTTCATCAATCAGATAGCGCGTTTTTTCAATTAGCGGCTTTGTGCAGAGCTTGAGCAGCTCGTTTGCTTCGTCGGGCGATATCTCCTTTTCAAACTCATAGCGCAAGAGTCCATGAAGGGAAGCAGGGCCCTTGATGGTAAGGAAACCCTTGTCGTCGCGCAGACGAATGCGCACAGTTGCTCCTTTTGCAGGAATATATCCCTGTCGCATGCTATATTTGGTATGCGCACGAACTCGGAAGTCAATGTCTTTACGAACAAGGAACTTCCTCTCAATCTCAAAACCACTCATCAGCTCAACAGTCCTGACGTCATTATGATAAACAGAAATGCAATCAGCAACAGAATAGCAATAATCCATTTAATAACTTTCTTTGCCTGTTCTTCCTGTTTCTTCTCTCTTGCGAGACGTCTTGCTTCTTTCTTTTCCTTGCTCATTTTATTTATATTTTTGTTTTTTGTATTTGAATTGTTATAATTTCTAAGAACTGTTTATTAGTCGTCGACTACAGGAAACTCCATCAGATAGGCTTTGATGAAACCGTCTATCTTTCCATCCATTACGGCATCGACATCGGTGGTCTGATAGTTTGTGCGGTGGTCTTTCACTCGTCTGTCGTCGAAGACATAACTGCGTATCTGACTTCCCCACTCTATTTTTTTCTTTCCTGCCTCAATCTTTGCCTGCGCCTCAAGTCTTTTTTTCATTGCGCGGTCGTAGAGTTGCGACTTGAGCAGACGCATTGCGTTGTTGCGATTTTCCAGCTGCTTGCGACTTTCAGTGTTTTCGATGAGGATTTCTTCCTCTTCTCCTGTGTCGGGGTCAACATACTGGTAGCGAAGTCTGACACCAGTCTCCACCTTATTCACATTCTGTCCGCCTGCGCCTGAAGAGCGGAAAGTGTCCCAAGAAACCTTTGAGGGGTCTACAAACACTTCGATGGTGTCATCGACTAATGGAGAGACAAAAACCGAAGCAAAACTTGTCATTCGCTTGCCCTGCGCATTGAAAGGAGAGACTCTGACCAGACGGTGTACTCCACTTTCGCTCTTAAGATAGCCGTAGGCATACTCGCCACCTTCAATCTCCATCGTGACACTCTTTATTCCTGCCTCATCGCCTTCTTGCAGGTTGCTAATCGTCACTTTATGGTTGTGGGCTTCAGCCCATCTCATATACATACGCATGAGCATTTGAGCCCAGTCCTGACTCTCTGTGCCGCCTGCTCCTGAGTTGATTTTAAGCACACAGTCCATCGGGTCTTCCTTCTGGCGGAGCATGTTCTTCAGTTCAAGTTGCTCAATGGCTTCGACAGCACGGTGATAATCGTTGTCAACCTCCTCTTCAGTCACCATTTCATCGTGATAGAAGTCGAAGGCAAGTTTCAGTTCGTCGGCAGCATTTCGCACTTCCTCATATCCGTCAAGCCATTTCTTGATGTCCTTAACCTTTTTCATCTGCTCCTGTGCTCTCTTCGGGTCGTCCCAGAAGTCAGGAGCCTGAGTGCGTAAATCCTCCTCTTCGTATTCTATTTTTTTCCTGTCGATATCAAGATAGCGATATAGGTCTTCAGTCCTTTCAATGATATCTTTCAGTTGTTCTGCGGTTATCATTATTTGATTTATGTGTTATGAATATGACAAAACTTCTGCAAGTTTCAGTTCCGTAAGTCTTTTTTAAAGTATTCAGATCACTGTGCTTTAATGTTTCAAACAGATTGTTCTACATTTCGCATCATAAAATGCCAACCCTGCACCATGACCTTCACCACTTATAACCAGACAAGCCAGACACTTGCAAAACTCCAAAGAATATGATTTGTAAGAAACAGCGTAGCGCTGTTATTCCTCCTCATACATCTTGTCTATCTGCTCAGCATAGTTTTTTAAGAGCACCGAGCGTCTGATCTTCAGCGTATTAGTTAGCTCGCCTGCCTCCATAGAGAAGTGGCGCGGCAGAAGAGTGAAACGCTTGATTGTTTCATATCCAGCCAGTCCCTGCTGCAACATGTTGATACGCTCGCCTATCATCTTGTTTATGCAGCGGTCTTTGCAGAGGTCTTCTTTGGTATTAAACTTTATTCCGTTGTCGCGTGCATACTCTTCAAGTATTGCGAAGTCGGGCACGATGAGTGCCGAAACAAACTTTCTCTGGTCGGCTATAACGGCTATCTGCTCTATGAATTTGTCTACGAGCATCTTTGCCTCAATCATCTGCGGAGCAATATACTTGCCGTTACTTGTCTTATAAAGGTCCTTTATTCTGTCTGTAAGGAAAAGTTCCTTACCACGAATGAAACCCGAGTCGCCTGTATGGAAATATCCGTCGGCATCAAACACCTGACTGTTGAGGTCATCGCGCTTGTAGTAGCCACGAGTGATAGTAGGCCCCTTGAGCAGAATCTCGTTGTTCTCGCCTATCTTCACGCTGATGTTGTGAACTGGTATGCCAACCGAGCCAACGGTAAACGGCTTCCCCTTGTGGTTGCAAGACACTGTTGCAAGACTCTCCGTAAGTCCGTAGCCTACAATCATGTCAATGCCAATTGAGTGTACGAACTCTTCTACTTTCTGCGAGACTGTTGCACCTGCCGTTGGGAATATGTTTGGTTTGTCAAGTCCGAGTTGCTGCCGTATTAGTTTGAACAGAGTCTTATTGAAGAATGTATATTGCGCAGCAAGAGCCAGCGACGGACGCTTGCCGCGTGCCAGACACTCTATGTTGTATTTCCTTCCTACTCGAAGTGCTCTCTTGAAGAGTGCTTTCCTTGCAGGACTTGCCTTGTCTATCTTTGCCTGTACTCCAGCATATACTTTCTCCCAGAATCGCGGAACAGAGCACATGCAGGTAGGACGTGTCTCGCGCATAGACTGCTGTATCTCGTGAGGATATGTGTTGACGATGAACTCTGCACCCTCGCCCATAGCAAAGAATGTCCATCCACGCTCGAAGATATGGGTGTAAGGAAGGAAGTTCATGACGCGGTCTTTCTCGCCTACAGGCACGCACTTGTCGTTAGCCTCAAATGCTGCTTCATATTGTCCGTAAGTGAGCACCACTCCTTTTGAGTCGCCTGTTGTTCCCGAAGTATAGAGAATGTTGGCTATATCGTCGTAACTTGCCTGCGAATACAGTTTCTCTACTTCAGGCTGTCGTGGCAGTCCTTCGCCAAGTTTGATGAAGTCTTCAAAGAAAATGGTGTTAGGGTCGTGATTGTTTATGCGCACACTGTTGTCGAACACAACGATGCGCTCCAGTGTAGGACACAGTGGCAAAACCCGATAAGCCTTGTCGTACTGGTCTTGTTCGCCTACGAAGAGCAGCCTTATCTGAGCATCGGTTATGACAAACTGCATCTGCTGCTCCGAACTCGTCGCATAGAAAGGAATAGTTACTGCACGTATTCCAAATGCGCCGAAGTCGGTGAACAGACTGTATATTGCGTTTTGCGAAAAGACTCCGACATTTTCCTGCACCTTGATGCCGAGATTCAGCAGTGCGTTAGACACTTTCTTGACATTCTGTGAGAACACGTTCCACGACATAGTCTTCCACTTCAGGCTTCCGAAGTCGCGATATGTCAGAGCTGTTTTTTCACCATATTTGCGTGCTTGCTCGTTGATGAGCACCGATAGATGGCTTTTTGTTCGCATAGTTATAGTAGTTTTTGAATTATCTTCACACACAATTTGCCAAACATTTCTCTATAACCCGATGCAGACTATATATGATTTGGGCAGAAGTATGCAAATAAATCGTTTAACTATGCAAAAGTAATGATTTATCAGCGAAATAAGAAACAATTTAGGAAATAAATTTAATTTTTCTTAAAACTGGGAGGGAGGGGGGATTGGTTCATAGTGCATAGTGCACAGTTCATAGTTATGCTGGATTAATGATTAAGGAATAAAGATTAAGGTTAACGTTCCCGTCAAAATCATCAACTCCAGTTAACGTTAAAGTTAAAGTTAAGGTTCCCGTCAAAATCCTCAACTCTAGTTAACGTTAAAGTTAAAGTTAAGGTTAAAGTAAACGTTCCCGTTCCCGTTATCGTTCCCGTTAACCTTAATCTTTATTCCTTAATTCTTAATACAAAATTACTTAACAATAACTTTGCTGGTCTCGTGTCCTACCTTAACGATGTAGCAGCCTGCACTCTTTACTGATATGCGCATCTGGCGCTGTCCTTCTGCCTTTGCCACCAATCTGCCGTCGGTTGTGAACACGCTTACAGGCTTGTCTTCTGCATTTGAAATGGCAATGAATCCGTTGCCTGCTGCAACTGCCGACTTGCCACTATGCAGTTCCTCAATGCCTGTTGTCGCAGAATAAACATTAGAGAGTTCTGACTCTCCGCGATTATAAACTACAGAGACTGCATATTCGTAGTTGCCTTCTTCCTGAGTAACGTCAACATAACTGTTGGTGTTGCCTCCAACTGTTGCTATCAGACTGTTGTTCCTATAGACGTTGTAACCCTCTGGAAGGAGTGGAACATCAAACTTAACATCGTCTATCATCAGACCGAAACAATCACTTGAAACGACATGGATTGCAAAGCGAGTTGAACCCTCTGGGAGCTTAACCTCATAGTAGTTCCACTCTGCTGCACTGCAACTATATGTTTCGCCCAGTTTCTGGAAGTCCTCAATGTTGTCGGTCTCGTTAGAGTAGAGTATTTCAAACTTCTCCTGTCCGTAGTCGTCGGTAATTCCTTTAGCAAAGAAACTGATTGTCTGTTCTTCGCCTGTCAGTTCTGGAGAGATGAGCCAGTCATCGCTATGGTCGGCAGCACCAGCAACAGCGTCGAAACTAACGATATAGCGATTGCCTGAGTGTGCCTTCAGATGGTCTTGATTGTCTAAATCAATGCCGAGGCGAGTTGGGTCGAATGTGATAAATGCCATTGGCTCGGTCTCATGCTTGAACTTAGCGAAGTCGAAAGCATAGGTCTGTGCACCATCGCCGTCATAGCAGGTCCACTCGCCAAAGTTGTCTACAGTGAAAGGCTCATAACTTTCAAAGTCCTCAAATATAGTTTCATGATTTGTCTCTGGTTTGTTCCAACTCAGACTTACGGTGTTGCCTGATGTTGTACCAGTAAGTGTAACAGTCTCATAGTTGTTGCGCTCTACGGCTACTTCGACAGCCTCGCTAAAGTTGTCGGCTTCGTTAGTGTCGTTGGCATAAACAACCTCTGCCTTCACTTCCAACAGCTCTGGACTGTTTGCGTTTGGAGCATATTCAAGCTGTGTGGTGAAGGTGCCATAGGCTTCGATTGCTTCTACATCTTTTGCCAGCAGTTCCTCGCCATTGCCAAGAAGACGAATGGTAAAGTTCTTTGCCTCCTTAGAACCATGATTGATTACCTTTACATGGAAATAACTCATCTTGCTTACCAGCATCTTCTCTGGTGCCTTCATTGAGATGCTCAGATTGTTGTCTGCACCTTCGAAGATGCGAAGATTGTCGAACAATACTGGTGCCATTGTCTCGTTTGCGACAGCGTGCATCTTCACGATGATATAGTCGGCATCGGCAAACGAGCTGATGTCGTAGACTGCCTGACGCCATCCCTGAGCGCCTTCGAGTGTAGCAAAGTCAATTGCCTCAAGTGATTCTGCCTCGCCTCCGTTTCTGCTTATATCGGGATTGAGGGTAAGTTTCACGCCTGGTGTTGCATAATAGTCGAAGACAAGAGTGAGTTTCTCAGCATCTTTCACAGCAATCTTACCAGTGTTGAGCCAGCCTTCTTCGCCTTCCTCGTCAGTATAGTAGTAGGCAGAACCTTTGTCGTTGTCAGAAGCATAGGCGGTAGTGATGTTGAAAGCGTAAAGACCTTTCTGCTCTGTCCACAAGAGTTCGTGCTCGATGTGTCCGTTGGCGAAAGACTCAACATAAGGGAGAGTGTCTGCTTTGCCCGTAACTACAGGCGAAGACTTAATCACGTTGCTCTCGTTGTCGTCGGTAGTCAGCGCAGACACTCCATAGTAGAGCACCTGCTGACGGCCTTCTGTGTCGACATTTGTGATAAGATATTGAGTCTCTGCAATCTTTTCTGCAATGAGGTCGCCAGTTATGTATCCGTCGGCTGTATAGATGTTGTAGCGCAACTTGTCGGTGCTGACGTGTCCGCCGTTCTTTCCTATTGCCGAAGGTGCTGTCCACGAAATGAGCAATGTTCCGTCTTGGTTGTCAACGAGTTTGATGTCGGTTGGTTCGAGCGGTGCATCCTCGCCAATGAAGGCTGATGCAGAAGCCTTTTCTCCTTCGCCCGATTCGTTATAGGCAACGACTGTATAGTTGTTAAGTCCTTGCTGAGCATAGTGGTCGTAGAGTGTTACATGCTGACCTGGCTGCAGGTTTATTGCAGCATCTACTTCCTGAGAGTCGTCGCGCAGGGCAACAACTCTTGTAACAGACGTAAGCGCATCGCCGTTGATTGCTTTGGTTGGAAGGTCGAAGTCTATCTTGGCAACCTGCGGGTTTTCATTGTCGGGAACAACGATAATATTCTGAACCTTTGCAGGTGAAGTGTATGCAGGTCCTGCCTCTATCGTTATGTCGTCAACATAGAGATAGTAGCAGTTGGCATCGCTCAGTGCATGGAAGCCTATGCGATAGTCGCCGTCTTCGTTAATCTTGATGGTGCAGGTGATGAGAGAGTCTTCTGCAGGCAGAAGTGTTGGCTCGAGCAGCATCTGAGTATAGTCGGAAGGCTCTGAGCCTTTGCCAAATGCTATTGCGAGTCGCTCTGGCTTGTCGGTGATGGAAGACTTGGCTTTCAGTTTCAGTATATAGTCACATCCTGTAGTCATGGTTATGTCGGGTGTGAACAGCCAGTCGTCGGCTTTCTGGTCGCCATAGTGATAAGCAGCACACTTGCGATATGGGTCATACTCCCATGTGTCCCAGTCGCTGTTTACGTCAACGACATTGTAGGTGTCGAATGAAGACATCTCGTCGAAGTGCTCTTCGTAAGGAACTGTGAATGTGCCTGCTGCCGTTATGTTCTCGCTCATGGCAGTATAGCCAAGCGACCTTACGTTGAGAGGGGTAACGACATAGTAGACCGATGTGTTTTCTTCGAATGAAGGATGGTCTGTATATGTTGTTTCGCGGAGAGTCTTTGTCAGCGTGTCACGTTCAGGGAAGCGCACAACCACATAGGTGAGGTCTTCTTCTGGATTGAAGTAGCCGCCGCTCATGGTCTCTGTTACGGCATCCCAAGTCAGCTTCACGCTTTTGTCGCTTGCCTGATATTTTGCCTTAAGGTTTTTAGGAGCCTTTGGTTCGCCATAGCCAATCCACTGGCTGATTGAGGCATTAGGACCAGAACCGCTTCCGTTCTTTGCAGTTACCGAGAAGTAGGTGATGTAGTCGTAGGGAGCCGAAACTGTCTCTGTAACAACCGAGCCGGCAGGGGCTTGTCCGCTTTTCACTACAGCACCCGTGATGGCAATGTCGTAACTTACGTTTCCTGTCAATTGACTGCCCCCATAGGTCTTTGTAGGGAGTGTAAATGAAATTGTACCTGTCAGCGAAGGGCCTTCAAAATTGAGGGCAAGTCCTTCTACCGCAGCTGGTGCAGACGAACTAATAGACTGCGCCACAGCATGCACGCTGAAGCTTGAGAGTGTCAGTAGCGTGCAAAGCAACAAGAGCAAAACTTGTTTCTTCATAATAGTAGTATTCCTTTTATTATTTAATGTTATTGTATAGGCTTTTTTAAAACGACTTGCAAAAGTAATAAAAATCAATAAAACAAAGCAAACAAAGGAATTTTTTTTTGTGAGGATGCAAGATAATGGGGAACCTTAACGGGAACGGGAACTTATAACTCATAACTCAACACTTATAACTCACACCCTTAATCATTATTCCTTCATCCTTCATCATCCACGATGCCGTTGCATCGTGTAAACACACTCCTCAGTCACTTCGTGACAGCTCCCCTAAACTTAGGGGAGCAATTACTGCTTACAAACTGTAACTTCCAAAATCAGCCCGATTTCTTGACGAAAAAAGTAAAAAATCTTGACAAACGGAATTTTAATTCTAGAGAAAGATTTTCCGTTTGGCACGCAGCGAAATGCTAAAAAGCGTTTAATTGTTAATCAATCAGCTTAAACTATGTAAACGAACATAAGGAATGAAAAAGTGAAAGGTGTCCTTTCGCGATGCGAAACGTGGCATATCGCAGTGCGATATGTGGCATATTGC
>JAGAGD010000033.1 GCA_017627765.1 Prevotella sp. | reverse complement strand
CTATTAGTGCAACTGGCGACTGAGCAATAACGTGAATATAGTTTTGACGAGTATAAGTAGAAGAACCATCAGCATTTTCTGCTGTAAGCGACACACTATAGTCACCTACTTGATTGTAAGACACTACGGGATTCTGCTCTGTTGATACATTTGGTGTAGCACCTTCGAGCTGCCATTTCCATGATGTTGGAGCATTTGAAGAAAGATCGCAGAAATGCACATCCTCACCTTCAAAAATTGTTATAACGGAATTGTCGGAATCGTCTTTCTGTTTCAACCTAAAACCGTCAATATATGCATTTTCGCCTTCAGTTCCAACATACTGAAAACTAAACTGGCAAGTCTTACCTGCATATTTCGATAAATCGAAAGAGAACTTAACCCAGTTAGGACCTGTGAACCCATTGTCTTGTGCCCAAATAAAAGTACTGACAAGTTGTTCTTTTTCACCAGTATTCACATCTGTAACGAAAAACTTTAAATCGGCATTAAAATACCATACAGAATAAAGGCATACATAATATTCAACAGTAGAATTATCTCGCACAGCAATTGCAGGTGACGTCGCACTTTCATCCTTGTATGAAGAAGAATATTCTATTGCCAAAGAGTATTTGCTCTGCTTCTCTATCTTGTTAAAACCATCATTGAATGAAGTCCCAGAGAAAGAAGGCTTTTCAGCCAATTCCCATGTAACATAAGAAGTATTGGCAGAATATGTCCACTTGCTGAAATCGCTTTCCGAGTCCCATCCTTGTTCATAATATGTAAGTGAAGCCTCGTCAGCAGTGAATGATGCAACAGGTGCTTGTGCTTTTACACCAACTGCAGATAAAAGCAGCATGAACACTAGAGTAAAAAAAGAGTTAGTTTTTTTCATATTCAAATAGTTTTGTAATTTTCCTAATAACTAAATATACGGAATTATAATTTATATAAACTTCAAGTCTGCGCCACAAAATAAAACTTTGAGAGTTTTAGATATTGCAAAGATAAAAAAAATTCCGCATATACTTAAATTAATTAGTAAATCTTTGATAAATTGTCAAAATAAATATAACAATATTACACTTAATATTGACAAAATAACTCAACAATTTGATTAGGACTATAATGAATGCCGATAATGTGAAAACAAAGAGAGGTGCGCTTATAGCACACCTCTCCAATATTTTAATCTTTATTTATTCCCTAAATATTAATCTTCCGCTTGAGCAGTTTCTTCTTGCTGAGCTTCATGTGCCTGTTTAGCGACATTATCATTAGGATCAAGATCATAAAGTTTGTTAAGATAAACCTTAGCCTTCTCAAAATCGTCTCTTCCTGCCCAGTATGTGTAACCTGCAATCTTATAAGCACGCTTTAGATAATTTAAATCTGTTTCATCACGTTCAGGTTTATTTTCTACAATTTCAATTACCTTATCATAATTCTCAATTGCTAAATCATCATTTTCTGCAGTGTAAGCATCATTTGCTTTCTGAAGATAAGCCCATGCTGATATTTGAGGATATTTCTTAATAACGTCGTCAAATACACTAAGTGCTTTCTTGAGGTTATTTTCCTTATCAATACCTTCTTCAACGTTCTTCATATAGATGTCAGCCAGAGACTTATAGTCTGATGGTTTAGCTTCATCGTTCAAGTTAAGGTATTTCTGCATAAGTTCAAGACTCTTGTCCATCTCGTCCTTTCCTTTGTAAGAATCAGACATATAGCGATAAGCCTCAACCTTCTCCGCGTCCTCTTTCAGCGCGGTTTCGAACTGTGCAATAGCTTCATCATACTGTCCATTGCCATTGAGTGCACGACCATAGTTAATATAGTCTGTTGCATTCTTCTTACCGTTATCGTTGAACACCATCATTGCATATTTCAACGCATCAGCATT
>JAGAGD010000032.1 GCA_017627765.1 Prevotella sp. | reverse complement strand
TTGCATTCGTAACCCCTGCAATGAGCTTCTTGATTGTCTCCTTTGCGTCTCCGAGCTCAAGGTACACTCCCTTCTCCCTGGTGTATATAGGGTTCTCCACACCTGCATATCCCGGCTTCAGGTCGTAGTTGCATACGATGACCTCCGGCGCCTTGTCCACGTTGAGTACCGGCATTCCGTATATAGGGGTGCCCTCCGCGTTCCTTGCCGCAGGGTTTAGGACGTCGTTGGCTCCGATTACAACCACTGCGTCGGCCTTCTCGAAGTCGTCGTTGATTGCCTCCATCTCGAACAGCTTCTCGTATGGCACGTCAGCCTCAGCCAGCAGCACGTTCATGTGTCCCGGCATTCGTCCTGCCACCGGGTGTATGGCGAACCTCACCCTGGCTCCGTTTCCCTCCAGGAGCTCGGCTAGCTGCTTCACCTGGTGCTGTGCCTGTGCAAGCGCCATTCCGTATCCCGGTACGATTATCACTTCCTTTGCAGAAGCGAGCACCTTAGCGGGGCTGTTCTTCTCTTCTTTAGTAGAAGCTTTAGCTGAATCTTTAGTTGCTTCTTTGTTTGTAGATTTAGTTGTCGTTGAAGGTTTTGGAGCAGATTTTTTACCACCTAATAGTATACTCATAAGGCTACGGTTCATTGCACGACACATAATTTGAGTTAACAATAAACCTGATGCTCCGACAATGCCACCAACAGCAACAAGGAATATGTCACTGATAGCCATACCAGCAATTGAACCTGCAACTCCAGATAGAGAGTTGAGAAGTGATATGGTTATTGGCATGTCAGCACCACCTACTCTTACAGAGAAATATAATCCAAATAATGCTGAAGTTAATGTTGTCGCAACAATAACTATTGTTTCATTTCCTTTGCTGAATGATCCAATTAAAATTAGAATCACAGTCAGTAGTAGGAATATCATTGTTGTCATTGAATGTCCTGGCCATACAATAGGTTTCTGAGGTAAAACTCTATGTAGTTTACCAGCTGCAACTAAACTACCAACAAGGGTAATAATACCAACAGCAATTGCTAATAGGGAGGTGAACATTACAAAAGGTTCATATCCTTTGTCTGCAATTAATGCCAATTGCTCCTCGCTAAAGCCAAGTTTTGAAGCTGACATTATTCCGACAAACGCAGAAGCACCACCACCAAGACCATTAAAGAGTGCAACAACTTGAGGCATCTGAATCATCTGAACTCGTTTTGCCATTGTTCCACCAATTAAGGCACCAATTATTATAGCAGGATATATTGTCCATGCTGTTACAACTCCACTAAAGAATAGAGTTGCAATTATACCGATGAGCATTGCCAAAGCAGAAAGTAGATTTCCATTTACTGAGCTTTTAACTTTACTCATCATTGATATTCCTGCTAATACAGCTACTGCTAATAACGCACTTATTACAATTTGAATGGTTTCCATGTTTCGATAAGTTCTTTATTATTTCTTCTTTTTGTTAAACATTTGCAACATACGGTGTGTTACACCAAAACCACCAAATACATTGATAGCGGCTAAAATAATAGCAATACATCCTATTATTTGTGCAAATATTACAGTAGCAGAATCGAGAGAGTTGTCAAGTAAAGAAAGACCTGTTGCAGAAATAGCTCCAACAATAGTCACTCCAGATAGAGCATTCATACCTGACATAAGTGGGGTGTGTAACAAGCTAGGTACATTCTTAATTATAAAGTATCCCGCAATGGTACATACCAAAAAAACAATAATTAGAATAACTGGATGTATCATATAAAAAAAGTTTATGATAATGATTAATGTTGCTATGAAAAAAATAAAAAAGAGGAGAGTGATAAAATACTTTCCTCTTTTTTCCTATTAGTTTTCAATAAAATTACATGCCCATAGCTTCACGTGCACCAACGTGAACTAATTCACCATTGATACATACCAAACTCTTTGCAATGACTTCATCATTACGGTCAAGTTCAACTTTGCCATCCTTAACTAAGTATTTAACAAGGTTGTAAAGGTTGTTAGAGAACATCCATGTTGAACTTGTTGGAAGCAATCCAGGAATGTTCTTTACACCCATAATAGTTACACCGTATTTTGTTTCAATGCCACCCTTTGGAGTGAGTTCGCAGTTTCCACCCTGGTCGATTGAGATGTCGACAATGACAGAACCACGTTTCATGCCCTTAACCATTTCTTCTGTAATGATGATAGGAGCAATCTTTCCTGGGATAAGTGCAGAGCAGAATACAACGTCCATTTCTTGTATTGTCTCTTTAAGAGCTTCTTGCTCCTGAATAAGTACATCTGCAGGAAGACGGTTTGCATAACCACCCTCAGCAATAGCTAATTCTGCAGGAACAGTTGTATCAACAACTTTAGCACCTAAACTTCCTGCATTCTCTGAAGCCATAGGACGAATATCGGCTGCATATGTGATAGCACCGAGACGCTTAGCTGTAGCAAGAGCCTGAAGACCTGCAACTCCAACACCAATAACCATTACTTTGGCAGGCTTAATCTGACCAACGGCTGTAAACATTTGTGGCATGAAAGTTGTAAGATGATTAGCAGCCATCAAGATTCCTTTGTAACCAGCACAAGTACTCATTGATGTCAATGCATCAAGATTTTGTGCACGAGAAATACGAGGAATACCATCAAGAGTAATTGCAGTTACACCTTGTTTTGTGAGTTTCTTAACCATTTCATGGTTAACTGGAGAAGCTGGGTGAATAAATGTAATAAGGATTTGTCCAGCATGCATCATTTCAACTTCGTGCTTGCCCAATTTCTCATTGAAAAGTGGTTCCTTAACTTTCAGGATCATGTCTGCTTTGTCGAAGATTTCCTGAGGACCTTCAATCATTTTTGCTCCTTCTTTTGCATAGTCTTCATCATGGTAAAGAGCACCGTCTCCTGCGGTCTTTTCAACCATTACTTCAAAGCCATCTTTTACAAACTTACCCACTGTTTCAGGAGTAGCTGCAACACGAGCTTCGTCGTGCATAATCTCTTTTGGAATACCAATAATCATGATTTTTTGTTTTTATGTTAATATTAAATATGTATTATTAATTAAACCGTACAAAAATACGCTTTTTATGCAACTTTGTAATTGTGTTAGTTGTTAATTAACATAAAATTAACGGAAAATTAACAAGCATTATATCTTTTGTAATGTTAAATTACGTCTAAACTCAGAGCACACTATAGCTGTAGCGACTGCAACATTCAAACTGTCAGCTTTATTTGTGCTTGTTTGGAATGTAGGAATATATAATTTATTTGTAATTATTTTTTTTATTTCTGGAGAGATTCCATTACCCTCATTTCCCATAACAATTATTCCACCGCTTGTTAGTTGCTTTTTATAAACGTTTTCACCGTCGAGCAATGTTGCATATAAAGGAAAATCTTCTGGCAGACTATTCAAATAGGCGTATAAGTTTGTATAAAATACATTAACTCTTGCAATACTTCCCATTGTTGCCTGAATAACTTTTGGATTGAAAACGTCAGCAGACTCATTACTGCAAATAATGTTTTCGATACCAAACCAATCAGCAATTCTTATAATTGTACCTAAGTTTCCTGGATCTTGTATTCCATCCAAAGCTATTGATAGTTTATCTGAACTTATTTTTTTTGTAATAAATTTATTATTGTATTTTTCTATAGAAAATAAAGCAAGGACTTTTTGCGGATTTTGTAATTGGCTTATTTTTCTTAGTTCTTCTTCTGAAACAATGTTGATTTCTGTTTCATTCCCAATTAAACGATGATTGTTACTTATCCATTGCTCCATACAAAAAATGGCAGTTGGTGGAAAAAAATCAATTAAATCACCTACAACTTTTGGACCTTCTGCTATGAAAAGCCTTTCATTATCACGGTGTTTTTTTTGTTTTAATGAGTGTATGAGTTTAATCTTGTTCTTGCTTATCATAGTGATTAAAAATGTTTTAAGCTAACGCAAAGGTATTAAAAAAGTTTGAATCTCAACTAATTTTTTATACCTTTGTGCCCAAATTAGTTTCTTTTTATGCAAATACTCTCAATATTTAAATTCGTATTGAAAAAAAATGTATTATGTTTGATGTTTTTATTAAGCATGATGGCTGTATCATGTTCAACATCAAAATATGTTCCAGAAGGGGAATATTTGCTTGATAAAGTAGATGTAAAATCTGATTCAAAAGATTTTGATGTCTCAATTTTGAAACCTTATCTGAAGCAGAAGACAAATACTAAGCTGTTTCCAACTATAAAATATAAATTAGGAAGTAAGTTTTTTAATGATAAAGATTCTGCAAAATGGATTGATAAGGCTAAAATTAAATGGGGAAATAAACCAATATTTTTTGATTCAGTGCAGGCTGAGAATACTTGTAATGTATTGAAGTCTGTTATGAATAATAATGGATATTTGCATGCAAAGGTAGATTATATAACTAAGATTAATAATAAGAGGTTGAAACTTAAGTATTTAGTACATCCTGATAAACTTTTTTTTATAGATAAAATATCTTATGTGATATCAGATTCTTCAATAAAAACATTATTAATTGATAATGATTTTTTTAAACGTGGATTGCGCAAAGGAATTCCTTTTTCTGTTGAAGATTTAGATACGGAACGTCAACGAATTACTTCTTTTTTGCGTAGTAATGGTTATTATAAGTTTAATAAGGAATTTATTCATTATGATTGTGATACAATTAGTGGTAGCCAATTAATAAATATTGTTTTATATCTAGACTTATTTCAGAATAATTATGATGATGCTCCCAAAGAGCATTTACAATATAAAATTCGTAAAATAACATACTCTTTTGAGCCTGGAACTACAATACGTGTACGTCAACCGGTTTTGGAAAAT
The DNA here is from genome assembly GCA_017627765.1 of Prevotella sp. Taxonomy (GTDB): domain Bacteria; phylum Bacteroidota; class Bacteroidia; order Bacteroidales; family Bacteroidaceae; genus Prevotella. The sequence continues at coordinate 33,568 of JAGAGD010000032.1, read as the reverse complement.
AGCATGATGTTGAGCGAGGGGGACAACTTTAGTGCAGAGAAACTTCAGCAGACTTATAATAATTTTAGCCGTTTACACGCAATAAAATATACTAATATAAAATTGAACGAAATTGCTGATTCTGCAATGTTGGATGTTCACGTTCATGTTAAAACAAATAAACCAAGTTCAATCAGTTTTCAACCTGAAGGTACTAATACTGCGGGAAATCTTGGAGCAGCAGCCATATTGACATATGAGAACAGAAATCTTTTTAGGGGGTCGGAAACCTTAAGTATGCAGATTCGTGCTGCTTTTGAGGCAATAACGGGACTTGAAGGTTATCAGAATAAAAATTATGAAGAATATAATATAGAAACTAGATTATCTTTCCCACGTTTTTTAATACCATTTATTCCAACACGCCATAAGATTCATGTTAATGCCACTTCAGAATTGGCATTAAGCTACAATCTGCAGAATCGTCCTGAATTCCATCGTCGCGTTTTTTCTTCGGTGTGGCGCTATCGATGGCATTTGTCAAAGAAGAATGTCTCATATAAGCTTGACCTTATAGACTTGAATTATATTTATATGCCTTGGATTTCTTCAACATTTAAGTCTCAATATTTAGACGATGTTTCAAGTAGGAATGCAATTTTAAGGTATAATTATGAAGATCTCTTTATTGCAAAAATTGGTTTTGGGGTTTCTTATAGCAATAAAAGACAGGTAGTTAGGGCAAGTGTTGAAACTTCTGGGAATTTCCTTAATGCTATGTCTAATTTTATTAAAATGAAGCGTAACAGTCAAGGACAGTACACTGTGTTAAACATTGCGTATGCTCAGTATGCAAAAGGCGATTTTGAGTATTCGTATGCATTGCCATTTAGTAGAAATAGTACATTTGTTATGCATGCAGGTTTTGGTATTGCATATCCTTATGGTAATAGCAAAATACTTCCTTTTGAAAAACGTTACTTTTCTGGTGGTGCTAACTCTGTAAGAGGATGGAATGTGAGAGGTTTAGGTCCAGGTAAATACCACAAGTCGAATGGTGCTATAGATTTTATTAATCAGACAGGTGACATTAAAATAGATTTAAATCTGGAATACAGAATGCGATTATTCTGGAAAATTAATGGCGCAGTATTTATTGATGCTGGTAATATTTGGACGCTTCGAAATTATGAAGAACAGCCAGGAGGGCAGTTTTATTTTAATGAGTTTTATAAGCAAATGGCAGTTGCATATGGACTAGGATTACGACTAAATTTTGATTATTTCATCCTTCGGTTTGACTTAGGAATGAAAGCAATTAATCCTGCTTATAAAAATAGTAAAGAGCATTATCCTATTTTTCACCCTGATGTTAGTCGTGATTTTGCTTTTCACTTTGCGGTAGGTTTACCATTTTGACTTTCCACTGTTCACCATCTTTTACGGCAAAAAGTTTAATGGTTGTTTTCTCTTCAACTATAGGATCTTTTCCTATGATTGTCTTGTGTAACCATCCTTTAACATCAATTTTTGCTTCAGCATCAGTTAGATTGTCGGATATCTCAATGTCTGTAATTTCTATTTTTGCAATGTCTTGTTTTTTCAGGATTTCTATGTCACTTTCATGAACGTTAGATGCGGCAAATTGTAACCATTTCTCAGAATCATCTGTTACGAAACGGCGGGCATTAGTAAAATCATAATTAAAATAATATATAGCAAAGCTATCTATGCATGATGCAACTTTGTGTTCTTGTATTTGCTGACCGCAACTTGTCATTATAATTATTGTAGTTATAGCTGCTGAAATTAAAAACCTCATGTCTTGTTGTATATTTTTTAATTCACTTTATAGAAAAACAAACATATTAATATAAATTTTATGCAAAGTTAGCGTTTTTCTTTTGTTAGGCAAATGTTTTTCTGTACTTTTGCATTTTTAATTAAGTTTGCATAGCAGATGTAATAAATCTCATGGTTTTATTGTAGTATCTGACATAATAAGCATATGTTGAAATTCATATCTTTAGGTAGTGGAAGTAGTGGAAACTGTTATTATCTCTTTACAGAATCTGATGGATTGATTATAGATGTTGGAATAGGGGTAAGGGCATTGAAAAAGTATTTTGTTGACTATGGCTTATCACAAAGTAAAATACATCATATACTTCTGACCCATGATCATGCTGATCATGTAAAGTCTGTTGGTAGTCTCAGTTCTTCCTATCATCTGCCAGTTTATGCAACAGCATTAACATTTAGTGGGATAAATCGTAATTATAGTATTCGACGCAAGGTTGACCCAATAAATTCTCATCAAATCGAGAATGATAAAACTATAAAATTGGGAGATTTTGTTATAACTCCTTTTCATGTTCCACATGATAGTCTTGATTGTGTAGGGTATCATATTGAATGTCAAGGTGTTGTTTTCTGTTTGCTTACTGATGTGGGATGTATAACAGAAGAAATAAAAAACAATATAAAGGATGCTGATTTCTTGGTTATAGAAGCAAACTATGATAGGGAGATGTTGCTCAATGGTCCATATTCACAATATCTTAAACAGCGTATTTGTAGTGGAACTGGCCATTTGAGTAATGATTTTTGTGCTGATGCGATAGGTAGATATTCTTCACAAAAGTTGCGTCATGTCTGGCTCTGTCATCTTAGTCAAGAAAATAATCATCCGGAATTAGCGCGTAAAACAATTATTGATGGTTTAAAGAAATATGAAAAAATAGTCGGCTCAGACTTTGAACTAACGGTTCTTAAACGAAAATCACCAACAGGTATTTTTACTCTTGTTGATGAGTAGAAAGTATAAGATTTTGTAGTTATAATGTATAATAAGTTGTTCAAATTTTATATCTATCTTAAATCTAATGCCAAGTAACCTGAATGGCTTGAATTATTAGTTTTATGATGTATTAGATTAACCATAATTTAAGTATTAAATGTAAGGAAATCAACTTTTTATGTTAATCTACCCAAATAATCATTTTAATCCACCTTTTATTTTTTTATATGCTGATTATTTAGTACCTTCGCAGCATGAAATCATTTTTGGAACTATTGCGAAAGAGAAGAAGTTGCAGAACGTTTTCTGCAGCAGATTTGACTTCTGATGAAGTTACTTGTCTGCTTGAAGCTGCATTATTGGCACCTACTGTCAGGAATGCACGTGCTTGCCATTTTTATGTTGTTGATAATAAAGATAAATTATTGAAATTGTCTGATGCAAAAGAAAATGGTTCAAAGTTTTTAGCAGACACTGCATTGGCTATAATTGTTACATGTAACGAAAATGACGCATCGTGTTGGGTCGAAGATTGTTCTATTGCTGCAATAACAATGCAATACCAAGCTGCAGAAATTGGAATTGGTTCTTGTTGGTGTCAGATTAATGGACACTATTTAAGTGATGGTACTTCTTCGGAAGATGTTGTACGTGGTATTGCTGATATACCTGAAGATGATAGGATTTTGTGCGTTGTAGGTTTTGGAAAGCAAAAATTTGATAACATGTTGCCAAAAACAGATCGTGAACTTTTGTGGGAAAATGTTAAGATAGTAGAGTAATTAGAATCATAAGTTGAAATTAAATAATGACAATAACTATTATTGGTGCTGGAAATGTTGCAACTCATTTGGGTTTTGCCCTACAAAAAGCAGGGCATGAAATAGTTTATGTATTTAGTAGAACTTTGCAGTCAGCAAAAGGACTTGCAGAGAAAATTGGTTCTAAAGCTGTTTGTGATATTTCTGCTCTCAAGGAAGATACAGATGTTTATTTGTATTCTGTTAGTGATAGCGCTTTGCCATATTTAGTAGAAAGAATAGCCCATCAGCATGATGCTTCATTGCATGTTCATACGGCAGGATGTGTGGATATTGATGTATTCAAAGGATTTGCTAGAAGATTTGGAGTTATTTATCCTTTACAGACTTTCTCTAAGACACGAAATATAGACGTGTCTGTAGTTCCTTTTTTTGTTGAAGGTTCAGATGAAAATACAATTTCAGATATTCATAAACTTACATCAAGTATTAGTAATTGTATTGCAGATGCATCATCAGAGAAACGTAGGAAATTGCATCTGTCTGCAGTTTTTGCATGTAATTTTGTAAACCATTGTTATTCTTTGTCTGCAAAAATTTTAAAAAAAGAAAATTTGTCATTTGATTTGTTGCGACCTTTAATTCGTGAAACATATGAAAAAATAGAGCAGCTACATCCATTGGATGCACAAACAGGTCCTGCTGTAAGATGTGATATGGATGTAATGAATCGTCATATATGCATGTTGGATGACGAAATTGATAAACAAATATATAGGCTGATGAGTCAAAGTATAAATAAAGAGCATCATGATAAACTATGATTTAAAAAAAATAAAATCCATAATATTCGACATTGATGGTGTATTGAGTTCTCAGATGGTAACAATGGATAATAATGGTGAACCTATGCGTACTGTCAATATTAAGGATGGTTACGCAATACAGTTAGCACAAAAAGTTGGATTGAGAATAGCCATTATTACAGGTGGTAATAATAATAGTATATATGAAAGATATCGTAAACTTGGTGTGGATGATATATTCATGAAGTGTGCTGTAAAGATTGAAAAATACGAAGAATATAAAAAACAGTACAGATTGACAGATGAAGAAATAATCTATGTGGGCGATGATATTCCGGATTTTGAGATTATGAAAACATGTGGATGTCCATGTTGTCCAGCCGATGCATGTCACGAAATAAAGGAAATCAGTATATATGTAAGTGATAAAGATGGCGGACGTGGTTGTGGCCGTGATATAATAGAACAGGTCTTACGTGCTAAAGGTAAATGGATGTGTGATAGGAAAGCTTTTGGATGGTAGTAAAAAAAGTACGAAAAAATCAATGAATTTCAAATTTAATCTGATATTAGCTAGCAACTCACCAAGGCGTAGAGAACTTCTGAAAGGACTTGATATTCCTTTTGAAGTTAAGGTTTTGCCGAATGTTAGTGAAATTTATCCCGAAAATCTCGAATCAGATAAGATTGCTGAGTTTATTGCAGTAGAGAAGAGTTTGGCCTATGATGGTCTCTTATTAGATAATGACCTTGTTATCACTGCAGACACTGTTGTCATTCTTGATAAAACGGTTTTAGGAAAACCAGCGAATAGACAAGACGCATTTGATATGCTGAAAATGTTAAGTGGTAAAACTCATCACGTTATAACAGGAGTTTGTCTTACAACAAAAGAAAAGAAGAAGAGTTTCTCTGTTTCAACAAGCGTATCCTTCAAGGAACTGTCTAATGATGAAATAAATTATTATCTAGATAAATACAAACCATATGATAAAGCTGGGGCTTATGGCATACAGGAGTGGATTGGTTATGTTGGTGTAACAAACATTAAAGGCAGTTATTTTAATGTTGTAGGTTTTCCTGTTCAGCGTATATATCATGAAATAATGAAATTATCAACTGAAGTTTAAATTTACGGTTATATCATATGAAAAATAAAAATAATATGGGAATAACAAAGGAGCCTTCATATAAATCAAAAATTAGTCCAGAGATTATGGATAGGATTCAAGAGGCTATACGGCGGATTGTTTTAGTTGAGAAACGCTATAAAGATAAAGGGCTTTCTGCTATTCAGCTTGCGAATGAACTTGACACAAACACTCGTTATATTTCTGCAGTTTTTAGCGTACGATTCCATTCAACATTCAATGTGTATATTAATAGGCTTCGTGTTGAAGAGGCTATGAGCATATTGACTAATAAAAAATACTATGAGATGCGAATGCAAGACATTAGTGATATGGTGGGATTTAGAAATAGACAATCGTTTTATTCTGCGTTTGAAAAATTTGTAAAGATTTCTCCACGGGAATTTAAAAATAAGTTTTATGAAGAGCTTAATACTGGAGTGAAAAAAGCGAAGTGAATTTGAAATAAATAACTTACTAAATGAACAAAGATAATAGTATTTATGAATGATATTTGTTTTAAATATGTAGATCAGCGATTTGCAGATATTCAGATGCTGAGATATAGGCTTAAAGGTTTTGAAAAGCTTACGTTGCAGCAAAAAAAGTATATATATTGTCTGTCTGAAGCAACTCTTATAGGAAGAGATATCATTTTCGACCAAAACGGTAAGTATAACTTGAGGATACGGAGATTGTTTGAGTATATTTATCGTAATTATTCAGGAGACAGAGATTGTGAAAATTTTCAGAAACTAATTGAGTATTTGAAAAGGATTTGGTTCTCAAATGGTATATACCATCATTATAGTTGTGATAAGTTTATTCCTGATTTTAGTGAGGGTTATCTCAAAAATATTCTTTTAGATATTGTAAAAAATGGTAGAATAAATATTAAGAATGAGACTTTTGAAAGTATTATAGAAGAATTATTTCCTGTTATTTTTAATCCAAAAGTATTGCCTAAGCGTGTAAATTTGGCAGTGCACCAAGATTTGGTATTAACTTCTGCATGTAATTTTTATGAAGGAGTTTCCCAAAAAGAAGTAGATGATTTTTATGAGAATAAAAAGAAATCTTTTAAATCGGATTTAGGAATCTATGGGGATATTAATTCTGTTAAAGGTCAACCTTCCTGGGGATTAAACTCTAAAGTCGTTAAGAAGAATGGCCAAGTTAAAGAGTTGGTCTATAAAGTTGGCGGATTATATGGAGAAGCTATTGAAAAGATTGTTTTTTGGCTTGATAAAGCTAAACTTGAAGCTGAAAATGACGAACAAAGGAAAATAATAGAAAAGTTGATTAAATTCTATAATACAGGTGACCTTTCTGATTTTGATGATTATTCTATAGATTGGACTCTGTCAAAATGTGGAAAAATAGACTTTGTTAATGGGTTTATTGAGGTCTATGGAGACCCGATGGGGCTTAAAGGAACTTGGGAAGGAATCGTTGAATTTATAGATGAAGAATCAACTAAGCGTACCCATATAATTAGTAGTCAAGCCCAATGGTTTGAGGATAACTCTCCAATTGATAATCGCTTCAAAAAGAAAAAGGTTAAAGGCATTTCTGCAAATGTAATATGTGCCGCGATGCTTGGAGGGGAAGAATATCCAGCTTCGGCTATTGGAATAAACCTGCCAAATGCGGATTGGATTAGAGCGGTTTATGGTAGTAAGAGTGTTACTATTGGTAATCTAACAGAAGCATATAATGAGGCTGCTAAGGGCAATGGATTTATAGAGGAGTTTGTAGATGATTATGAAACTTTGTCAATGATCAAGCAGTTTGATAATATTTGTGATAGTCTTCATACTGATTTACACGAATGTTTAGGTCATGGCAGTGGACAACTACTACCTGGTGTTAATTCAGATGCTTTAGGTGCGTATGGAAGTACAATTGAAGAAGCCCGTGCAGATTTGTTTGGACTATATTTCATGGCAGATGAAAAACTGATAGAACTTGGAGTTCTTGACAATCGTGAAGCATATAAGGCGCATTATTATACTTATATGTTAAATGGGCTTATGACGCAGCTTATACGTATAAAACCAAATCAACAAATAGAAGAATCTCATATGAGAAATAGGGCGCTTATTGCTTATTGGGTATATGAGAATTCTTGCGGAGCAGTTGAACTTAGAAAAAAGAATGATAAAACGTATCTTTATATTAATGACTATAATAAACTGCGTTCTTTATTTGCAGAATTACTAAAAGAGATTCAGCGTATAAAAAGTGAGGGAGATTACAGTGCAGCTCGTTCTTTAGTTGAAAAATATGGAGTTAAGGTTGATGCTGATTTGCATGATGAAGTGCTTAAAAGATATGAAAAAATAAATCTTGCTCCATATAAAGGATTTATAAATCCTCGTTTTAGTGTTGTTCGTGATGAAAATGGAAATGTTATAGATATTGATGTTGATTATTCAGAAGGTTATGAAGAACAAATGTTCAGATACTCTGATGATTATTCAACACTATAAGTTTTGAAAAAATCAAGATGAATAAAGATGAGACTATAAAAGAAATTAAGCGTTCATTCCGTTTATTGATGAATGGAGTCGCAACAGACTCTATGAGGAGGAAAGGATTGTCTTATCATTTAAGTTGGGGAATCAGTCTGAGCGACCTTAGAAAAATGAGTGAGGAATATGAAAAAGACATTAATCTTGCGATCTCTTTATGGAAAGAAAATATAAGAGAATGTAAGATATTGGCTACAATGTTGATGCCATGCGACGAGATGTTGCCAGAAATTGCTGATATTTGGATTTCTGAAGCAGATAATCTTGAACTTGTTGAAGCATTAGCTTTTAATCTATTGCAGAATGTTAGTTTTGCTTCTGACTACTCTTTCAAGTTAATTTCTAGTAATAATGATTTGCATCAAATTTGTGGTTTTCATATTTTGTCTCGTCTTTTCATTAAAGGTTTGATCCCTTGTTCTCGTGACATTGATGAGTTGATAGATCAGATTCAGGTAACTATAAATGGTTATCAAGTAATAAGTTTAAAGAAAGCAGCATTAGCTTGTGCCAATAAGTTGTATGATTTACTGATAGGTTCAGAGTGCAATGTTGTTGTTGATAAAGAAGATAAAATAAAAAGAATAGGTGCTCTGATAGGAATATAAAGTAAAATTATCTTATAATTATTATTAACATTTATGCACAAATTAGAGAGACTCATCTTCGGGTCTCTCTAATTTGTGCTCACAAAGTATTTGTTTGTGAACTTTTATTCTTTTCTTTTTTAGAAGCCATTTTTTCTTCCTCAATTCATAGTCTTCTCGGCTGCGTTCTAAATAGTTATCTGCCATTACCTTTTATTTGTTATTTGCTTTGGAAATTGCTATAAACTACAGTTATTTGCAGATTTCCATATTTACTATTTAGTCCACCAACCAATCTCGTGCTTGTGAGTGACATGTTATTCGTAACTTTAGTTATTTCCTCCTTATTTGTTTCTTGATTTAATACAGTAGTTACTTCAACAGGTATTATAGCAACTTTATTCCAATTTGGATTTTTTGTTAGCCAGTTGTTGTCAGTCCTCAGACCTTGTTTTTTGTTTTTAGCTAAGAATGATACTAAGGTACCAATATTATTAAAAGTGTATGCGTTAATTGCTGTTGTTGCGCTCTCACTCTTTGATGTAGTGTAATTTGCAAGAAAATAGAGTTTATTGTCTGGCAGTGTTTCTTTCTCAAAAAAACTACTAATACTATCAATTGGCAAAATCAATAGTGTCTTAGGGTATGGTAATGTATAATTTGATGTGTTTTCATTTTTAATGCGTGGTATTACTAACTTTGCAGAGTTTATAGTGTCATTTTCATGCCCATATACAATTTCATCAATAGGCAATGTCATTTCTGTATATATTCCTGCAGGTGTCTTCAAGTAAGTACAAGAATTGTCAGAAACGAGATTCTGAAGATTATCATTATCATTGGTAATCTGGGTGGTTTGCAAAACCTCTTCTGTTCCGGCAAATGTCATGACTGCATTGTAGGTACTATCACCTTCTATATATCTAAAGTAAACATTCAAGGCACTTGATGTAATATATGCCATTGAACCTATCCCACCTGTGTGTTTAAAGAAAAATCCAGGTACTACATTATGTGAAAACTCGTATGAGTTTTTGAAATATTTTGGATTCTCAAAATATTTCTCCATCATATAGCTGCCATAGTTTTTATATGATTTGCCTTGCTTATCTATGTATTTATCGCTTAATGGAATTGATATACGATTTATATAAGTTGACTGATTCCTATCACTTTCACCAATTTTTAAGTCAACAAGGGAATATGTTTGTTGTTTCTGAATTCCGTCTTGCCTGATAAAACCTTCTTTTTCTGGGTCAAAGTCAGAATAATAAATCTGACCTTCTTCCACAGGGTGGCTTAATTCTTTGGCTGTAAGTTTCATCGTTGCTAGAGAATCACCGTAGAAATTTCTGTAATATAGTCTGATTTCACATGAATCAGCTACAACTCTTCCTTCTTCCTTACTTACAATTTTTGAAAACTCAGGGAGTGAATAGTTTTCTAGAGTATGAAATAAAGTGAGGAAATTTCCCTTGACAAAAGAGCCTGTTTCTGGATCTCTTATATATCCTAAGTATCCTATGTTATTTCTGTTTACGACAGAATTAGATAGAACAGATCTTGATGTAACATTAAAAGTATCTGCCTTAATTGTAATTGTACTTAGATTATCAGTGACAGATGTTCCAATAGAATCTGTAGTGTCATCGCATGCAATTAAGGTAAAAAGTATGGCGACAAAAGCTAAGATGTTTATTGTTTTCATGATGTTTTAGGCAATGTGTATACGATTTGATTAGAATGTATAGATTTATTGGGAAATACTAAATATACTATTCTAAGAAAGATTCAATGAATTTTTTATGCTCATCTGTAAAATCCTTACCTTGATATTTTAGTTTAGGAATTTTCTTTGTTTTAAGATGCTTTTTAATAGATTGATCTAAATCTTTTGATGCGGCAATAACTCCATCAGAATAATCTATGGCGAGATTTACAAATTCGTTATAGTCGAAATCTTTGCTATAATTATCTAGAATGTCTTCTTTGATGTCTTTAAATTCTATACATTTTCTGAAATTCTCTTCAAGAAGTTCTTTTGGTTGATTGTCAAATAATAAAGTTATTATTTTTGTATTAACAAATGATGGTTCTTCATTATATGCTTTTTTTATGTATAGTGGAACTAATGCGCTCATCCATCCTTGGCATACAATTAAATCAGGAACCCAGCGTAGTTTTTTTACTGTTTCAAGCACACCACGAGCATAGAACACAGCTCTTTCTCCATTAATGTTTTCTTCTTCTATGTCATCATTTTCCCCAACATGTTTTTTGGGAAAATAATCATCATTGTCTAGGAAATATACTTGTATGCGTGCTGATTGAATTGAGGCAACCTTGATTATGAGAGGATGGTCTGTATCATCAATGATGAGATTCATTCCAGATAGGCGCTGGACTTCATGTAGCTGTCCTCTTCTTTCATTCACAGTTCCCCATTTAGGCATGAATGTACGTATTTCGTAACCTGCTTCTTGAATTTTTTGAGGAAACAGCTTTCCTAAAAGCGACATTTCATTGTCTGCAATATACGGTGAGATTTCTTGGTTTATAAATAATATTTTCTTTCCCATCATTGTGTTTTTTGTAATCACAAATATTGTGATGATAAGTTATATTTTACCTTGCAAAGGTAAGAATTTATTCTGACATGACCAAGATTTTTACCTTTATTATGATAATAGCTGTGTTTGTATATTGGCTTTTTTGTTATGTTTAGAGTTCAAATTTTGCAATATTGAAACTTATTTTTGGTAAATAGGATGTTGTTTTCGCAATTTTTTTCATGTAATTCTTTCTTATTTAAGAAAAATGTTGTTATTTTGCACCGCATTTTTAGAATAAGCGTATCGGCTATGATGACATGACGATTAAGATTTAATATCTGCTTCTATGTTTTGTCTGTTATGGTTACGCTGATGTTATGAAAATAAACTGAAATGAAAGTATTTCACAAAATTGTTGACCTTCAGAATGCCTTGTTCGAGCTTCGAAAGGCAGGCAAAACCATTGGACTTGTACCTACAATGGGTGCCCTTCATGAAGGACATGCCTCATTGGTGCAAAAATGTGTTGCTGAAAATGATGTTACTGTCGTGTCTGTTTTTGTTAATCCAACGCAGTTCAACGACAAGAATGACTTAAAGAACTATCCTCGTGATTTAGATTCTGATTGCAGATTACTTGAATCTGTTGGCGCAGATTTTGTTTTGGCACCTACAGTTGAGGAAATGTATCCCACCCCAGATAACCGTTTCTTTGAGTTTCCGCCAGTGTCAACGGTTATGGAAGGCGCTCATCGTCCTGGTCACTTCAATGGTGTTTGTCAGGTTGTTAGTCGTTTGTTCTATATAGTACGTCCTATAAGATCTTATTTTGGAGAAAAAGACTGGCAGCAGATTTGTGTTGTTAAGGCTATGGTTAATTATCTCCATCTCAATGTCCAAATTGTGGAATGTCCAATTGTTAGAGAAAACGATGGACTTGCAAAAAGTTCGCGCAATACTTTGCTTTCTGAATCTGAACGCAAAATTGCTCCAGCGATATATAGATATCTGAAAGAGAGTATAGAGTTTTCGAAAAACCATTCTATGGAAGAAACTAAAAGTTTTGTCGTCGATAGTATAAATGCTGTTGACGGTCTAGATGTTGAATACTATTCTATTGTAGATGGTAATACTCTTCAAGATGTTTCATCCTGGGAAGATAGTAATTATATTGTTGGCTGCATTACGGTGTATTGTGGCAAAACCCCAATTCGCCTTATAGATCACATTAAATATAAGGAGGCTTAGATATGATGATAGAAGTATTAAAGTCTAAGATTCATTGTGTTAAGGTTACTGAGGCAAATCTTAACTATATAGGTAGTATTACGATTGATGAAGACCTTCTTGATGCTGCAAATATGATTGCAGGAGAGAAAGTTGAAGTTGTAAACAACAATAATGGAGAGCGTTTTGAAACATATATAATAAAAGGTGAGCGTGGAAGTGGATGTATTTGTTTAAACGGTGCAGCGGCAAGAAAGTGCATAGTTGGCGATACGATAATCATTATTTCTTATGGCATCATGGATTTTGAAGAGGCAAAAGTGTTTACTCCATCTGTTATTTTCCCAAAGGATAATAAGATTTAATTTTCCAATTCTTTACATTATTTTGTAAATATATAGAAGGATGTATCTTAAAGAGTGCATCCTTCTTTTTTATATATTATTGTTAGAACTATATATTTTATAGTATAATTAAAAAGGCTAAGCAAATATTCATGTATAAGTGCTTAGCCTTTTGTCTTATATTATATGTTATTTATAAATTCAAATCACTCCCATTCAATTGTTGAAGGTGGCTTTGAAGAAATATCATAGCATACGCGGTTTACTCCACGCACTTTATTTATAATTTCATTACTTACTTTTGCCATAAAGTCGTAAGGTAAGTGTGCCCAGTCAGCTGTCATTGCATCTGTACTCGTAACTGCACGAAGTGCTACAGGATGCTCATATGTACGCTCGTCGCCCATAACTCCTACAGAGCGGACATTAGATAGCAAAACTGTTCCTGCTTGCCATATCTGGTCGTAGAGGGAAACGTCAATCTCACCATCTTTCATTCGTGCAGGTATTCCTGCAGCAAGTACCCTGCGAGCTTCTTCTCCACTTAGGCGAACTTTATAGTTACGCAAGCCTTTTATAAAAATATCGTCCGCCTCTTGAAGTATGTGAACCTTTTCTGGAGTTATGTCGCCAAGTATACGTACTGCTAGTCCTGGACCAGGGAAAGGATGGCGGGTTATGAGATGTTCTGGCATTCCGAGTTGACGACCTACACGTCTTACTTCATCTTTGAATAACCATTTCAGAGGTTCGCATAGTCCGAGGTGCATTTCTTTTGGAAGTCCACCTACATTATGATGGCTTTTTATAACCTTTCCTGTTATGTTTAATGACTCTATGCGGTCTGGATAGATTGTGCCTTGTGCCAACCAACGGGCATCTTCTATTTTTTTTGCTTCTGCATTGAATACTTCAACGAAGTCTCTTCCTATAATCTTACGTTTCTGCTCAGGATCGCTAACTCCTTTGAGGTCGTTGAAGAATTTCTCGCTTGCATCAACTCCAATTACGTTAAGTCCTAAACACTCATAGTCGTGCATGACATCGCTGAATTCGTTTTTACGTAACAATCCGTGATCAACGAAAATACAAGTCAGTTTATCACCGATGGCTTTATTCAGGAGTACGGCAGCAACACTGCTATCAACACCACCCGAAAGTCCGAGAATTACTCTGTCTGAACCAACTTGTTTGCGTAAATCTTCTACAGTTGTATCAATAAAAGATGCTGCACTCCAGTCCTGATTTGATCCGCAGATGTCTACAACAAAGTTTTTCAGAAGCAGACTTCCTTCAACAGAGTGGAAAACTTCAGGATGGAACTGAACCGCCCATACAGGACTATTATTGCTTGCATAAGCTGCATATTTCACGTCTGCAGTTGAGGCTATTGGCTTATACCCATCGGGTAGGGCAGTGATGGTATCTCCATGACTCATCCATACTTGTGAGTTCTGTGAGAATCCTTTGAAAAGTTTATTTTCTTCGTCAAACCATTGTAGATGAGCACGTCCATATTCTCGCGTATCTGTTTTTTCAACTTTTCCGCCGTTATGGTGTGATATATACTGTGCACCATAGCATATTCCTAAGACTGGTATCTTGCCAATAAATTGGCTGAGGTCAACTTTGAAGGCTTCTTTGTCGTGTACAGAATAAGGTGAACCGCTAAGAATTACTCCAATTACGCTGTCGTCGTCTTTCGGAAATTTGTTGTAGGGCATTATCTCACAGAAGGTGTCGAGCTCTCTTACACGACGACCAATGAGCTGTGTGGTCTGCGAACCGAAATCGAGAATTATAATCTTTTGCATATATTTTAGTTTATGAGTTTTTGAGTTATTTAGTTCCTAAGCTCTTTAGTTTATGAGTTTAAATATTTTCATACTTTATTGCTTCTGACTTATCCATTTTTCTGCTAATTCAAGTGTATTAAGTTTTCCTACATCTATTAGTTGTAAATTGTTGTCTATAATACCTTTAATAACATGTTTGGCACATTGATCAAGATAGAAATCAATTATTCCGAATCTATCAGGATAACTGCCCATTTCATTAAAGAGTTTAGGAGAGAAAGCATGGATTCCAGAAAAAGCGAAAGCTTTATGCTTAGTAATATCAAAGTCTTTGTAAGGCGAACGTATTTCACCTGTTTTTATATTTGTCCAACCTGCAAGTCGCATTTCATCGTCGAATAGTAGATAGCGGCTTGTATCACGATTGCTGACAAGGAGTGCAGCTTCCGAATCGGTTTTTTCATAGAAGCTTTTCAGATTGGCATTACTAAGAATATCAACATTGTGGATGAGAACTGGCGTGTTGCTGTCGAAAAGATATTGTGCCTTTTTTATCCCTCCACCAGTTTCGAGCAGTTGCTGACTTTCATCGCTTATGCGTATGTCTATTCCAAAATAATTATTATTTTTCAGATAGTCTATTATTTGCTGTCCAAAATGATGAATGTTAATAATAATTCTTTCAAAGCCTTCAGCCTTTAGTTTTTCAATTATGTGCTCTAGCAGTGGTTTTCCACCGACTTCTACCAGTGCTTTTGGCTTTGTGTCGGTAAGAGGTTTGAGTCTTGTACCTAATCCTGCTGCAAATATCATTGCTTGCTTCATGTTTGCAAAGGTAATGAAAACCCGACGGAGAACAAAGAGAAATGGTCTGTTTTTTATTTTGATTTCATAAATTTGTTTATATAATACAAGATTTTCTGCTTTGTTGGGGCGTTGCTCTAAATGAGTTTTTGTGATATGCCTTGTTCTCTATGGCAGATATGAACTTCAATCCCATATTTATCGTGGATATGCTCTGCTAGGTGTTGCGCACTATAGACAGATCTATGCTGACCGCCTGTACAACCGAAGGAGAACATCAGACTGTTGAAACCTCGCTGCATGTATCGCTCAACATGATTGTCTGCTAAAGCGTATACATGATTTAGAAAGGCAAGTATTTCGCCATCGTCTTCAAGAAAACGAATCACAGGTTCATCAAGCCCAGTCAGTTTCTTATATGGCTCATAGCGTCCAGGGTTATGTGTAGATCGGCAGTCGAAAACATAACCTCCACCATTGCCTGAGCTATCCTCAGGAATACCTTTATGATATGAAAAGCTGTAGACTCTAACTACGAGTGGTCCACGATTGTCGTATTTTGAAAAAGTTGCAGGTCCATCTGATGGATGTGCCTTATATACATTATGATCTGTTGTCTTATATCCGTCCGAGCGTTCTGCTGTTTTCTTTTCTGCTGTTTTGTATATAGGCAGATCGCAAATATGCTGTAGAGTCTCTACAAGATAAGGATAAGGGAAATCTGATTCTGAAATGATATTTCTAAGATTTTCTATCGCTGATGGAATTGATTGCAGGAAATGTTGCTTGCGCTCAAAGTGCCCACGATAGCCGTATGCGCCAAGAACTTGCATAGTTCTAAACAACACAAAGAGGCTAAGTCGCTCGTTGAAATGCCTTATTGACGGTACTTCAGTATAGTTTTTTAGTGAGTTATAGTATTCTTCAATCAACTTTGTACGCAAGTCGCTGGGATAGTGGGCTGAGGCTTGCCAAAGAAAAGAAGCTACGTCATAATAATATGGTCCGCACCTTCCACCTTGGTAGTCTATGAACTTGGGGTTATTATTTGCATCAAGCATTACATTTCGAGCTTGAAAGTCGCGATAAAGAAAACTATCAAACTTTTCTTCAGTTAGGTCTTTAGTTAGCATTCTGAAGTTGGCTTCGAGTTTCAGTTCATGGAAGTCAATATTAGAAGGTTTCAGAAAGCAATACTTAAAATAGTTCAGGTCGAACATAACACCTTCTTCATCAAACTCTGGTTGTGGATAGCAATTCGACCAGTCAAGACCGCGAGCACCTCGAATCTGAACATTAGGCAGTTCGCGGATAGTCCTGATAAGCATTTCGCGCTCTTTTACATTGTATCTGCCACCTGACTCACGGCCACCTTTCAGCGCCTGAAACAGTGATTGCTTTCCCAAGTCTTCTTGCAGGTATCGCATAGAATCGTCGCTCACTGCAAGCAGATGTGGAACTGGAAGTTTGCGTTTTTCAAAATGTTTTGAAAGATATACGAAAGCTTTGTTTTCGTCAAAACTTGTACCGATGACGCCAATGACACTATTATTTTCGTCGTTGGTTATGCGAAAATATTCTCGATTGCTGCCCGAATCGGCTATTCTTTCTATATCTTTAGGCTCTTTGCCACTCCATTTTCTATAGAGCTGAATGAGTTCTTTCATTTTCTTTATATTCTTTTTTAATCAAGTTGGGAGTCCTTGTCCTTTTCGTTTTCATTATCTTGGTTTTGTCTGTGTCTACGCTTGTTGTCATAGTTTATGAGCAGACGGTCTATCAGCAGCAACAGCATAAGTATGCCGAGCGTCATCAGCCAAGAGTCAGTAAGCAGGAGCAATGCCAGACTCACGCAAAAGAAAAGAATGAAATGCTTTATGTTATAATTGTTATTCATGATGTGCAAAGGTACAATTTTTTGCTTGATAATTGGTAATTGGAAAATGAAAAATTACAAATTGGTTTATTTTTAAGCTATTTTATTTTTCTTTTTTATGCGATTTTAAATAACTTAATTAGACTCCGTTTTTTGCAATTTTGTCAAAATATTTCATAATAAAAAACGAGAACGATAAAGGGTACTGGAACTATTTATTGATTTTTTAGTTTGGCACGCTTAAAACTTAAAATCCATGAAGTTGTTAATCAATACACTTAAAGGATGTGAATAATTTTAACCGACATTCACGATTGAAAGGTTTGTTAGCGTTTGCGATATGTGGCATATGACAGTGCGAAACGATACGTTTGACATGGTCAACCATCACATATGACAGTGCGAAAGGGCACCTTTCGCATTCCGAAGCAATACCTATCGTTTTTCCGCCTCTTACAAATCATTGAATGATAGATAATTATAGAAAAAATTGTCTCTAGGCGCGTAAAACTTGACGGATGGACAACTTGAGGTAGATGGAAAAACAACCGATTCTAAAAGATTTTTTCAGACAAGAAAAAGGGTGTTTTGTCAAAACTTTTCATATTTTCTCTAGAATTTACATTTCTATTTCAGACAGAAAATTTTTAACATATTATTTATTTTCAAAATGTAAATCTTAGAGATTAAAATCATAATTATTGAATCTTAATTCTTTTGTTTTTTAAATTTTATTTTAGTATATTTGCAGCCTTAAATTCAATGTATTATGTCAAAATTAGTAATTAATTCTTATGATGAGTTTGCATCTCATCTTGGTGAGGAGTTAGGTTGTTCTGATTGGTTGACGGTTGATCAGGAACGGATAAACATGTTTGCTGACGCAACACTAGACCATCAGTGGATTCACGTAGACACAGAGAAGGCGAAGCAAGAAAGCCCTTATAAGAGTACAATTGCACATGGCTATCTGACACTTTCATTGCTGCCTTATATGTGGGACCAGATTATTGAAGTGAATAATATCAAGATGCTTGTGAATTATGGTATGGACAAGATGAGATTTGGTCAGCCCGTAATAACTGGTAGCAGAATTAGGCTTGTTACTAAATTGCATCAGATAACCAATCTTCGTGGAATATGCAAAGCTGAAATCGCATTTAGAATAGAGATTGAAGGTCAGCGAAAACCAGCACTCGAGGGTATTTCTTCATTTCTCTATTATTTTAATTGATATATGTTATTTGTGCAGACTGACTGTTGTTTTTTCCTGCTAGTAAGGGCATAACATACTACATATACAAAATAGGCTCACAACAATGTGCGTGAGCCTATTTTTTTCATTCTTAAATCTATACAGCGAAAAATACCATAAGTCCACTTATTATAATATACATAATGGCAAATGGTAACGCTTGAGATAGAATCTGTCCGTCTTTACCTTGCATATCACACGATGCTGTGGCTATTGCAATGCTCTGCGGAGAAATCATCTTGCCACCAGTTGCACCAGTTGTATTTGCTGCCACGAGCCAGTTGCTGTTAGGATAGTTTAGTTGAGTTGCTACATTTGCTTGCAGTTTAGCGAATAGAATGTTAGACGAAGTGTCGCTACCTGTTACGAATGTGCCTACAGCACCAATAAGCGGAGCAAAGATAGGATATAAATTGCCTGTTATTGCGACAAGTCCAGAAGCGATTGCTGCAATCATGCCACTATAATTCATTATTGATGCTAAAGCAATAAGTGATATTATCGTAATAACGGTCTTGCGCAGGTTTACTACTGTGTGTGCCAGTACAACCATCAGCTTCTTAAATGATAGACCTTGAATAAGTCCTCCGATGGTGGAACCAAGGAAAAGCATGAGTCCTGCGTTTGAAATCCATCCAAATTTAAATGTAGAGCCAATAATGGGTAAATGGACTGTAGAAACGAGGTGTGATTTCAGAAAACTGTTAATAGGAGGACAGAGGGCTCCGCTGAAAAGGATAAAAACAAGAATAAAGAGATATACGCTCCATGCTCTGAATGTTTCGCCCATTGTAAAGCGTTTGGCATTAGCTTTGTCTGCTTCATATTTCTTTTTTCCAAAGCATTTCTCATACACAATTATTGCAACTATTGCTGCTGCCGAACCTATTATCGCTGGTGTTTCAGCTCCAAGATGCCTGGCGCACATGTATTGTACTATTAGTGATATTATTCCGACCCATAGTGAAAGAGTAATATTCTTTACAATTGCTTTTTTGTCTGTTAGCATTAATATGATGAATGGTAAGATAATGAATAATGGTGCTAACTGGAAAACAGCGTATGAAGAAATTTCACAGATTGTCTCCGCTGATGCACTTCCGCCTGGAGTTACTTCGTTGCACAGTGTCGTTACAGGTACCCCGACTGCGCCAAAACCTGTAGCAACAGTGTTACCGATAAGTGCAACTAATGCTGAGAATAAAGGTTTGAAACCTAATCCGATAAGTATGGCAGCAGGTATTGCTACAGCAGTTCCGAAGCCAGCCATTCCTTCAAGTAGTCCGCCAAATCCCCATACAAGCATTAAAACTAAAACTCCTTTGTCTTCTGTGAAAGAAGTAAATTGAGTTTTTATAACCTCTATTTCGCGAGATTCAACAAGAATGTTGTAGCTGTATATAGCCATTAGGATAATAATAAGGATTGGGAAGATGGCTTTAAGTACACCTTCTACGAATGACCACCAAACAATGCCAGAGGTTGAGAAACTGGACAACGGTTCTGAAATCATGTTCATTGACGGCGAGACAAACAGCGCGAGTAATACTGTTGTTATCAGAGTTATGAATGCACTTTTGTGTCCAGGCATCTTAAAGCCTAACATTAATACAAAAAGCAGTGCAATAGGGATAATAGAGACTAATGCTGTCATAGATTATTATTTTGATTGTTTTATAAATATATTTGACTAGTTTGTATAAATTATTGCTGCAAAGATACAAAAAACATCAGAAACAATATACTTTGATGATGTAAAATGACAAAATGAAAGATTTTTTGCTGAATTTTGCTTATAATGAAATTAAATTTATATATTTGCATAGTTAAATGTCGCTAGTTTGATGTTTTAACTGGACAATAATTTATTCTGTAAGCAAAATAGTTGATATAATATTTAAGAAACATTATGAAGATAGGACTTTTTATACCCTGTTATGTTGATGCCGTTTTTCCTGAAGTAGGTATTGCCACATATAGATTGTTAAAGCATCTAAATCTTGATGTGACATATCCAATTAATCAGACTTGTTGCGGCCAGCCAATGGCAAATGCAGGTTTTGAAAAGCAGGCTGTGGGATTAGCAGAGAGATTTGAGGATAAATTCAGAGATTTTGATTATGTTGTTGCACCTTCAGTAAGTTGCACTGCTTTCGTAAAGCTCAATTATCCTAGACTGCTTAAAGGCAGGCACGAGTGTGTTACGAGTGAAAAAATAATGGATGTGGTAGAATTTCTGCACGATATTGTAAAGATTGACATGCCATTAGGAAGTTTTCCTCACAAAGTGAGTTTGCACAATTCTTGTCACGGTGTAAGAGAGCTGGGGCTTTCGTCGCCTAGTGAAATGCATGTAGAAAAGTTTAATAAAATAAAAGATCTGCTTGAACTCGTAGATGGAATTACTGTTGTTGAGCCAGAGCGTTCTGACGAATGCTGTGGATTTGGCGGAATGTTTTCTGTAGAAGAGAAGAGTATTAGTGCGCAAATGGGTAAGGAGAAAGTTGAACGCCATATCGCAACTGGTGCGGAATATGTTACTGGACCTGATTGCTCTTGTCTTATGCACATGGCAGGTGTAGCAGATAAGCAGCAACTTGAAATGAAGTTCAAGCATGTTGTGGAAATACTTGCATCTGGATTATAGTATTTTTAATGAGTTTTAGTAAAATAATAAACTTAAAACAGAATATTTTATGAGTACACAGCATAGCAAGAAGGCTAAGGATTTTATAAAAAATCAAGGCTATATGAAATGGCATGATGCAACATTTTGGTCGGTAAGGACTAAGCGTGACAACATGGCTTATGCTCTAGGTGAGTGGGAACAGTTGCGCGACAAAGCATCTGCAATCAAGCGTCATACTATAAGTCATCTTGATGAGTATCTTGATAAGTTTGCAACAAATGCAGAAAATAATGGTGCAATAGTTCACTGGGCAAAAGATGCTGAGGAGTTCAACGATATAGTATATAAGATTCTCAAAGAGCATAATGTTAAAAAAATGGTTAAGTCTAAGTCTATGCTAACGGAGGAATGCGAAATGAATCCATATCTTGAATCGAGAGGCATAGAGGTTGTTGAAACAGACTTAGGGGAAAGGATAATTCAGCTTAAAGGACAGAAACCAAGTCATATTGTTATGCCTGCAATTCATTTGAACCATGATGATGTAGGTGAACTATTTGAAGAAAAAGGGATATCTGACGAAATTGGAAATCATGATCCAACGTATCTTACATATAAAGCTCGCCTGAGTTTACGAAACGAGTTTCTGACCGCAGATGCAGGCATGACTGGAGCAAACTTTGGTATTGCAGAAACGGGTGATATTGTTGTATGTACAAATGAAGGAAATGCTGATATGTCAACGTCATGTCCAAAACTTCATATAGCAGCTATTGGTTTGGAAAAGGTGATTCCTGATTATGATTGTCTAGCCGTATTCCTGCGTATGTTGTGCAGGGCAGGAACAGGGCAGCCTACAACAACTTACACTTCTCACTTTAGAAAAGCTAGACCAACAGCATCACCGATGCATATTATTCTAGTAGATAATGGTCGTAGTGAATGGGTTGCAAATCCTGAGCATTGGGAAGTATTGAAATGTATAAGATGTGGTTCATGTATGAATACTTGTCCTGTATATCGTCGTTCTGGCGGTTATTCATATAGTTATTTCATACCAGGACCTGTAGGAATCAATCTTGGTATGCTCAGAGATAAAAAAATGCATTCAGGAAATGTTAGTGCATGTACATTGTGTCTTAGTTGCCAGTCAGTATGTCCGGTTAAGATTGACTTAGGTGACCAGATATACAAATGGCGTCAGCAGTTAGACGATTTTGGCACTGCCAACCCAGAGAAGAAACTTATGTGTAAAGGTATGAAGGTTGTATTTGACAGCCCTTTTATATATAATACAGCTACGTCTATGGCGTGGTTAGCAAACTATGTGCCTTCTTTTATAATAAATATGCCTCTTAATTCATGGGCAGAAGGACACACTATGATGAAATTCCCAAAGAAACCATTCCATGCAATTTTTAAAGATATTGAAAAGAAATGAGTAATAAAGAAGATATTTTAAGAAGGTTTCGTGCAAACGTAAAAGAAAAGTTTGACATGCCTAACCTCAATGACATCAAGTCTGTAACTTATGAAGATGTTTTAAGGCAGTTTATAGATGTTAGCGAAAGTGTTGGTGCCAAGGTTGTTAAGATTGAAAGTTATGAAAGTATTAATGACTTAATAAAGAAATGTTATCCCGAAGCTAAGACTATTTCGAGCAATCTTCCAGAAGTAACCATTGCTACTAGCAATCCCGATGATGTGGAAGATGCTCAAACTCTTAATGGAACAGACGTAGGTGTCATTAAGGGGGAATTTGGTGTTGCCGAAAATGGATGTATATGGATTCCGCAGACAATGAAAGAAAAGGCTGTATGTTTCATTTCTGAGAATCTAATAATTATATTGGAAAAAGATAGGATATTAAATAATATGCATGAAGCATATAAGCAGATAGCGTTCAATGATTATGGATATGGCACATTTATAAGTGGTCCTTCTAAGACAGCAGACATTGCACAAGTTCTCGTAATGGGAGCACAAGCAGCAAGAAGTGTTACCGTTGTTCTTGTTTGATTTGTTATAATAAAAAAACCGGATGTCATCACGACACCCGATTTCCAAAAAACAAACTACTTAAAAACTAATCTACTAAAACAAATCAAAAAAATGTTCTTATTCCTTTTCTAAATCGGAGTGCAAAGGTATATGTTTTTTATTAAACCACAAAATATTTTAGATAAAAAGAAACTTCACGAACAATAAAAACGAAAAAAGAGCCAATTTGTATGGCTCTTTTTCCGTTTTTGGACTATTTGTCAAAGCTTTATATTTCTATTATTGTCTGAATTACATCATACCTCCCATGCCGGGATTAGCCATTGGCATTGCAGGATGTTCTTCTGGTTTATCAACTATCAGGCATTCTGTTGTAAGGAACATGCCAGCAATTGAAGCTGCATTTTCGAGTGCTACACGAGCAACCTTTGCAGGATCTACTATACCAGCTTTACGCAAGTCCTCGAATTCATTCTTGCGTGCATTGTAACCGAAGTCTCCCTTACCTTCGCTAACTTTCTGAACAACTACAGCACCTTCGCCACCAGCATTCTTTACAATCTGACGGAGTGGTTCCTCTATAGCGCGTTCAACAATATTGATACCAGTTTGTTCGTCTGCGTTATCACCCTTAATCTTTTTAAGAGCTGCAAGTGCACGAATATATGTTGTACCGCCACCAGCAACAACACCTTCCTCAATCGCTGCACGAGTTGCACAAAGAGCATCGTCAACGCGGTCTTTCTTTTCTTTCATCTCAACTTCGCTGTTAGCACCAACATAGAGAACAGCTACGCCACCAGCAAGTTTAGCAAGACGTTCCTGAAGTTTTTCCTTGTCGTAAGAACTTGTTGTATTTGCAATTTCATTCTTCAACTGACTAACTCTGTCTGCAATATTTTCTTTTGAACCAGCACCACCTACGATTGTTGTGTTGTCCTTAGAAACTTCAACTTTTTCGCAAGTACCAAGCATCTCGAGAGTTGCTTGTTCTAGTTTCAAACCTTTCTCCTCGCTAATTACAGTACCACCAGTTAGAATTGCAATGTCTTCAAGCATAGCTTTTCTGCGGTCTCCAAATCCAGGAGCTTTGACCGCGCAAATCTTAAGGTTAGAGCGCAGACGGTTTACAACAAGAGTTGTTAGAGCTTCGGAGTCAACATCTTCAGCAATTACTAGCAATGGACGTCCGCTTTCTGCTGCAGGCTGAAGTATAGGCAGGAATTCCTTAATACTGCTAATCTTTTTGTCGTAGATGAGAATATATGGATTTTCCATGACACATTCCATCTTCTCTGCATCTGTTACAAAGTAGCTAGAAAGGTAGCCACGATCAAACTGCATACCTTCAACAACATCAATGTGTGTGTCGCGACTCTTGCTTTCTTCAATAGATATAACTCCGTTCTTTGATACTTTACGCATTGCGTCTGCAAGGAGTTTTCCTATTTCAGCATCATTGTTTGCACTTACAGTTGCAACTTGTTCAATCTTGTCATAATTATCGTCTACCTTTTCAGCACTCTCAGCAATGAAATCAACAACAGACTTAACTGCTTTGTCAATACCACGCTTCAAGTCCATAGGGTTTGCTCCCGCCGTAACATTTTTCAATCCTTCTGTTACGATTGCCTGAGCAAGAATAGTAGCTGTAGTCGTTCCGTCACCAGCATCGTCACCAGTTTTTGAAGCTACGCTCTTTACGAGTTGAGCACCTGTATTCTCAAACTTGTCTTCAAGTTCAATTTCTTTTGCTACGGTTACACCATCTTTTGTGATTTGAGGAGCACCGAATTTCTTTTCGATAACAACATTGCGACCTTTAGGACCTAATGTAACTTTTACTGCATTTGCAAGCTGGTCAACACCATTTTTTAGAAGATCGCGAGCTTCAATATTGAATTTTATTTCTTTAGCCATAATTTTTATTATTATAAATAATTTAGTTAACGAGTTTACAAGTTAACCTTTTTGTTTATGTTTAAACTTATATTCTTTTTCTAAATGATTCCTTATTTGATAACAGCAAGCACATCACTCTGGCGCATCATTAAGAATTTTTCTCCTTCAAACTCAAGTTCTGTTCCTGCATATTTGCCGTATAGAACTTCGTCATCAATCTTCAGAATCATTTCTTCGTCTTTTGTTCCGTTGCCTACAGCAATTACTTTTCCACGAAGTGGTTTCTCTTTTGCTGTGTCTGGAATAATAATTCCACCTACTGTTTCTTCTGCCGGTGCTGGGCAAATAAGCACGCGGTCTGCTAATGGTTTAATGTTCATAGTTGTAATATTTTATTATTTTAAATTTTCTACTTACCAATAATACGAAAACTGTGCCAAAGTGAATATATTATGTAAAAAGTTACAGTTTGTCAGCGTGTCATTGTGCCTTTTTGACATCTTACTATATAATAATGTATCGTACATTCTTTTTTACTTTGTAAGTGATAATTATTCTTTGCAAGTGTAAGTGTTTTGTTTTTACATTATTATTCTTTATATCTTTGCATAGTTTTGCTTATTATATGCAGATTGAATGTTTTTCATCTCTTTTTGTTAGAAAATAAGACAAAAATCGGATTGTGTGTAATTTAATGTAATAGTTTTTTTGCACTGAAATCAGCCAATTTATAACTTTGCATCGTCCGGACAATATACTCAATTATTAATTTAAAAAAAACAAAAGAAGTCATGAAAAGGAAAATGTTTTTATTAAGTCTGATGGCTGTTTTCGGTCTGATGGCTATTAATGCACAGAAAACTGTGGTCTCAAAAAAAACAACCCAAGATGAAATTTTTCTCAAAGTTGATGAAATGCCATCTTTTCCTTCTAATGGGAATGGAATAAATCATTATTTAGCATCAAACATGAGGTACCCAAAGGATGCAGAAAAACAAGGCATTGAAGGTAGGGTTATAGTTACTTTTGTAGTTGAGAAAGATGGTAGTATAACTAATGTAGACATTATTCGTAACGCCCATCCATCACTTGACAAAGAAGCAAAGCGGATTATTGAAGGAATGCCTAAATGGAATCCTGGTAAAATAGATGGTAAGCCTGTGCGTACGAAGTTTACATTGCCAATAACTTTTAAACTTAGATGAAATAATTATAGAATGGTAAGGAAAAATAGTCTTTATATATTTCAAACAGTTTTTCGATATTTTCTAATAATATTTAATACAAGAATAATTGGTGATTATTAATGCGGTATTATTTAATATGTATAATAGGTTTCGTCATTGTGAGCTGTTCTTTGCGACAGCCTCACAATGATGTTTTGAAAGAGGCAGAACTTCTTATCAATTTTAAGCCTGATACTGTTGTAGGTATTCTTAGTGACTATGATGTTGAGCAGTTTGAACGTGAAGGTGACCGAGCTCTGTATATACTGCTTTTTATAGAATCTTTGCATTGTAGTGGACTTTCAGTAGAGTCTGATTCACTTATTTCTATTTGTAGCAAATATTATGAGCGCATCGGCGACAATCCACATCTTGCACGCGCTTTGTTGCATCATGGAATTATACTCTATAAAAAGCAGCACTTGAGCGAAGGTATACATAACATAAAGAGAGCGGAACTGCTTTCGAAGAATATAAATAATGACGCATTCAAATTCTATCTATACTCAGTTTTGGGTGATATTAATGACAACGCAGGCAATGTGCCATTAACTCTTTCTTACTATAGGCGCGCTTTGAAAGCAGCAAAGAATCTTGGCGATACAACCAGAATCGTTCAGACATTAAATAATATTGCTACAACATTTGACCTTGTAGGGAAGAATGACAGTCTGAAAAAATATTTAATTACTGCCAGACCTATGTTGAAAAAAGATAATAGTGAGATTTATTCTACTTTCCTTGTCAACCTTGCAAGTTACTATCTGAATTTAGGCCGGAGAGAACAGGCAAAAAGATTACTTGAAGAAGCACGACAAGTTTTTCCAACAGAGAAAGGATACAAGCTGTTGGCTGATGTCTACATGAAGGAAAGAGATACTATGCGTGCAGTGGAATTATGGTATCATAATATTAATGCTTTCAGTTCAAGTATTCGCATAAATGCCTACAAGTCGTTGATTGATTTTCATCTTAAAAAGGATATTCCGCGTGTTGCTTCATTGCTTAGCATGCAACTTAATCGTTACTATGACAATATATTTGAAAATGGAACTGCAGCAAATACAATTGATATTCAGATGCAATTTGACAAAATGCAAGATGAACGTAAGGTATATCGCACAACAATTGCAATGCTTTTTGTGTTCATTGGTCTTTCTATTGTTATAGGTTTATTTGTTTGGTATCATTTCCGAAGGGTAGACCAACTTAATTCGCGTTTTACTGAAAGTCAAGAGGCATATTTCCTTACCAGTGAGCGACTTACGCAGATGCGTAAAGCTAAAGAAAGAGAGGAAAGAGAAAATTCAAAGCAATTGAAGGAAATAGTTAGCAGATTGCACAACCTTGCAATGAAGGGTAGAGAGGGAAGCAGCGATGACTGGAATACTTTGGCACAAATTTCGTTTGCTCTC
Organism: Prevotella sp.; assembly: GCA_017627765.1. GTDB lineage: Bacteria > Bacteroidota > Bacteroidia > Bacteroidales > Bacteroidaceae > Prevotella. The sequence continues at coordinate 5,944 of JAGAGD010000032.1, read as the reverse complement.
CGCCCCAATTTGCAGTCACTATTTTCTTCGTTAAGTGAGCGTGAGGTTAATGTCTGTTTGCTTATCAGACAGAATTTTCTTCCGTCAGAGATAGCTATTCTTACATGTTCATCTCCACAGGCAATTACAAATATGCGTGTAAGATTATTGCAAAAATTATTTAATAGAACTGGTGGTGCTCGCGACTTCGACCAACTGCTTTGTGATTATGAGAAATATCTTGAATGATTATATTCAGATAATGCAGAATTTAGATGTTATTTTTCTCTTTTTGTCAAAATATTTCATAATAAAAAACTGGAACGATAAAGAGTACTGGAACTATTTATTGATTTTTTAGTTTGGCACGCTGAAAACTTAAAATCCATGAAGTTGTTAATCAATATACTTAAAGAGCGTGAATAATTTTAACCGATGTTCACGATTGAAAGGTTTGTTAGCGTTTGCAATATGTGGCATATGACAATGCGAAACGATACGTTTGACATGGTCAACCATCACATATGACAGTGCGAAAGGGCACCTTTCGCATTACGAGACAATACCTATCGTTTTTCCGCCTTTTGCAAATCGTTGAATGATAGGTATTTACAGAAAATTTCTTTTCTAGGCGCGTAAAACTTGACGGATGGACAACTGTGAAGGCAATGGCAAAACAACCGATTCTGAAAGACTTTTTTCTGCAAGAAAAATGGCATTTTGTCAATATTTTTCATACATGCATTCAGACTAAAAGTTGATGTGTGAATTGTTATATTATTTTTGTGTGTTTCCATTTTTACTTGAGTCATCAAAGGTACTAAATAGTTAGAAACACTTAAAATTTTTTGGTGGTTCATTCTATTTTGTATATATTTGCAACTAAAAACAAATATTGAGATGAAAGAATTTCTTAAAATGACAGGAGCCACTATAGTTGGCTTAATTATTTTTTTCGTAGCATTAGGTTTTATAGGCATAATGTGTATGGTGGGAATGGTGGCTTCATCTGAGTCTACTAAAAACATTAGTGATAACTCAGTACTTGTTCTTAACCTGTCTGGCAATCTTAATGAGAGAGCTAACGACAATATTTTTAATCGTCTGCGTGGTATTGATGAAAATACAATTGGTCTTGACGATATGCTCGGAGCAATACGAAAAGCTACAGACAATGACAAGGTTAAGGGTATTTATATTGAGGCAGGTATGTTTTCTTCTGATTCTTATGCTTCGCTTCTTGCAGTCAGAAAGGCATTGCTCGATTTTAGGAAAACAGGAAAGTGGATAGTAGCCTATGGCGATACTTATACACAACCCACATATTATCTGGCATCTGCTGCAGATAAAGTTTTTATCAACCCACAGGGGCAGATTGACTGGCGTGGTTTATCTTCACAGCCTTATTATCTGAAAAACCTTATGGCTAAGTTCGGTGTGAAGATGCAACTTGCAAAGGTTGGTACATATAAGAGTGCGCCTGAAACATTCACTGCCGACAAGATGAGTGAGCCAAATCGTGAGCAGATTACCCAGATGCTCACAGGTATATGGAATCAAGTAATAAGTGACATTTCAAAATCGCGCAAAATTCCAGCAGAGACGCTTAATGCTTATGCAGACCAGCCTTATACATTTGTTTCAACTGACACTTATCTGAAGTCAAAAATGGTAGATGCTCTGCTATATACCGATCAGGTTAAAAGCGAAGTTAAGAAACTTATGAAAATAGACGATGACGACAATCTCAACCAGTTGAGCATTGCCGACATGAGAAATGTAAAAGAGAAACGAAACAAAGGTGATGAAATAGCTGTCTACTATGCATACGGAAGCATTGTTGATGGTGCTCAGGGCATGTTAAACCAAGATGATGTTATAGATGCTCAGGCAGTATGTAAAGATTTAGAGCGACTTATGAACGATGATGATGTTAAGGCTGTTGTTCTTAGAATTAATTCTGGTGGTGGAAGTGCCTATGCTTCTGAGCAGATGTGGCATTCTATTGAGATGCTGAAAGCAAAGAAACCTGTAGTTGTTTCAATGGGTGGAATGGCTGCTTCTGGTGGTTACTATATGAGTTGTAATTCAAACTGGATAGTTGCAGAGCCTGTTACCATTACTGGAAGCATTGGCATATTTGGCATGTTCCCAGACTTTAGCGGACTTCTGAAAGATAAGCTTGGAGTTACATTCGATGAGGTGAAGACTAATAAGAATAGTGCGATGGGCACAATGGCACGTCCTTTCAACGCTGAAGAGATGAGCTTCTTAGAGTCGTATATTGAGCGTGGATATGCTCTTTTCCTCAAGCGTGTGGCTGATGGCAGAAAAATGAATGTAGCTGATGTCGACAAGATTGCTCAAGGTCGCGTATGGTTGGGTATAGATGCTATAAAAATAAAGCTTGTAGACCAACTTGGCGGACTTGATGAGGCTGTTGCAAAAGCAGCTCAACTTGCAAAAATTAAAGACTATAAGACATATAGCTATCCTGCTCCATTATCCTTCTTTGATCAGCTATCTGCTACAAGGGCTGCAGGAAATTATCTTGATGAACAACTTAAGGGAACATTTGGCGAATTGTATGAACCATTGATGATGCTTAAGAGCATAAGTCATCAGAATGCAATTCAGGCTCGCATTCCTTATTGTATTAATATAAAGTAGTTTAGATTTAGGCAAGTTAATATATACTGGCTATGGAAGGCGATTTTATAAAAATAAACAAATGGTTGCTGCCGTTCAGCTGGATTTATGGTTTGGTTGTATGGTTAAGAAACCAACTTTTCGACATTGGTGTTCTAAAAAGTAAAGCCTATGACATTCCTATTATTTCGGTAGGAAACATAACTGTAGGTGGTTCTGGCAAGACTCCACATGTTGAGTATCTTGTAAGATTGCTGAAAAAACATGCCAAAGTTGCAGTCTTAAGTCGAGGATATAAGCGCAAGAGTAAAGGATTTGTATTAGCTGACGACAGTTCTGATGCGACTGATATCGGCGATGAGCCATATCAGATGAAGCGTAAATTTCCAGATATTTATGTTGCTGTTGACAAAAACAGACGTAACGGGATAGAGAAGCTTACAGACAATTCTATAGCCAATAATACTGATGTTATAATACTTGACGACGCATTTCAACATAGATATGTAAAACCAGGTATCAACATCCTTCTTGTTGACTATCATCGACTTATCATTTACGACAAATTGCTTCCAGCAGGGCGATTAAGAGAATCAAAGGATGGTAAGATTAGGGCTGATATTGTTATCGTTACAAAATGTCCTACGGAATTGAAACCAATGGATTATCGTGTGCTGACAAAAGCAATGAATCTATATCCATACCAATCATTGCTTTTCAGCACATTGCAATATGGTGACTTGCTGCCAATGTTTGGAGGTGAACAGCGACAATTGAACACTTTGAAATCAGATGAAAACGTTTTGCTTCTGACAGGCATTGCTTCGCCAAAGCAGATGATACTAGATTTGCAGCCATATACAAAAAACATTACTTCATTGTCTTTCGGAGACCATCACAGATTTACGCATAAAGACTATGAAAGAATAAACAATACATTCGAATCAATGCCTTCGCCTAAAGTTCTTATAACTACAGAAAAAGATGCAGCACGAATTTTTGGCAGTGAGGGATTAAGTGAGAATGTGCGTAGGAATATGTATGTTCTGCCGATAGAAATAAAATTCATGCTCGAACAAGAAGAATTATTCAATCAAAAAATAATAAGTTATGTACAAAAAAATTCAAGAAACAGCATCCTGGCTAAAGCAAAGGATGACAACAAACCCAAAAACTGCAATCATACTGGGAACGGGGCTCGGACAATTAGCTTCAGAAATAACTGATACTTTTGAATTTCCATATAATGAAATACCTAACTTCCCTGTATCAACAGTAGAGGGACATGCAGGAAAACTCATTTTTGGCAAATTAGGTGGAGTTGATATTCTCGCAATGCAAGGTCGTTTCCATTTCTATGAAGGCTATAATATGAAGGAGGTTACGTTTCCTGTACGAGTAATGTATGAACTTGGAATTACCACATTGTTTGTATCAAATGCTGCAGGAGGTATGAACGAAGAATTTAAGATTGGTGACCTGATGATTATCACAGACCATATCAATAACTTCCCTGAGCATCCTCTTCGTGGCAAGAATTTCCCTACAGGTCCTCGTTTTCCAGATATGCATGAGACTTATGACCATAGCTTAATAGAGGAAGCTGACAGAATTGCTGCAGAGAAGAACATCAGAGTTATGCATGGAGTATACATGGGTGTTCAAGGTCCAACTTTCGAAACACCAGCAGAGTACAAACTCTATCGCAAGATGGGGGCTGATGCTGTTGGAATGAGTACTGTTCCTGAGGTTATTGTTGCACATCATTGTGGAATAAAGACATTTGGAATATCTGTAATTACTGATCTTGGAGGCTTTGACGTACCTGTTGCAGTTAGCCATGAAGAGGTTCAGGAAGCAGCAAACAAGGCTCAGCCTCTGATGACAGAGATTATGCGAGAAATGATAAAGCGAGCATAGCACATTGAAGATTTAACTAAGAACTGCTTTTTCAAAAAATCTTAATTTACAATAGATGGATATTGCTAAAATAGGAGAATTTGGACTTATTGATAGATTGACAAAGGAGCACAAGCCTAAAAATGCCTCTACGATATATGGAGTAGGGGATGACTGTACCGTTTTACACTATGATAATAGTGAAGTGCTTGTTACCACTGATATGCTGATGGAGGGTGTTCACTTTGACCTTACATATATTGACTTGCAGCATCTTGGCTACAAATCGGCTATGGTCAATATAAGTGATATTTTCGCCATGAATGGGACACCGCGTCAGATGCTTGTCAGCATAGCGCTTAGCAAAAGGTTTTCTGTTGAGGATATGGATGCTTTCTATCAAGGTCTTCGTATGGCTTGCGATAAGTGGGGGATTGATATAGTTGGAGGAGATACAACTTCTTCATTCACTGGTCTTGCTATAAGCATTACCTGTATTGGAGAGGCAAGAAAGGAAGATATAGTATATAGAAATGGGGCAAAAGAGAATGATCTCATTTGTGTTACTGGTGATCTAGGTGCTTCATATATGGGTCTGCAACTGCTTGAGCGTGAGAAGACCGTCTATTATCAGCAAGTTGATGAGGCTAAACGCAAAAATAACAAAGCTGCTATAGATGCTCTTAAGAACTTCCAACCAGATTTTGCTGGCAAGGAATATCTGTTGCAGCGGCAGTTGCAACCTGAAGCAAGAGGTGATGTGCTTGAGAAACTCCGTCTATGCAACATCCGTCCAACGTCAATGATGGATATAAGTGATGGGCTTAGCAGTGAGTTACTTCATATTTGCAATCAGAGTAACTGCGGTTGTAGGATATTTGAAAAGAATATTCCAATTGATTATCAGACTGCGGTCATGGCAGAAGAACTGAATATGAATGTAACAACATGTGCGTTGAATGGTGGTGAAGACTACGAGCTGCTATTCACTGCGCCAATTGGCGATCACGAGAAGTTGCAAGAGCTAGCCCCAAATGTTCACATCATTGGACACGTTACTCGTAAAGAGCTTGGCTGCCAGCTTGTTACGCGAGATGGACAGGAGTTTGCTTTAAAGGCTCAAGGATGGAACCCGCTTATGGACTAAAATAAAGAGTTTTGGTATTTGTTAGACTCAAACTCTATTTAACGATGAAATGCAACCACAAGTTTTATAGCTTGGCAGGTTGCTTTTCTTTTTTGTTCCTTCTATAGTCATTATAGTTATAATAATTTAACGTGAGTTCGATATAAGACTTATGCAATAAGTCTGCTTTTGTCAATTATTTCAATATTCATTGCAGGTTTCTTCGGCAGCATGTTGTATGCAATGAGTCCTGCAATTAGATTGGTAGCGAAGTTGTCAAAACTGCGGTGT
>JAGAGD010000031.1 GCA_017627765.1 Prevotella sp. | reverse complement strand
ATGTAAGGGTTTCCTGCTGCAATGCTCTCTGCATCCTTCATTACGAGTGACATTTCTGGTTCTCCGTTCTCAACGCTTCCAAATCTGTCAAGTTCCTTCAGCACGACATCTTCTCCGAAGTATTGCTTCATCTGACTGTTGTCGAGAGAGAACGGCAGGCAGATGGAGCTCCACTCCCCAGCCTTGAAAGTTCTCTTCAGTTCTACGTTCAAGGTCTTGTTCTCATTTCTATAGAGTTTTCCAGAGTTGATGCCGTTTTCGTCAAGTTGCAGAGTTTCGCCCATCTCTATAATGTTTATAAAAGGTTCGAAAGTACTGTTTGCCTTATATATGTCAGTAGTGTTTGCTGGTACATAGAGTTTGCAGTTTTCAGTATCAATGTTCATAAAGACATTATCTCCGCAAGTAGGTGGATTCTGAGCATAAGAATAAATTTCCTGAGTATTGGTGCAATTTCCAAACGCAGTTCTTTTCAGTTCTTTAATGCTTGATGGGATAGATATTTTACTGATAAGTTCACAGTTGACAAAAGCGCTCATTCCTATTGTTTCAAGTTTTTGGGGGAGAATCACTTGTTCTAAAGCCTTACAGCTTAAGAAAGACATTTCGCCTATTGTTATGAGGTTAGCAGGAAACTTTACTGTCTGCAAGTTTTCACAGCCAGAGAAGGTGTAAGGTCTTATATCTGTTATGTTGTCAGGCAAAGCAATATTCTGTAGTTTCTTGCATTGGCGGAATGCAGATTCACCTATGTACGTAACATTATCAGGAATGATAAGGTTCTTTATCTTCTCCAAGTTCTCAAATGCGTTGTTGCCTATTTTCTTTGTTGACTCTGGCAGAACAAGGCTTTCAAGAAGGTTGCATCCATAGAACATAAAAGGTCCTATCACGTCGTTCTCTGTATAGAATTCTTCACCAGTTCCACCATAGTCGTTATCATATCCATAGGCTTCGCCACCTTCAACAATTCTGGCTTTAGAAAGATTGAGTTTGCTAAGCACCCCCCCTGCTTGTTCATAATCGTATTGGCTGGGCTTTCTGCTTATTCTTTTCAGGCAAGCAATGTCTGAACCATTCAGCTCGCCACTAATAGTAAGGTCTGTAATCTGTTCCATGTCGTCAGCCTCCAACAATTCTTGCAGATGTCCTGCAACGACATTTTCAAGATTAACTACTTTTTCAGGAATAGGATCATCTTCCTCTTGTGCCTTTGCAATGAAAGGAATTGCAAAAGCCACCATCAAAAATAGAATTTTTTTCATCTCTTTAATTTAAAATGTTTGACATGTTTATTTTTTTAGGATAGTTTTTGTGGTTCCGTCTGAGTGTCTCACAATGTTTACGCCGCGTGAGAGAGAGTTTCTTCTGCTCCCGTCTATGCCATATATGCTTTCCACTTTTCTGGTGCTGTCTGTCGTTTTCGGCAAGATGGCAGCGACATCTTCTTCGCTTATCAGCGTCTGGTCTGCATTTACAATTCTGTCTCGTTCTGTATCGATGAGAAGCGCGATGACTTTTAGGTTCTTTTTGTTTTGTATTTGTTTAACTGCAGAAATGTCAAGAGTCTTGTTGAATGTTTGTGTTTCACCTGCAACAACAGGCGACTGTATGCTTCCTTCATAGCCATTTCCAGTTTTCCATCCTCCTACTGCAACGTGCATATATTCCATATTTTTGATATAGCTGTCGCCATAATAGAACTTATGGAAATCTTCATCCAGCATAAACTCAAGGTCTGTCATCAGATTGTTTGCCTGATTCCATTTCGAACCAGGACCGCTGACATAGTCTTCTGTCAAGACAAAACCTAAGGCATAAGGAGCGTTTTCGTTGTCATACTGGAAAGTTGCATCTGTGGTAATTGAAATGCTCGTGCTGTCTTCATTCCATATTGCCGACCTTATTTGCAAGGCAGCCTCAGTTGGCTGATTAAGGCAGCCGTCAAATAATTCTTTTGTAGCAAACCTTCCCCCATAGGTATATCCCCAATATGGGTCGCATTTATAGCGTCTGTTTACAAAGCAGAATGGAATGGCTTCAACCTGCTTCAATAGAGAATTGAAGCCATTAGCCGACATAACATCGTCGCAGTGAATGGCAATACCGATGAAATTGTCGGGGTATAGGCGTTGGAGTTTCTCCATTGCCACAATTCCTCTTGGGCAGTTTGCGCACCATGTTGCCGTAAACTCTTCCATAACGACTTTGTGTGGAGAATCTGCTATAATAGAAATCAGTTTGCCTTTTGATACGTTTTTGTCGTTGCCTATCTCATTCTCAACACCATTTACCTTCGTTATTGTTATAGAGGCATCTTCCATTCTGGCAATGGTTCCGCTCTTGAAAGGCAGGTTTAAGAAAACTGGTATTCGGCTTTTGTATAAAGGTTCTTTTAGGATGTAGTGGAAAGTCTCGTCTTCAAAAGCAGGAGACGAAATAGTATAGTCAAAATCCTTAACCGTTTCTTCACCTTCGTAAGTCACAGCTACGTTGATGGTTGCGTCCGTCCCGATTACTGCAACAGTAGTAACAAAATCGTCAATGGCTAAAGCGTTGTTCTGAGCATTTGAAACAGCATAGCAGAACAAGGCTGCGATTGTAAGTAAAAATGATTTCATAATAAAAAGAATCTTTAAAGGTTTAATAGTATATTATTAAAAAAAACTGATGCAAATTAAATGAAATATTTTGTCTTTATAATGAATTAAAACAGAATTATTTCGCATAAGCCCCAAATTTTAAGACTTGCTGCTTGTGTGTTAACTCTAATTAATTCTCATGTGTGTTCATAATTTAGATGGTATCGCAAAGTAAAAGAAAACAAAAATAACCGCCAATGCTTTCCTTGCGAATTTAATTCTTTTGAGAATGAATTAATTAATAGTGAAGAACTCAAAAAAGAGGGCATCTTTCTTTTTTTTCAGAAAGTGTCCTCTTTGAAATATAGATTTATTTAAGTTAGTTATCAGAACAAGTATGATGCAGAAATCATGAATGTCTTATTTTTCATGCTGGTGTTCTTGCCTAAAATCTCTTTCAGCCCCCAGTCGTATCCAACAGACAGCTGATAGTGGTTGAACAGTTCAACGCCGATGTTCCCTCCGAGACCCCAGTCAAAGCGTTTTTGGTAGTTATGCTTAAATGGGTCTTCTAAATCATGCGTTTTTGATTCTATCAGATTCTTAAAGCCTTCATCATATTGTTTTTCTGTATATTTGCCAGATCCAAATAATCCAATTGCCATATATGGTCCTGCCTCAGCAAATATTTTTACATTCTTTGCCACAGGCAGTTTATATCCAACATGAACAGGAATTTCAAGATAGTAAGGAGTTGCATTCCAAAAATCCGTCTTGTTCCATGCTGGTGTGGTTATTCCCAAATCACCCCAAGGCTTAGAAGTAAGCATCAATCCAGCATTTACATATAGCTTTTTATTGAAATCAATTTCAGTTTTGAATCCAACATGAAATCCAGTCCTTTCTTTATTGGCATTTGTAGTAAGTGTATTAATGTTAACTCCTGCCGTTACTCCATACTTAATTTCCTGTGCATTTGCGCATATAGCTGCAAATGCAAGCAAACAGACAAATAGATGTTTTTTTAAATTCATGGTTTTTAATTATTTGAAAATATTTATTATTACTACTATATCAATTTGCGCAATTATATATTCCTTTGTTTCCCTTTTCTGTTTATTGCGTAAATCCCAAGTATATTATTATTTATATAAACATCAAGGATGCTTAACAATAATGATGCTGCTAAAGATGTATATACAATGGTTATATGCTCTGGGCGTAAATAATCTTTCATAATTATGGCAAAAGGAATGAGTATTACAGGAGCAGACCATGGTAATCTGCTCTCATCAGTATCTCTTTCTATAAGCAATATATACAGCTCTCCGCAAATTACTGCTGCAATTCCTGCAATATATATATACGGACTATAGAAATCCATCTCCTTAATTACCACTACTGTGGTGTAAATCAATGCAAATAGCAGAATCATGACCTCTAAAAATATATGCCACGTCTTAATTTTAGAGATGCTGTATTCTTCATGTTCTACTATTCTTGTTTCGTATACATAACGTGGTATATCTGCTATTGGGATAATGCCTAATATAATAAATTCATATACACCAGTAATTCCAATGAGCATAAGCAAAGCCCCAATTATGTATATATCATATTTAAGTGTCGTTACAGGGAAAGCCCAATGCCTTCCGACAATGCTTACAGCAAGGAAGAATACAATAGCTCCATTTAGCAGACATGTTATGGCATACTTAGAAAAATTCCAATCGGCTATTGAAGTATAAGCATATATGTCTGCTATTATTAGGAATATTAACGGCAACCACTGATAAAAATGATTTTTATTTTTCATGTTTTTTTATTTTTAAACTAAGAATATAAAGTGTTTTAATTTATGATTATTATTTATTTAGAACATATATGATGCAGAAAATCATGAATGTCTTATTTTTCATACAGGTGTACTTGCCTAAAATCTCTTTCAAGCCCCAGTCGTATCCAACAGACAGCTGATAGTGGTTGAACAGTTCAACGCCGATGTTTCCTCCGAGACCCCAGTCAAAGCGTTTTTGGTTATTCCTTATTTTCAATACTGATTCCTTCGTTTGCCGTTTGGCTGGTTCAGTAGTCAGAGCCAGTGCCTCTCTTGTTTGGATTCCTTATTATTTCCCATTCTCAATGTCGGCAACGCTCAGCGTGCTTAGATATGCTCTTATTTCTTCACTGCTCAGACGAAGCACTTGATTGTTGACTGCCACGGTCAGT
>JAGAGD010000030.1 GCA_017627765.1 Prevotella sp. | reverse complement strand
GGAAATTATCTTGTAAATCCTGACGGAACTTTGACGATAGCACCTACATATTCTGAGGAGCTACAGGAGTTTAACGTGCCTGGATTCAGCGCATACTTCATGATGCCTGACGAATGGTTTGAGAAGGAGGTTACACTCATTCTTGATAAGATTGAGACTTCTATCAACACCATAAAGACAACTGAAAGCAATAAGTATTTCAACCTTCAAGGACATGAAATGGGTACAGACAGCAGAAAGCTCCCTAAGGGCATCTATATAAACAATGGTAAGAAGATTGTGATTAAATAACAATTACGAATCTTACAGACCATAACTTTAAGGCTCTTTCCGTACCAGTCGTAAAACACTTGGCATGGAAAGAGCCTTCTCTGTATAGGCAACCTCTTATACCTATCAGTTTGTTGCTTTTTAGTTTATAAACGCAGATTAGAACTTTTAAGGCTAAAGACTATGATCTGAGATATATTTACTTGTCAGCCGAGCAATTTATATAAGCCATAAGGACTATTAAACCATGAGCATCGGGGCCATACTAACTTACTACCTGAACAACTAAGGGCTAAAAACGCGTTGCCAGCCAACACATCAAAATATCTATTCGTAAACCAATTATCAACTATACACTATATCGTATCCTAACAACAAGAAAAACATAAAAAAGCGTCCGCACTACAAAAGATGTAATGCGGACGCTAATGTCTAATTATATACTTAAAATGCTATAATCTTTCTGATTATTTTGCTTCAGCAGTCTCAGTCTCTTCGCTGATTTTCTTACCCATTGTGAGATAAGCAACAGGAGCAGCGATGAAGAGGGAAGACAGTGTACCGAAAACTACACCAAGTATCATGGCGAATGAGAAACTGCGGATGCTCTCTCCACCGAAGAAGAAGATACAGAGCAACACGATGAGTGTTGAAACTGAAGTGTTGACGGTACGAGCCAGTGTCTGGTTCAGAGAACTGTTGAACAAAGACTGACGGTCGCGCTTGCGGAAGAGTTTCAAGTTCTCACGTACACGGTCGAAGACAACCACCTTGTCGTTGATAGAGTAACCGATAACGGTAAGGATGGCACCGATGAAGGTCTGGTCGATTTCGAGTGAGAATGGAACGATTCCCCAAAGCATTGAATAGAATCCGATAACGATAAGGGTATCGAATGCCAGTGCTACGATAGAACCTACAGAGAAGGCTACATTGCGGAAGCGGAGCAGGATATACAAGAATATTGCTATCAATGCTACGATTACTGAGATGATTGCCTTGTGGGTTACATCCTTAGCGATAGAAGGACCTACCTTTGTAGAACTGATGATAGAGCCACCGTTGCGAACATCTGGGTCTTTGAATGTCTTTAGGTCTTTCTGAGTTACGAGACCAGCCTTAGAGAGTGCGTTGAAGAGTTTCTCTTCTGCCTCGTCGTCAACAGTAAGGCTGTTTGACTCAATCTTATAGTTAGTTGAAACACGTATAGTCTGTCCGTCGGTACCGAGAGCGAGAGCACTTGCTGTATAGCCGTCGAACTCAGCACGCAATGCTTCGTTGACCTGCTCAGGCTGAACTGGTTTCTCGAACTTAACAACATAGTTGCGACCACCAGTGAAGTCGATGCTTCGGCTGAGACCTCTGAAGAAGAAGAAGCAGATGAAGATTAAGGCTGCAATGCCCCAGATGGTGAATGTCTTGCGATACATTGACATGAAGTTTACTTTCATGTTCTGCATCAGATTCTTAGAAACTGGAGTATAGAATACGAGGTTGCGCCACTTGTCTTTCTTCAACTGGTTCTCGTAGATGATACGTGTAAGGAACACTGCTGTGAAGAATGAACAGCAGATACCGATTATCAATGTAACAGCGAAACCACGAACAGGACCTGTACCGATAACAGCAAGGATGATACCTGTGATTATACTGGTCAGGTTAGAGTCGAAGATGGCAGAGAAGGCGTTGCTATAACCAGCCTGCAGAGCCTGCTTGACATTCTTTCCTGCGCGCATCTCCTCACGAGTACGCTCGTAGATGAGCACATTGGCGTCGACAGCCATACCGAGAGCAAGCACGATACCGGCAATACCTGGCATTGTGAGTGCAGACTGGAAGGATGCCATGATACCAAATGTGAAGAAGAGGTTGATGAGCAATGCGCAGTTAGCAATCATACCAGGTATGAAGTTGTACATCACTACCATGTAAATCATCAAGATGATGAAGGCGAAGATGAAAGAGATTATACCTTGCTTGATTGACTGAGCACCGAGTGAAGGACCTACTACTTCTTCCTGAACGATGCGAACAGGAGCTTTCATACGACCAGACTTCAGAGTGTTTGCCAAGTCTTTTGTATCTTCAACAGTGAAACTACCAGATATTTCTGAGTTACCGCCTGTGATTTCTGTATTTACGTTAGGTGCGCTATAAACGAGTCCATCGAGAACGATAGCAACAGGTTTACCTACATTTGCACGGGTAAGTGCAGCCCAACGACGTGCACCGTCGTCGTTCATTGACATGCTTACAGTAGGTTTACCAGTCAACTGGTTGAAGTCGTCGCGTGCAGACTCAACAACATCACCCTCTAATGGAGCGCGTCCGTCGGCTGTAGTAATCTTGAGAGCATAAAGCTCGAAGATGCGCTTGTTGTTCTTGATGAAGTCAGATGGTTTAGCACCCCAGCAGAGTTTCACATCAGAAGGAAGAATCTGCTTAGCAACATCAGAGCGTAGCATCTTGTTGATTTCTGCTGTGTCGCGCATGTTGGCAAGACCAACGATGCAACCGCTTGCGTAGCGGCTGTCGAGCATAGAGAAGAGAGGATTGAGTTTCTTCTCTGCCTCCAACTGAGCTTCAGCATTCTTCTTGCTGTCTGCCTTCTTGTTCAATACTAGGTCAGCCTTGTTGTCGGCAGCCTTAACTTCTTTGCTGTCTGCCTTCTCTTCTGTAGCAGTAGAGTCTTTAGGCTCATCGTTGCCAGCCAGACGAGTATTGATTTGTGAAAGATAACCTGTGATTTCCTGTGCATTATATGTCTCCCAGAATTCGAGGTTGGCACTACCTTGCAACAGTTTACGCATACGCTCTGGGTCTTTCACACCAGGCATTTCAACCATAATGCGTCCCTGCTGTCCTTCAAGCATCTGAATGTTAGGCTGAACAACACCGAACTGGTCGATACGGTTAGTGATGACATTCTTAGCATCAGCCACAGATTCAGCAACCTTCTCGCGCAATATTTTCTCCACTTCGGCATCGTTGCTTGTAGTTTTTACTTCAGCAAGCTGCTGAGTAGCAAAGATTTCAGCAAGGTGATGACCAGGAGCATTGCGCTGGTAAGCCTTCACGAATAGGGTAATAAAGTCACTCTGTGTCTTCTCCTCTTCAGCTCTTGCTTCTTTAATAGCCTTAACGAAAGCAGGGTCTTTCTTGTTGCCTGCAAGGTTTTCAACCAAGTCAGGAACAGAAACTTCGAGGATGACATTCATACCGCCTTTAAGGTCAAGTCCGAGACCAACCTGAGTTTCCAAACATTTTTGGTAAGAATAGATTCCAAGATACTTCACAGAGTCTTTGTAGTCCTGCTGTGCAATTGGATCTTTAATCTTAGCCGCCTGGCTGTCATAGTATGAAGTGGCAACCGAGAACGACAAATAGAAAATGCTTGCTAACGTCAATAAGACGGCAGTAAAAAGTACAATTCCTTTGTTTTGCATTTTAATTTATGTTTTTATGTTTATATTCTTTCGTATTGCAGAACTGCATCTATAAGCAGATGTGCATCTGGACATCGTAAGGCAAATACAGAAAAGTTCCTTACGGCAAATGCTGGCATAAGTCAGCAGGCGCATTTCTGCCCATTTATAGTATATTATAGCGTGCAAAGATAGAAATTTTTATTTATATACGAAAGAAAAGTGTTTCATTATTTCTTATTTTTTATTGTTTTAGGCGCTTTTTCAAGTTACAACTGATTGGATAGTGGTCGGAGACTGTTATTTTCTTATCAACCTTACAGTTATAGGGCTGCCAGTCTGACGAGCAGAGTATGTGGTCTATCCTTACGAAGATGCCGCCTCGCTGATATGTGAATCCTGTGCCGTTGCCGCTTTCTCGGTAACAATCAGTAAGTTTTCGGCTTAGCGCTCTGCGCGTGTAAGAATTAGGATGGTCGTTGAAGTCGCCGCAGAGAATTATGCTTTTTATTCCACTTGATTCGATATAACGGGCAACACTGTCAACTTGCGGGGCACGGATTTTGGCAGCCTTGGCAAGTTTCTCAAGCAGATATTTTGACTCCCGCTCAGCGCTGTCGCGCTTCATCTCGCCTTTGACAAGCTGGCGGAAATTAGTCTTCTCCTCTTGCGACAGCCTGTTTGACTCAAAATGATTGTTGATAACAAGAACAGTATCGCCGCCGATAAGCAGTTTATAGGCAATGCTAAGGTTGCTCTGCGACACATAGCGGATGCGTTCACGATGAATGATTGGGAACTTGCTATAGATGGTTAGCACGTCGGCTTTCTTCGCAATACGCGCTGTGTCGGTATAAGGATATAACTTTCTAAGTCTGCTCTTAGGATTTTCATCCAATATGTCGCGCGAACCAGTTTCTTGCAGGCAGACTATATCGGCATTGCTTTTTACGATATAGTCAATGATAGGGTTGTCTTGAGCATCGTCGTCTTCATATAGGTCGTGCATCATGACGTTGAAACTCAGAATCTTAATAGTGCTGTCGGGAATCTGCTTTTTGCTGTTTACAGGAGAATAGGTACGTATCGGCGAATAGCACAAAAGAAATCCTGCAAATGGAATAAGCAGATAGCGAGGCTTGAAAAAAATCCAGAAAACAAAAAAGACAAGGTTAAGAAACAAAGCAATGGGAAAGAAAAGACTGAGCACGCTTATATACGGATGGTTTGCAGGCTGCACCATATCGATGTTGCCAAGCAGAAGCATAATGATTATTATTGCAATATTTACTCCTGCAATAATATTCAGGGTCCAGTTCCCTATTCGCTTTATATTCCTGAAAAACATATTATTCTCTTAGGAGTTAAGAGTTGTAAAGGATTTAAGACAATATTTTTTATCTTTGCAATGCTTTGATGTTGTTCTTAACTCCTTTACAACTTCAACTCCTTAATAGTCTCCTAAATCCTTTAACTCCTAATTAAGTTTACTCTGGTCGAAGAGTCGTTTTTTCTCCTCATCAGTAAGTGAGTCGTATCCGCTCTTCCTTATCTTGTCGAGAATGATATCAATCTCGTCTTCCTTGCGCTTTTTGCGGGCATTGTAGTTCCAGTCTGTCTCTGGACGCTCCTCAACTTCCTCTGGTTCTTGCGGTGCAGCCTGACGATGAGAACGCTGTTCCCACTTGTCTCGCATATTATCGAAGAACTGGCGTCCCACTCCACGTCCGTAACGGGCATCAAGTTCGGGATGACGTCGCCAATAACGAATGAGGAAGAAACCGAAAATCATACCGCCAAGATGGGCAAAATGAGCCACTCCGCTATTGGTTGTGCTCAATGCCGACAACAATTCGATGACAACATAAAACATCACAAACCACTTAGCCTTTATAGGGATAGGCAATGGGAAAATAAAGATTCTCTCCTCTGGGAATATCATTCCGAAGGCAAGCAGAATACCATAGATTGCTCCAGAAGCACCTACGGTAGTCATTGCGTTAAGAATATTAGCCTCATAATCTGACAAATGGAAAAGATGAGAAATAGGGAATTTGTCGGCATTCATCGTGTAAATCTCAACAAACTGAGCCAGTTCCTGAATGAGTCCAGCACCGATTCCGCACACCATATAATATATTATAAAGCGTTTCGGTCCCCATACTCTCTCTATCACACATCCAAACATCCAGAGGGCAAACATATTAAAGAACAAATGGTCCCACCCTCCGTGCATGAACATATAGGTTACAAGTTGATAAATCTGGAAATCCTGAGCGAGGAAGAAATGCAGTCCGAATATATCATTCAGATTTATTCCTCGTGCAGAAAGAACATAGTAAGCAAGGAATGCTATTACATTTATAATCAGCAGATTCTTTGTTATTGTTGGAATATTGCGCATAATGTCATTTTTTAGTATTATCAAAAATCAGCGCAAAAATACTAAAAATATCCGTTACTTTGTATAAAAAGACTTATTTAGACCTTTTTTTTCGTTTTTTTCATCACTTTTTTCTCATTTTTGTTTGATTTATGAAACGAAACGAGTATATTTGCCACAAAATTAGATAATTATCCCAAAATTAAACTTTAATAAAATCACAGAATTATGAACAAAACAGAATTAATTGAGAAGATCGCAGCTGGTACAGGTTTAACTAAAGCTGATTCAAAGAAGGCATTAGAAGCTACAGTTAGTGCTATTAAGGAAGCTCTCGTTGCAGGCGACAAGGTTGCTCTCATCGGCTTCGGTACATTTGCAGTTAACGATCGTCCAGCACGCGAAGGTATCAATCCAGCTACAAAGGCTAAGATCAAGATCGCAGCTAAGAAAGTTGCTAAGTTCAAGGCTGGTGCTGACCTTAACGATGCTCTAAACTAATATCTGGATTTTCTAACCAGATTATTCTGGAGATTTTTCCGAAATCAATAAGCGGATGTGTCACTCGAAAGAAGACATATCCGCTTTACTTTTGCTTATATCTGAATATATACTTATGTAACTTATTGGCAAAGAAGCCTTTCACTTTCTATTTCACACAAAAGCAAGAGCGAGAACACTCTCTATGTGTATCCTCGCTCTTATGTTGTCCAAGGCGGATTCGAACCACCACAAACAGAACCAAAACCTGTTGTGCTACCATTACACCATTGGACAATCAACATAGAAAATTCTATTTGCGGCTGCAAAGGTAGTGCTTTTTTACATCACCACCAAATTTTCAGACCACTTTTTCCTCATTTTTTAGTTTAGCGGGTTCCCTATAGAATCCATTATACATGGAAACTAAAGAAAACCCGCAAACATTCATTAATTATGAAAAGACACTGTCTGCAACTACCTAATATCACATCAAAATTGCAGACTCATTCTAACTTATTTCACCGTAATAAGGAAATAATTCTTCTTTCCTTTCTGAGCTAAGAGATATTTACCGTCGATAAGGTCGTCGGCTGTTACAAGACGGTCGAAAGCAGAGATTTTCTCCTTGTTCAGAGATACTCCTCCACCCTGCACCATCTTTCTGCATTCACCTCTGCTTGGGAACACTTTCACATCGTCGCGAGTGAACAACTCAACAAATGGTTTTCCGAGTTCTTCCTTCGGCAAATCGAAATGTGGGACTCCTTCAAATATGTCTAAAAAAGTCTGCTCGTCAATCTTTGCGAGTGCATCCTTAGTCGACTTGCCAAAGAGAATGTTAGAAGCCTCAATAGCCATTTCCAAGTCTTCGCGAGAATGAACCATAGTAGTTACTTCCTCTGCCAGTCTCTTTTGCAGGATACGTCTGCCTGGATCTTCCTTGTGCTCAGCAACAAGAGTGTCGATGGTCTCTTTGTCGAGCGATGTGAAAATCTTTATGTAGCGTTCTGCATCGTCATCGCTCACATTGAGCCAGAACTGATAGAACTTATAAGGAGTTGTGCGGTTGCGGTCGAGCCATATATTTCCGCTCTCAGTCTTTCCGAACTTCTTTCCGTCGGCCTTGGTAATGAGCGGACAGGTGAGTGCAAAAGCCTCTGTCTCTGAGCCGAGAGTGCGGCGGATTAGTTCAGTACCAGTAGTCATGTTGCCCCACTGGTCGTTGCCTCCAAGCTGAAGCTTGCAGCCCTTGTGTTCGTAAAGATAAAGGAAATCGTAGCCCTGCAAGAGCTGATATGTAAATTCAGTGAAAGAAAGTCCGTCGCGTGCAGTACCGTTAAGACGCTGCTGTACGCTTTCTTTCGCCATCATATAGTTCACCGTGATATGCTTGCCAACTACGCGTGCAAAATCTAAGAATGTGAAATCCTTCATCCAGTCGTAGTTGTTAACCATCTCAGCCTTGTTTGGCTCGGTGCCTTCGAAGTC
Organism: Prevotella sp.; assembly: GCA_017627765.1. GTDB lineage: Bacteria > Bacteroidota > Bacteroidia > Bacteroidales > Bacteroidaceae > Prevotella. Next base: position 7,757 of record JAGAGD010000030.1, on the reverse strand, counting down.
GAGGAACTTAGCCACCTGCTTCTTTATGGCCTCCTGATTGTGGTAGAGAGTCTCTGCATCGAGCAGGTTTCTCTCCTGACTCTTGCCAGAAGGGTCTCCAATCATACCAGTAGCCCCGCCAACAAGAATAATAGGTTTGTGTCCGCAGCGCTGCAGATGTCTCAACATCATGATGCCGCAGAGGTGTCCTATGTGCAGAGAGTCGGCAGTAGGGTCGGTGCCAAGATAGGCAGTAACCATTTCACGCTGCAGTAATTCTTCTGTTCCTGGCATGATTTGGGCAAGCATGCCGCGCCATTTAAGTTCTTCTACAAAGTTTTTTTTCATCGTAATATGTCTTACTTTGTTAAATATATGATGATTGGGGGTATAGCTTAAGGAAACTACGGAACAGGGTCGTAGCCTGAACCACCCCACGGGTTGCATCTTAATATCCGCTTTATTGCCAGCCACAGCCCCTTGAAAGGTCCGTATTTGGCTATTGCCTGTCGTGCATATTCCGAACAAGTTGGAGTAAATCGGCAAGAGGATGGTGTGAAAGGTGAGATAAACATCTGATAGAAGCGTATCGGAAGAATAAGTATCAGCGACGAGATGCGCTTCAGCATTTCCAATATGTTAGTCGGTTTTCTCATAGTTTCTCCCCTACTCGCTTTAGCAGGTTGACCACCCTCTGCGACACTTCTGGTGAGGGTAACAGCCTGTCTTCGCTCCAGATGAAGGCAATGATGAGCGACTTATTGCCAAGTGCATCAACCTTTTCTGTCAGATAATGCTTATTCAGCCTGTAGGCTTCGCGCACCTGCCGCTTTATGCGGTTTCGCTTTACGGCACGCTTAAAGTAACGCTTAGGGACACTGACAAGCAGTTGTACTGGCGACTCGCCTTCCGAACGGTCTTTCAGTCTGTAGACTATGCGCAGGGGGTGAGCAGCAAGCGAGCGGCTTCCTCCTCCAAAAAGCTGTTCTATGAGCGAACGGCTTTTCAGGCGTTCACTTCTTTCGAGCCCGTTATGTGCATTGCCAGCACTCATTGTGAGTTTATTTTTTTTGCTTAGCAAGAAAGGCCTTCAGCGCACCAGTCATAGAAGGATATTCTGAAGTAGGAGCCTCAAGGTTCAACTTCAGCTTGTGGTCGTTCACTTCCTTTGCCGTAGCAGGTCCGAAGGCTGCAATCTTCACCTTGCCTTGCTTGAAGTCGGGGAAATTCTTAACCAGTGAGCGCACTCCTGTAGGACTGAAGAAGATAAGCATATCATAGTCGAATGTATCTACTTCTTCTTGTGTGAAGTCGTTGCTCACGGTTCTATACATCACGCATTCTGTATGTTGCAGTTTCTTAGAGTCGAGAAGTTTCTTCACGTCGTCGTTGTGCACATCGCTCAGCGGAACGAGATACTTCTCAGTCTTGTGCTTAACCATCTGTGGGAGAAGGTCAACAATCTTTCCAGTATTACCGAAGAACACCTTGCGTTTGCGATATTGCACATATTTCTGGATGTAGAGTGCAATCTGCTCTGTCACACAGAAGTATTTCATGGTTTCTGGAATATCTACGCGCAATTCCTTAGCCAATGTGAAGAAATTGTCTATTGCATGACGCGAAGTGAAAATAATAGCAGTGTAGTTGAGAATATTTATCTTCTGCTGACGGAATTCCTTTGCAGACAATCCTTCAACTTTAATGAAAGGACGGAACACCAATTCAACGCCAAATTCTCTGGCAATGTCGTAGTAAGGAGACTTCTCACTTGATGGTGTCGGTTGGGATACCAAAATTTTCTTTATCATTCGGTCTTCTAGTAATTGATTTTTAAATAATCATTAAGCTGCATCAATGTTCCGAGTAACATTATCAATGGAGCTATTTCAAGGGCGCAAAAGTACAAAATATTTTGCAATAAACCGCCAAAATGGCGAAAAAAGATAATTTTACACTTATAGAACACAAATAATTCAACTATACCTATTACTATAAAGGTGTAGATTATAGCACTCTTTATAGGCAAACCAAAATATAAAATCAGCAACACGAGAGGGAAAAGCAGAAGGCCTTCCATAGCGGCTATGAAAAGCATCGACTTGTTCCACTGCTGATTGGCTCGCGGCTCGAAGAACACCCAGTTAACAAAGTTGTAGAGCAGAAAGCGGACAAGGAAATACCCGACTATCACTCCAAAATAGATTATAAGCAACTGATACTGAGACGACAAGATAAACGTGTCGGCTACGGCTTCGAGTGTATAGAAGAAATATATCAAAGAGAAATTGAGGGCTGTCAGAGCAACAAGGAATAACTGGAAGCGCACTTCGTTTGAAGTCTCGGTTATTCCTGTTGTGCGCTCGCTCTTCGGAGTGAAGAAGAAGTTCTTTGCCTGACGAGCTATGAACTTACGCGAGTTGCTTATGGAAATCACAGCAAGGATAAAGCAGCCAATAAGCAGACCAGTTATTACGTTGTCGCCGCTCATGGTGTATGGCACAGGGTCGGCAGCCACACCAAACCGGTCGTGTCCTGGCGCTGAATAGCTCATCGTGTCGGTAAAGAGGTATGGGTTGCGATAGTGAGCCACGTCGCCCAGCCTTTGGTCTGGTCTTATCCTTGTTCCTGGAGTTATGCCTATCGTGTCAGGTCGCTGATTGTAAATACGCTTGCCTGGCTGGAAGTTGGCTTGCACGGCAGAGTCTTGCTGCTCTGGAGTAGCATTAGCAGGCAACTGGTTAAGCACCTGCCAAACCGTCTTAGGCTTGGCTGGCTTAGCCTTTACTACAGAGTCCGAATGAAAACTGTATTCCTGTTCTACTTCTAAAGAATCCGACTGTTGAACAAGCATCTTTTAACCCAATAACCTTATAACCTCAAAACCCTACGACTTTACTTAATTCCAAACTCCTTCTTTATGTCGTCTACTCGGTCGAGCTTCTCCCATGTGAAGAGTTCCACTTTGACAGTGCGAGTAGGATGATAGTGGCTTGTGAAAGTCTTTTCCACCACCTCGTTCTTTCGTCCCATGTGTCCGTAGGCAGCAGTCTCAAGATACATAGGCTGGCGCAGTTTCAGCGACTTCTCTATTGCCTTCGGGCGAAGGTCGAAGAGGTGACTTATCTTTTCAGCTATCTCCCCGTCAGACATGTTGACATGCTTCCTGCCGTAGGTGTTTACATATATATTGACAGGCTCTGCCACGCCAATAGCATAGCTTATCTGAACGAGCATCTCGTCAGCCACGCCCGCTGCAACCATGTTCTTTGCGATGTGGCGGGCAGCATAGGCAGCAGAGCGGTCAACCTTAGAAGAGTCTTTGCCTGAGAAAGCTCCGCCTCCATGTGCGCCTTTTCCTCCGTAGGTGTCCACAATTATCTTCCTGCCCGTCAGTCCTGTGTCGCCATGAGGACCGCCAATGACAAACTTTCCAGTAGGGTTAACGAAATATTTTATGTCGTCGTTGAACAGCGCAAGCACTTTCTCTGAGTGTATCTGCTGTTTAACTCTCGGAATGAGTATGTTGATGACGTCTGCCTTAATCTGCTGCAACATGCGCTCATCATCGCTGTCAAACTCGTCGTGCTGTGTAGATACAACAATGGTGTCGATGCGCTGAGGAATACCCTCGTCGCTATATTCCACCGTAACCTGACTCTTTGAGTCTGGGCGAAGATACTTCATCTCCTTGCCTTCACGGCGAATCTCTGCCAGTGTGTGCATGATGAGGTGAGCCAAGTCGAGCGAAACAGGCATGTAACTCTCCGTCTCGTTTGTAGCATAGCCGAACATCATGCCCTGATCGCCTGCACCCTGATTTTCATCTTCCTCGCGGTCAACGCCACGATTGATGTCGGCACTCTGCTCGTGAATAGCTGTCAGTATTCCGCATGAGTCGCCATCAAACTGATATTCCGACTTTGTATATCCTATGTTCTTTATTGTGCGACGTGCAATAGTCTGCAAGTCGATATATGCTTCAGAGCGCACCTCACCCATTATGACAACCTGTCCTGTTGTCACAAATGTCTCTATAGCCGTGCGCGCATGGTCGTCATAAGCCAGGAACTGGTCTAACAACGCATCGCTTATCTGGTCACAGACTTTGTCTGGATGACCTTCGGAAACCGACTCCGATGAAAATAAATAAGGCATAACGTCTTCTCCTTTTCTGTTCTGTTATATATATATAATAATGTGTTTACTTAAAAACCAATTGGTGTATTGGGGTGCAAAGTTACGATTAAACGAGCAAAGAACCAAACAAAAATTGCTGAAAGTCAATCTTCCCGCCAGTTTCTTGACCTTACGGCATATTTGTCTGGCGCTTTATATTGCCAACTCAGCTTCCGCAAGCTCCATTTTCGTAAGGCATTAAAGGTTATAAAGTCGCTCCGCATAGAGGCCATGAGGCGAAGAGTTGTTTAGTAGACAAGTTAAAGTTCCCGTTATCGTTAAAGTTAAAGTTAAAGTTATTGTATGAAAGAATTTTTACACCTTTGTGGTCGGAAATATTTGTTATCATTCCGACCATAATTTATAGATACAATCAATGGAGAATGCTGTAGTACAACAGATTAGAAAAAGGATTCCTCATTTCTCACTTACAAGCATGGTCAACAGCAGAAATACTGTTGAACATGCTTCATTTACTCTTAAAGTTATGAAATTATCAGTACGGAATTATCTTTAATTCATTAAATATCACTATATTTGCGAACACTAAAGAGTTTTTAGACTATGGCTGACCAAATGAAAACAAAAGACATAGCTTTGGTACTGTCAAGTGGTGGTGCCAGAGGTTTAGCCCATATCGGTGCGATTGAGGAATTGGAATCGCATGGATATCATATTTCCTCTATCGCAGGATGCTCAATGGGAGCATTAATTGGTGGAGTCTATGCAGCAGGCAAACTGAAAGAGTTCCGCGAATGGATGAAAACTATAGACAGGAAGAAAATGATAGAACTGACGGATTTCTCCTTTTCTATCAATCACTTGGCAAAAGGCACTCGTATCATTGAAGCCATCATGGAGTTTGTTCCTGATATAGCTATTGAGGACTTACCCGTTCCCTATTGTGCTGTAGCTACTGACTTGAAGGCTGGCCGTGAAGTTGTATTTAACAAGGGCAGTTTATTTGAGGCAATCCGCGCCAGTATTTCCATGCCGTCATTCTATAAGCCCGTTCAACGTGACGGAATGGTGTTGATAGATGGAGGCATACTTAACCCAATTCCTTTGAATCGTGTAAAAAGGCAGAAGAAAGACATATTGGTTGGTATTGATGTAAGTGGACATGATTATAAAGCTCAATGGGATGAAATGCACCGTCTGACTGAAAAGCATAAGCACGACACGTCTCTGAAATCAAAGATTCTCGACATGCTCATTCCAGACAATATTGAGTTCAATTATTACACAATGCTTTCTCGAACCAGTTCACTGATGATACGCCAAAATTCCATCCTGATGGCAAAACTGATGAAGCCAGACATCCTTGTAGATATTCAGATGAACCGATATGGAACCTTTGACTTTGACAAGTCTGAAAAGCTGGTTGCCATTGGCAAACAGAAGACATTGCATGCAATCGAAAAATACGAATCCGTCAAAGAAATATGATGTTCCTACCATTCTCGGAAGTGATGCTCATATCTCATTCCAAATAGCAGACTACTACAGGCTTTATCCGCTGTTGGCAGAAACCGATTTCCCAGATGAACTTATCATGAACTACTGGCAAAAACATTTTTTCGAGTATTTGGGATTGCAATAAATAACAATTGACATACCCCATTATTTGAAGTTCCGACCTGCAAATTTTCAGGCATAGCCTTTTTATGGTGCAACAAATAGTCATGTCACTAAATACATAATATAGAAGATTAACAGTAGACAAGTTAAAGTTCCCGTTATCGTTAAGGTTCCCGTTAAACAAATCTGTGTGCGATTAAATACTCAAATAAAGTAATTGCTCCCCTAAGTTAGGGGAGCTGTCACGAAGTGACTGAGGAGTATGTTTCCACCATGCAACTGCATCGTGGATGATTAATGTCACACAGATGCCACAGATGTCTCAGATTTTTTAACGTTAAGGTTAAAGTTCTCGTTCCCGTTAAGGTTAAAGTTAAAGTTAAGGTTAAAGTTCTCGTTCCCGTTCTCAACACCCATAACTTTCTCTTAAATGTTGTTTTGTGAGTATAATCGCTGAGAATAGTTAAATATATATAAAACCGTATTGATATTACCAAAATAAACAATCAATACGCTGTAAATTCCAAATATTATTTGTAACTTCGTATCAAAATTACAATAATAGATAAAATATTGATGTATGATACGAGATTTTTGGGTAAAGAACTATCTTTCCATTCGCGACAAGCAGGAATTAAGCTTCGTGGCAAAAGGACCGTCTTCAGAACTTATCTCCGAAGTTGCTGATGGTGTGTTCTTATACAAGTTGGGCATCCTCTATGGTTCAAACGCTTCGGGCAAGTCGAATATGCTAATAGCTTTGAATAAAGTGTTTAGTATATTGGTTCATCCGAAATCAAAAGTGACCTCAAAAATCAGTAGAATACCATTTGCTCTTACGAAGGAGCAACCTACAGAAATATATGTGTCTTTCTATGCTGATGGTATTAGGTATGATTATTGTGTGACGTTCAATGAGAGATATATTTTGAATGAAGTTTTATACTATTATCCTAACAAGTCAAAAGCTTTATTCTACGAGCGTTCATTCATTGGCGAAAACGTACAGGCAAATATTAAGTTTGGGCAGAGTCTTAAACTGCAAGATAAGACAGCAGAAAGTATTCGAGAAAACACATGGAACAACCACAGCGTGTTGTCCGTTTGCGGAAAGGTTGCACTGAAAGAGGATATTGCTCCATTTAATAAACTCTACGGTTGGATTATGAAGAATTATCATGATGTGGATGGTGATGGTGAGAAACGTATCGTTGAAATTCTTAAGGAAGCATATGGCGATTCGGCAAAACGTAAGTTCTTCAATCTCATGTTGCAAAAAGCCGATTTGAACATTATGGAGTTTAGACCAATCATAGAAGACCGCTTATTACCAGAAGGATTTCTTGAGCGCATTATAAAGCAAGATTTTCCTGAGAATGTGAAAGAAGACCTTCTTAAACCAACAACAGAATCTATAGCCTTTGTTAATCATTCTGCGGAAGGCGATTTTGACATTCCGATCAGATGGCAGTCAAAGGGAACTCAGAAGTACATCCGCATATTGGATGCATTATACGACATGATAACAAGTCCTCACGTGTACTATCTTGATGAACTAGGCGAGGATTTGCACAACGACCTGTTGTACTACTATCTCAATGTCTTCATCTTCAACTCCGACAAGTCGCAGCTGATTATCACGAGTCAGGAGACCACCCTTCTTTCGCAGGACATGATTAACGAGAACCGAGGTGTGGTGTGGTTTGTTGAGAAGAACAAGGAGACCGCTTCTTCCGAATATTCCCGTGGCGACTCCTTCGGCTTGCACAAGAACCTGTCGCTTTACAATTCTTATCGTATTGGGCGATTGGGAGCAAAGCCCGAACTGGGTAGTATCTTTATAAATCTGGAGGACTGATATGGGAAAACTACGACAAACTGCACTCGGCTTGGGAATATTCATAGGAGCGATATGGGCAAACATAAGTTGGGGCGACTATTGGAGCTGGGACCCAAAAGAAACGTGGGCGCTGATAACCATGCTCGTATATGCCGTGCCGCTGCATACGGCAACCGTG
>JAGAGD010000029.1 GCA_017627765.1 Prevotella sp. | reverse complement strand
ATATTATGGCAGAAAACTTCGGATTTTAACACTGTTTTAACACTTCAGGGGCGAAAGGGGGGCTTTTCGGGGCTTTTAAGGAGGTTTTTCGTTTGCTTTAGGCAAGGGAAGGCAAGGGAAGGTAAGGATGCAAAGGGCGGGAGAGCGGGGCACCGGCGAAGGACTGAAGGGCGGCAGGGATTGCGCGGAATAAGGGAAGGAGATGATGCAGGACGCGCCGTATGGGCAACGGCCATGCGGCAGGATGAGCGGAATAAGGGAAGGCAGTGAGGAGGGAATGACGTCTTATATATTACAGGGAAATGGGGCGACCGTATTGGATTGAATATATATTATATATAATAAGGTATAAGAGATATTCCATTGCAACAATGTGTTTTAATAAAGAATGCTATCAAACACAAAAAAAATTTACGGCATACTTTGAATAATATTTTTTTAGTTACCTTTGCAAAACATTTATACGACTTAAGAGTATAGACCTTGCAAGTAAACATAATGATTGGCATCGTTTTTGCTAAAGTAAATATATATGATTTCAGTAATTTTACTGAAGAAAAAAAATAATAACTAAATAATTTTATAACTATGAACGAAAGAGAATTAAACAGAATGATTGATGAGCGCGAAGGTGTTCTTTCATTAGCATTTCCATCACTAATGAGAAAAGTCTACCTTTGGATGACTTTAGCTTTAGCTGTAACAGGTTTTACAGCTTATGCAGTAACAAATAGTTTTGCATTCTGGAACTTTATTGCAGAGCATTCATGGCTGATGTTTGCATTTATAATAGCAGAACTGGGGTTAGTATTCACGATAAGCGGACGTATAAATAAGCTATCGCTTAACACAGCAACACTCCTTTTTGGTTTATACTCAGTATTAAATGGGCTAACTCTGGCTCCAATACTGATGATTTACACACATACGTCGATTGCCCAAGTATTCTTTATCACTGCAGGAACATTTGCTGCTATGGCATTTATAGGCTATACTACTAAGGCAAACCTTTCAGGTTTAGGCCGAATTCTGTTTATGTCACTCATTGGCCTTATAATAGCAACAGTAGTAAATATCTTCATAAAGAGCAGCGGTTTTGACTTGATATTAAGCTATGCTGGTGTACTTATATTCGTAGGTCTTACTGCTTACGACACTCAAAAAATAAAAATGATGCTTGCACAAGCCGATGCACCAGACGAGAATGCTCACAAGATAGCCCTATTAGGTTCCTTGTCTCTCTATCTCGACTTTGTGAACCTTTTCATATATCTGCTAAGACTTTTTGGTAATCGTGAATAAATAAACAGACTTGTAATGCATAATAATTCAATATAAGTCGCCTAAAAAGTGCTAAAAAGTGCGTGTTTGTACAAAAAACGCGCACTTTTTTTTGTGGCAAAACATATTTATTCATACATTTGCAATCAGAAATATGCTTATAATTTAAATCTATGAAAGAGAAGAATAATAGAATAGAAGCACTTAAAATGCTCATTTCAAGCCACGAGTTAGGCTCTCAGGAAGAAGTTTTGCGAGCATTAGAGAAAGAGGGATTCCGACTTACTCAAGCAACTTTAAGCCGCGACCTTAAGCAACTGAAGGTAGCAAAAGCCGCTTCGATGAATGGCAAATATGTCTATGTCTTGCCAAATGACACAATGTATAAGCGCATATCAAAACCATCTACAGCAAGAGAAATGCTGCAGACATCTGGTTTTATTTCGTTTAATTTCACTGGCAACATGGGTATTTTGAAAACCCGTCCAGGCTATGCCAGCATAATAGCATACAACATAGACAACACCGATTTGTCTTCGGTATTAGGAACCATAGCAGGCGACGACACCGTTTTTATTGCATTACGCGAAGGCATTGACCGCCAAACCGTAATCAACGAGCTAAATACAGTTGTTCCAGAGATAGCATAATCAATTATCATTTTCTTTAATAACAAAAACATGGTTGAACAAAGTTTATTTTTCGAGCTTTGTGGTTGGATAGCCAGTATCAGTCTTATCTTAGGCTATCTTCCACAAGCAATTCAGACAATACGCACAAGACAAACTGACGGCATTGCCGTTCCCACTTTCCTCATGATGGCAATTGGAGGAATCTGCTTTATGTTGCAGGGAATACTTCACCAGCCCGACAAGCTTTGGGCTCTATTCATCACCAATCTTATCACGACCTGTTGCAGTATTATTGTTTTCGGAATAAAAATCTATAATGATTATATAAAGAAGAAGTAATCCTACATTTACCAAGCTATTTTTTGTCTGTTACAGAAGAAAACAGTAAATTTGCAAAGTCAACTTTTTTAGAATTACAAACAAAAAACTCTGTGATATGACTATAATTGGTATTGCTGGCGGCACTGGATCGGGTAAGACTACTGTCGTTAAGAAGATTGTAGAGGCTCTACCGCCTCATTATGTTGCAGTTGTGCCTCTCGATTCATACTATAATGACACAACCGGCATGACTGACGAGGAACGAAAAGCCATCAATTTCGACCATCCCGACGCATTTGACTGGGAGTTACTGAATAAGCAAATCAATGATTTGAGAGCAGGTAAAGCTATTGAGCAACCAACATATTCTTATATTCTCAGCAACCGATTGCCCGAAACCATACATGTAGAGCCAAAGCCTGTCATAATAATAGAAGGAATCATGACCCTCGTTGACAAGCGGCTACGCGATATGATGGATCTGAAGATATTCGTAGACACCGACCCTGACGAGCGACTAATACGCAACATACAGCGCGACACTATAGACAGGGGAAGAACTGTTTCTATGGTAGTTGAACGCTATCTTGAGGTTCTAAAACCTATGCACGAGCAATTCATAGAGCCGACTAAGCGATATGCCGACCTCATCATTCCTCAAGGTGGTGAGAATAAACGCGGAATAAGAATACTCTGCAAGTATATAGAAGGACTTGTTTAAGTAAAGAATAATATCATTACTAACAAATACAAAAAACGGCGGTATGCAAACATGCCGCCGTTTTTGTATATCATAATTTTAATTCAGGAGTTTTCCAAAGAATATCATTCGGACTTATTTTCCAGAAGTTCAACCTCTTCCACTTCAACAATAGTCTGGCTCTTCATATAAGCACGATGCTGGCGATATATCATGAATGAGTTAATAGCCTCCGACAGTCCATATACAACAAGTGCAATACCTATTATGACTAATGGTGTTGCGGCAGTCTCAATCGGATAGAGTATGACAAACAAGCCTGTCAACAATAGCAGCGAAGGCAGAACCCAGTAGAATCCTGACATTTTCCAGAACTTACGGGCTGTGATAAGCGCAACAAACTGACTTACAGCACCAAGTATAACCATTGCTCCAAGAACATACATCAGCCACTGCACAAATGTCTCTGGCATCAGAGCCAAGATAAAACCGAGAATAACGCTTCCCACTCCCACTATCGGGAATAGTGGTTTTTCAGCATAGTTGTCTGCACCATCATCTGGAGAAGCATTCACTTTTGCAGCCTGAGAGCGTGCAACAAGATAAACTACACACGAAATAACACCCGAAAGGAGAAACAAGACTCCAATCGCAATTGTTATACCTTTTAGTGTACTGTTAGGATGCATCAGCAATAAAACGCCAATGATTACAGCGCACAATGAACGAAAAAATGAGCTTTGAAGTATTTTCATAGAGATATGTATTTTTATCTTTAATCCTGATTATCAAATATAAAAGTTTTTTGCATTTAATATTACAAATAATCCTTTTTGCAAAAGTAGGAAGTTTTTTTCGGACTAACAATTTTTTTTTGTAATTTCGCCGCCTAAAAACTAAAAAACATGGAAAAGACTAAGGTTTTTCTTGTTCGTCACGGGCAAACAGTTGCTAATGTCAACCAGATTCTTCAAGGACAGACCGATGGAGAACTTACTGAAGAAGGCAGGGAACAGGCGCGACAGGTGGCAAAGAAAATGGCTTGCGAACATATTGATGTATTCATTTCGAGCGACTTGCTTAGAGCAAGAGAGACATGTCAGATTATAGCAGCACCCCACCATAAAGAAGTCGTAACAACTCCCCTACTCCGCGAACGCGACTGGGGCGACCTGACAGGCAAATACATTCCAGATGTCGTTGACAACCCTCTGCCCGAAAATGTAGAACCAGTGGAAAAGATAATTGAGCGCACGGAAAAGTTTATTGACATAATACACCAAAAGTATGCAGGCCAAACAATTTTGGTAGTTGGTCATGGCATAGTTAACAAGGCGTTGCAAGCAGTTTTATTCAGGCTGTCTATGCGCGACATTGAGAAAATGGCTAATGCAGAAGTCAGAACGCTATATATATGAAAAAGAAGTTTCGGATATCCGAAACTTCTTTTTTTGAAACTTTTTTAGGTCGCTTGTCTCAGTTTTTGAGGTAAGAAAAGATTTGTCAAAACTAATTCTACCTTATCATCTAATAACCTTAGGACCATCAATCCTCATAACAAATCATTTATCTTTTTCCACCGAAGTGTCCACCTCCGCTGCGGTTTCCGCCGCCGTTTCCGCCTTTCGAGCCTCTGCTCATGCTGCCTGAAGAGCTCTTCATTGAGCCTGCTGAGCGACTAACGCTGCCTGTAGACTGGCGACTTGTGCCACGCTGCATTTGTGTTGTAGAGCGCTGTATAGGAGTTGTCTGGCGAATACTACCTGAACTTCTGTCGCGGTTTGGAGTGAAAGTTCCACGAGGAGTAACTGTCGACATTCTCTCATTCTTTACAGCCTTGTCGGTCTGAATATTCTGCTTTCCAACAGTAGTGCGTGTAGAACTTATACGTCCGTGAGAATACACATCAGAAGTACCACGTTTCAGCGTTCCGCCGTTGTTGCCAAATCTGCCGCGATTGTTGTCAAAACCGCCTCTACCGCCTTTTTTGTTCTTATCATTGTCATACTTCCTGTAATCTTTGTCGTTGCCAAAGCGTCCACGACCATTGTTGAAGTTGTCACGTCCATGCTTACCTTTCTTGAAATCGCCACGATCAAAGCGGTCTCTCATGCCAGGATGTCTGTCGCCAGGACGATGTCCGAATGAACGTCCGTGATACCAGCTTCTGCCACCGTTTTTGTGCCAACTGTGTCCGCCTTTATAGACAGTCCAGAAGTGAGGGCGTCCGAAGTAGAAATAGTTTCTGTGCGGATACCTTGTATATATACGGAATCTCCAGTAGCCTGCATCCCAATACAGAGGACGATAGAAGTAAGCCGCAGCGCAGAAAGAGCTGTATTGCCAGTCAAACAGGATGTAGCTTAAGTCCAGATTACGACGAGTCCAGTAAACGCCATAGAGGTCGTCAACAGTGTTCACGCTCATCAGATAGTCAAGATTCACTTCGAAAGCAGCCTCATACTGTTCTTCTGTGAGGTTCAGTTCGTATGCCATTTTGTCGGTCAGGAACAAAGCCTGTCTGCGAGCTTGTTCATAACTCATTGCCTGTGTCGCTACTGTTATCATGAACAGTGCTGCGAGCGTTGCTAATATTTTTTTCATGGTAATATGATTTTATATCGTTAAACAATCGGAATTATTTCCATTTTCTTTTCTCTGGTGGCAAAGGTAGTGCTTTTCTTCATGCTGCAAAAAGGTTTTTCCCTAAACCAGTAGAGGAAAATCCCTATTAGTTAAATTTTTCGTTTGTAAGTTTTTTATTTTATAAGTCATGACTAAAGTTATTATTAGAATATAAAGACATAGCCCTTTCAAATCGTAAGCACTTTTTTGTCATCATAGCAGAAACCTGCAAAAAACGAATGCGAGTTGGGAAAAAAATTGATTAACTAACCCCGCAAATAACTTAAAAATTTACGACTTAGAAAAATGAAGTTGCAAAATATGCGAGTATTTGGCGGTTTTTTGCTGTTTTTAGTAAATTGTTAGAAATCAAGACATTATACGTTTCGTCTCAAGACTCATAAGTGTTAAAAAAGTCAAAGGGCATCTTTCGCAGTGTGAAAGGGCACCTTTGGCACTGCAATATGCCACATATCGCACTGCGATATGCCACGTTTCGCATCGCGAAAGGACACCTTTCACTTTTTCGTTCCTTATGTTTGTTTACATAGTTTAAGCCGATTGATTAACAATTAAACACATTTTTACATTCAGCCTCGTGCCAAGCGGAAAATCCTTCTCTAGAATTAAAATTCCGTTTGTCAAGATTTTTTACTTTTTTCGTCAAAATATCGGGCTGATTTTGAAAGTTACAGTTTGTAAGTTGACAAGTTAATATTAAAAATCTGAGATATCTGAGTCATCTGAGTGACATTTCAAACTCAAACGCAGTAATTGCTCCCCTAAGTTAGGGGAGCTGTCACGAAGTGACTGAGGAGTGTGTCTACACGATGCAACGGCATCGTGGATGATTAAGTAGGAAAGATTAATGATTAATGTTAACGGGGACTTAATCATTAATCCAGCATAACTATGCACTATGCACTACTAAAGACTATGCATTATGCTCTATGAACTATGCACTATATTAACCTTGTCTACTTATCTTTGATAATTTAAGCCGTTGAAAACTACACAAACTAAAAACCTAAGTTAATATGCAAACGAAACACGCACCTACTGTTATATACAAATAAACATTCTTATGACACTTGTCGCATTTCAAGGAAATAGCGTACATTTGCAAATAGATAACAAAAAATTTAGTAAAAACACAAAAAAAGATTGCCTATGGATAAATAAAAAAAGAAGAATGTAAGATTACCAATAATACCACGAAAAGCGTAAACGAACTTATTAGTCCACGTTATTTTATTTTGTCTAATACCACAGACAGAAGGACTGTTTGATTACGCATGGGAGGAAGCCCAGTCGCCCGAAAGGATTAAGGCAAACCAACTAATTACAACAATTCTATGAAAACAAAACAACTCTTTTTATTGCT
>JAGAGD010000028.1 GCA_017627765.1 Prevotella sp. | reverse complement strand
CTCTTCATCGGCACTAACGGCTACGGACTTGTAGTGAAGAACACGGCAAGCGGAGAGGAACGCCAGTTCCAGACATCAGACAACTACCCGACCTGCATGGCTGTAGGCTCAGGCACGCTGTACATAGGCTCAAAGCACGGCGGACTGAGCAGGCTGTCGCTTGACGGCTTCAGCATGACAATAGACGACGCCTCTAAGCTTCCTACAGAAGACGGAATCCATGCAATAGACTACGACGCAGACGGCAGCAGCCTGAACCTTACCTTATGCGACACCTACAATGCGTATGTGATGATGGAAGACGGAAGCTGGCTCACATGCGAGAGCGTGCCGATGTCATTCTCAAGCAACTTCTTCATTAACAGCATCGTCACCGACCGCAACGGCAAGAAGTGGATAGGCAGCACTGAAAATACCCGCGACGTTGAGGAATACGGCCTGATGCGTGTCCTTCCTTTAGACGGCACATTGGCAGGAACGCTCGGCATTGGCTTTGCCCTCAACGGCGTCAGCTCGCTCTGCGCAGGTACAGACAAGCCTCTCTACGTTGCAGCAGGCAGTGGTCTCTACAGCTACGACTACCGCAACATGGAACAGCTGTACTCTGGTTCGGCATGCTATGACGTTCAGCAGTCAGATGACGGCACGGTATGGGCAGTAACAAAGGATGCTCTCCTGAAGTACGACGGCGAGTCGGTCACATCATATCCAACGACCTCATTCGAGAGCGAGGGCAATGTTTGCCTTGAAGTTGCAGGCGGAGCAGTATATGTAGGCGGCATGACCTCAGGCGTGTATAAGTTCGAGAACGGCGAGTTCACGAAGCTGGAGTATGATGTAGCCAACGGCATAGGCGAGGTTTCTTCATCATCAGCCATTGCATCTCCGAAGGTATATTCATCCGACGGCAAGGAGCTTGACGGACTGACGAAAGGTCTGAACATAGTCAGGTCGGCTGACGGAAAGACGGTGAAGGTTATCAGATAACATCAACGGGAACGATAACGGGAACGGGAACTTTAACTTTAACCTTAACGATAACGGGAACGAGAACGTTAACGAATTGAAGATTGAGAACGAGAACTTTAACTTTAACTTTAAAAATATCTGAGACATCTGTGGCATCTGTGTGACATTTCAACCTCAAATGCAGTAATTGCTCTCCTAAGTCTAGGGGAGCAATTTCTTTATTTGAGTATTTAATGTCATATAGATTTGTTCAACGGGAACGTTAACCTTAACTTTAACTTTAACCTTAACCTTAATGGGAACGTTAACCTTAACTTTAACTTTAACCTTAACCTTAATGGGAACTATAGATTACGAAGATTTTTTGATTTATAGGCATAAATACATAAAAACATGTTTCTTTATGCAGGTATTTATGTAAAAAATATTCATTATCAGATGATAGTTATCAATTAAAATAACTACCTTTGCAGCGCAATATCGCAGCAGATATTGTCCATATTGGTTCGCTTCCATGCGATTAAAAAGGGAATGAGGGTGTAAATCCCCGACTGTCTCGCAGCTGTGAACTCCGTTTTAGCCAGAAGAAAAATGCCATTGCCGCTTTGGCGAGAAGGCTCTTCGGGAAGGAGAAAAGTCAGAAGACCTGCCTATATAGGTAACAGCCTTTCACTACGATGTATGGTGAGAAGGTTTCAACAATTTGTTTTTGCTGAATTTAGCATTAGTGACTGATGTGCTTTCCGTTGCACATTGCCACTGCCTGCTGTTTCCAAATGCGCTGGAAGAGCAGGGAGGAGATGTGGGTATATGTATTCATCGTTCCTTAATCTTCCTCTCGATGCACGGTGCTTGAATGTAAGAAATGATGCTTAATTAACATTATTATAATAAGTAAAAACTAAAGTAGTTATGAAAAAAATGATTATTTCTGCAATTCTGCTTGTTGCAGGATTAGGAATTGCCGATGCCCAATCGCAGAAAAAGGGCAACCTCAACTTGAGCGACACGGTATTTGCCATCGACGAAGTTGAAGTGACAGGCTATCAGAAGAGAGCTAATGTATTGAAAATCGACGTTCCTCTGAAGTATATGCCAATGGCAACTACTTCGCTGTCGAACAATTTGCTTGTCAAGCGCGACATCCACGACATTCAGGAGGCAGTGAAGTTTATTCCTGGCGTGCGCATCCAGACCACCTATGGCGCATTCCAGCAGATGGCTATTCGCGGTTTCGACCATTCAATCATCATGGTAGACGGAATGAGAGATGAGCGCAGTGCAATAGACAACAGTTATCCGTTTATGGATTTAAGTTCGGTTCAGAGCATTGAACTGCTCAAAGGTCCTGCTTCTGTTCTCTATGGCTCGTCGGCAGTCGGCGGTGTTGTAAACATTGTCAGAAAGTCACCCGAAGCCAAACCAAGTCTGAACACCCGTCTGGCTTATGGCAGTTACAACAACTTTGATGCTTCGCTCGACTTCGGGGGCAAACTGTTTGGTCCGTTAAACTATCGTGCGAGCATGCACTATCAGAACCAAGACGGATGGCGCGACAACAAGATGAGCCGCCTGTCTGGCTATCTTGCCATTGGCGGAAAGGTTACACCAAACGACGAAGTAGACATCAGAGTTGCTGGCAACCATGACTATTACTCTACAGAGATTGGTCTGCCTCCACTCATGCCGAGAGATATCTACCGCACAGCCGACGACCAGCTCTATCTGAAGGCTAACGACATGCTGCCTGGACTGAACCGCAAATGGCGCTACAACAGCGAGTCAGACTTTATGTATAACCGTGCGTTTAACATCTCTGGACAATGGAAACACAAGTTCAGCGAGAGTCTTAGCATAATGGACAAACTGAGCTACAGCTACGACGACATTGACTATTTCGGAACAGAGGAACTTGACTATGTTACGAGCAAGACAGATGTTCTGCCATACTACTACATGAATGGCGACAAGCGCACATATATTGACCTTGAGCATCTGTACTATGGCTATCCTCTTCGATTCTCACATATAGCCAATACCATCAACAACCAGTTTGAAGTGAGTGGCAAGTTCTTTACTGGCGACATCAAGCACAACTACATGGGTGGCTACACCTATATCTATCTTAATCGTGTTTCTTACACTGGCTACGACTTTGGCGAAGGTGGTGGCGACGACATAGTAGGTCCTGGACTTACAGGCATCGGCACTGTTTACAATCCTCACAGCATCGGATGGATGGACACAAAGTTCAGTTCTTGCCGACCAGGATTTACAAATATGCACGGTTTCTACCTCAACGACTTAGTAGAATTCAGCCGCCAGTGGAAGATGCTTGTTGCAGGCCGCTACGACATCTACCGATATAAATATGCTTCGGGCATTCCTAACATTGACGGGAAACGTGAGCATGGTGACATTCCAGACGACAAGTTCAACAAACTCAGAAACGGAGCTTTCAGTTTCCGCGTAGGTACAGTATATCTGCCTGTTGAGCAGCTCTCGCTGTTTGCCTCTGTAGGTACATACTTTAAGCCAATCCGTTCATTCTATAACGAAAAGACTATCTATGTTGACAAAAACGGAAATGTTTTCAATCCAAATAAGAACGAAGAGATATTCAAGCCAGAGAAAGGACTCCAGGCAGAGCTCGGCGCACGCTATGAAATCAGCAATGTACTGAAAGTAGACTTCAGCATGTTCTATATAAATAAGTATAACATAACTCGCAACCTTGCTTACAAGGGCGACGAGATAAAGACAGGCGAAGTGTTGGAAAAGAATGTTGTAGGTCAGGTAGGCCGCATGGACTCAAAGGGATTTGATATTGAAGTAACTTATACACCAGTGGCAGGCCTCATGCTCATGACAGGATATGCCTTCACCGATGCAAAGGTGCGCGAAATGGCAGACAATATCTACATGGACAGCGACGCACTGAAAGGCAAGCAGTTTGCACGCATACCTCGCAACACATTCTTCCTGATTGGTGACTATGTTGTTCAGAGAGGATTGCTGAAAGGCTTTGGCGTAAACATGGACCTGACATTCCACGACAAGGTTTATCGCAACAACAACAATACATCGCAGTTTGACTCTTACTGGCTGGCTAATCTCGGCTTCAGCTACAAGTTGAAGAACAACATCCGACTGGGTCTAAACATAAAGAATCTCTTCGACAAGGAATACTTCAATCAGTCGCTGGGCAACCAGATGGTTCCAAGTATGCCACGCAACTACATGCTGTCGATTTCTTATTCTCTTTAATTCATGATAAACAGGATAATATATTCACTACACAGGATACTCGGTACGCTGCTGAGTATTCTGTTTCTCATGTGGTTTCTGACGGGTATCGTAATGATTTATCATGGTTTCCCGTCAGCCAACCGCGAGGAAAAACTTGCCAAGCTGGGGGCTATTCAAGACGAGTCGCTGCCTTCTGTCTCTGAAGTGATGGCGAGAACGGAGCAGCCTGACTCAGTAAAAGGAATAATAGTAAACAACTATCTCGGCAACACCAACTTCATTCTGAGCACGAGTAAAGGGCGAGAAGTTGTGGCTGCTGACTCTGCAAGACAGCCAAGCGAAATAGATGGCGACTACATTCGCAAGGTTGCGGCATTGTGGTGCGATGCAAAAGTCATTAAGATTGACACTCTTAGCGATTTAGAGCAGTGGATTCCTTTCGGCAGGCTGAGAGACGACCTGCCTATATACAAGTTCTATTTCGGCGACGACAATCAGACTCAACTCTACATATCGTCGGCAACGGGCGAGGTGTTGCAATGCACTACCCATAGTGAGCGCGTATGGTCGTGGCTCGGTCCTATTCCTCACTGGGTCTATTTCACATGGCTTCGCCAGAATGTTGACTTGTGGAAGAATGTAATAATATGGATTTCCTTGCTTGGCATCTTCATGCTGTTTGCAGGTTTCTATATCGCAATCAGAAGCTATCGCCAGCAGATTAGGAGGGGAAAAGGAATGAAAAGTCCCTACAAAAAACTATGGTATAAATGGCATCACGTTGCAGGAACAATATTCGGAATATTTCTTCTGACATGGAT
Organism: Prevotella sp.; assembly: GCA_017627765.1. Classification (GTDB taxonomy): domain Bacteria; phylum Bacteroidota; class Bacteroidia; order Bacteroidales; family Bacteroidaceae; genus Prevotella. The sequence continues at coordinate 21,050 of JAGAGD010000028.1, read as the reverse complement.
TTTCAGCGGAATGATGTCGCTTGCAGACACCCCCGAATGGCTCGGCCGCGAGCATAAGCAGTATGACTATCTTGAAGTGATGGAGAAGTCGGCACCTGAACTTGATGCCTATCCTTTAGACTATCGCAAGGTGATAAACCATTTTGGAGGAAAGGCTACGCAGGTGGAGTGGACTCATTTCTTTGACCTGCCAACCTATACGGTGCAGATTGAGGGCGGAGAACCTGTTGTGGCTGATGCTTCAGGAAATGATTTTAAGCCGTTCCAGCTAACACGCCAGCAAGTGGAAAAAGCTATAAAATCTATTCATGGCGATGAGCATTTCACCGTAAGCGAGATGAAGGAGTACGACAATTACTATCTTGACCGCAAGCACGAACTGCCTTTGCCCGTATGGAAAGTAAAGATAGACAATGCCGACAAGACTTGCTACTATATAAATCCAGTCAATGGCAATATGCGCAGCTACAATACCCATTCACGTTGGGCTTTCCATCTGTATCAGGGCCTGCACAGCCTGCGCTATAAGTTCTTGGTAGAACATCCCGTTGCCTGGACCATAGTAATGTGGTTCCTGATGCTTGCAGGGGCTTTTGTCTCCCTCACAGGTGTTGTTCTCGGAATAAAATACATCAGGCGAAAGTGAGATTGTAAGGTTATCGGGTTATGGGGTTGTGAGGTTATAAGGTTGAAACACTAATCTTGCCTTATAACCCCATAACCTTATATACTCAAAAGTTTCTGAATCTCATCAAGATCTTTTGCTGGTATTATATATTTCTGATAGTTGCCTCGCAGGAGATTGCGTGAGCCAAGATCGTTTAGCATGGCGAGCAACGAAGTCCAAAAGCCCTTCATGTCGTAGAGTATGACGCGCTTGTCGTGATAGCCTATCGTTGCCGAAGCAGCCACAGTGAAAATCTCATCGAGCGTGCCTATTCCTCCAGGCAGGGCAATGAACACATCACTCTCTTCCATCATTATCTGCTTGCGCTGGTTCAGGTCGTCGCAGTCAATGCGCTGGTCGACGAATGACGACACTCTTCCGCGTTCTTCCACTTTCTTCGGAATTACTCCAATGGTATTGCCGCCATGCTGCTTAACGCTCTGCGCTACACACTCCATCAGCCCTAAGTCGCAGCCGCCGAAAACGAGAGTGTGTCCGTTCTCAGCAATCCATCTGCCCAGTTGTTCGGTTAATTTGAAAAAGTCGCTGTCAATGTTGTCGTTAGCCGAACAGAAAATGCAAATCTTCATTCCTTCTTTCTCCTCTTTTTCATGCAAAAATACACTTTTGTCGGGTAAAATCAGTCAATTTTAACACAAAAGCGAAAGAAAAAGATGCAAAAATAGCTGTAAACCAATATTTAATAGTAATTTTGCAGCCGCTAATCGACTCTATGCGAGAAATACGTCAACATATTTCCGCATTTTAATGTATTAGCTTTACATTTTATTTTTTATTCATATTCAACATTTCACAAAATTGAAGACATTTATTGAGCTTGGTGTTAGCGAACCGATATTGCGCGCTATTACCGATATGGGATTCGAACAGCCGATGCCCGTACAAGAAGAAGTTATTCCCTATTTGTTAGGCAATCGTAATGATGTCATTGCTTTGGCACAGACGGGAACAGGAAAGACTGCCGCCTTTGGCATTCCCCTGCTGCAGCGAATCAATACTGAAGACAAGACAACGCAGGCAATAGTGTTGTCGCCTACACGCGAACTGTGCTTGCAGATTGCCGACGACTTGAAGGACTTCTCACGCTATATTGATGGTGTAAGGATTCTGCCTGTATATGGAGGAACATCAATAGTAAACCAGATTCGTGCAATAGAGCGCGGTGTGCAGATTATTGTTGCAACACCTGGACGCCTCATCGACCTGATGAAGCGCAAGGTGGCACGTCTCGAAAATGTTCACAATGTTGTTCTCGACGAGGCAGACGAAATGCTGAATATGGGTTTCAAGGAAGATATTGACGAGATTCTGTCGGGTGTTCCTGAAGACAGAAACACGCTCTTGTTCTCTGCCACCATGAGCCGCGACATTGAACGAATAGCCCGAACATATCTTCGCGACCCGAAAGAGATTGTTGTAGGCAGCCGTAACGAAGGTGCCGAGAACGTAAACCACATATACTATATGGTTCAGGCGCGTGATAAGTATCTTGCACTGAAGCGCATAGTTGACTTCTATCCGCGCATCTTCGCTATTGTTTTCTGCCGCACTAAGGTTGAGACACAGGAGATTGCCGACAAACTGATACGCGACGGATATAATGCTGAGGCTCTTCATGGCGACCTCTCTCAGCAGCAGCGCGACCTGACTATGCAGAAGTTCCGCCAGCACCTGACCCAGTTGCTCATTGCTACCGATGTGGCTGCACGCGGACTTGACGTTGACGAACTGACCCACGTCATCAACTTCGGACTTCCCGACGACATAGAGAACTATACTCACCGCAGCGGCCGTACAGGAAGGGCTGGCAAGAAGGGTACATCAATTTCTATTGTTCACTCTCGCGAGAAAGGCAAGATTCGCAACATTGAGCGCGAGATAGGCAAGAAGTTTGTTGAGGGTGTCATTCCAAGTCCAAAGGAAATCTGCACAAAGCAACTCTACAAAGTGATGGACCAGATAGACAAGATTGACGTCAACGAGGAAGAAATTGCTCCATTCATGGAAGACATCAACCGCCGCTTCGACTATATGGACAAGGAAGAACTCATAAAGAAGATTGTGAGTCTTGAGTTTGGTAAGTTCCTTGCTTACTATGCCAATGCACCAGAAATCGTTTCTCCAAAGGAAGAAAGAGAGAAGCGCAAAGGCGAAAAAGGAAAGGGCAGAGGCGAGAAAGGATCGAGAAAGGCAGAAAAGGGATATGCCCGTCTGTTCATAAATCTCGGAAAGACCGACGGATTCTATCCTGGCGAGGTGATGCAGTTTATTAACCGCCATGTAGGAGGCAGACAGCAGGTGGGTCACATTGACTTGCTGCAACGTTTCTCTTACATTGAGGTGCCAGAGAAAGACGCTAAGCGCGTAATGGATGCTCTCGACGGAACTGAATATAAAGGAAGGGCTGTGCGCTGCAACCGCGAAGACAGCCGCGAGCGCAAGGATGGCGACAGTGGCCACCGCAGGTCTGAGGGCGGACGCAAGAAGTCTGACGGAGGCCGCCGCAAGGACGACAAAGGCAAGCGCGGCGACTCAAAAGCAAAAGGAAAGAAGGACAAGTCGCGCAAGGCAGACAACGACGAAGGGCAGTTTAAGGGCGACTGGCGACAGTTCTTCAAGAACTCTGGAGTGGAGTTTAAAGGCGAAGACCCTGACTTCAGCGAAGACGGATGGGCACGCAGAAAGCCTAAGAAATAACAAAAGTCTTTAGAGTCTTTAGGTTTATAAGTTGTTGAGTTTACTTTTTTTTATCGGTTCTTAATGTAATCTATCAGACGATTCTTTGAGGACTAATCTGCAACTCACCTGCTTATAAACTTAAAGACTCTCTTTATTTTATAATCACTCAACGATATTTTACTTATACTATTGCCGTTGTGGCTTTGCAGCAGGCAACTTGCAGACTGTCACAACGTAAAACCTCCCAAGTTTCATATCGCTGCTTACGGGCAAAAGACTATGACATCAGCCAGAGTGGTTGAAAAAGAAGAATTTACCTTCTCTTTTTGTGAATAAATCATAATTCATTATGTTTTAATGCACGATTTGTAAAAGTTTGTTTACCTTTGCATAATATATGCTGTCAGAAATGTCTCTAATATGAGCAGGCAGCTTCAAGCATTGAAATAAAAATAACTCTGATTTAATAACCAAATTATTATTCTAAAAAATGAAGAAAACATTACTTTTGAGCCTTATGCTCATGATTTCGGTAAGCCTCTTGGCGCAGGAAGTTCAGCAAATTGTAATCCACAAGAAGGACAAGACACAGCAGGTGTTAGACATTGCTGACATCGACAGCATCACTTTCAACATGGTTGAACTCAACCCAGACGAGCTCCGACTCTCTTGCGAAATTAATGAACTGACTCCTATTCATGCCACTTACACTATTAAGGCTAATCAAGACCAAGACACTTACTATCAGTTTATCATGTCTGAACAGACATATAACGCTCAGATTGAGAAATTCGGAAGCCTGCAAGAGCATGACCAGGCATGGTGGACAGAACTCTCAAAATACTATGAGAATTATACTTGGGAAGATGTTATGCGCAGTTTTCTGAAGAAGGGCACCCAGACTTTCCAGTCGGAGGATATAATTGCAGCGCTTTCACCTAACACCACATACGTGATTTACTATTACGGACTTGACAGCGATGGCAACATGACAACGGAGATTGGCGAAACACGTTTCACAACTCCTGCGCCACAACCGTCTGACAATACATTCACAATTTCTAATGTAATGCCTATTCAGAGAGGTGTGAAATTCCGTGTAACACCAACAAACAACGATACTTATTTTGCTACGGCTCAGGCAAAGAGCAGCATAGATACATGGCTTGCACAGGGTTTGACTATGAGAGAGATTGCTCAGAAAGTAATCAATACTGAAAGCTTCTATGGAAACATAAGCCAAGCATTGCATTCTGGTGAAAAAGAAATTGAAATATCTTGCAGCCAAGAAAATATTGACTATATGATTCTGGTCTGCGGATATAATGGTGGAGTTTCTACTGATGTCGTTACAGCAGAATTCCATTCACTACCTTAATTGGCTAAGTTGACAAGTTTGTTTATTAAATAAACAATAACATAAAAAAAGCAGGAACCGATTTTAAGTTCCTGCTTTTTGCTTTTTATATTCTCTGAACAAGTAAAATACAGCGTAAAATCTATAGCCTTAATTTCTGAAAATATTGCAAAAACTACTATCCTTTATTTCTTATTTTTTGTATAAAAGTTCCGAATAAACCGTATTTAAATTAAAAAATGTATATGAAGTTTGGGTTTTTTCTTTGTTTTTAATACTTTTGCACACTATTTTATGACAAAATAATAAGTTTTCTTTTCGTTTTTGAAGAATTAAAAAAGATTGAAAACAAGTATAGATTAAAGTAATATTTTTTATGAATCAAAATCGTTTTAAGCAGATTGCAAGACGAGGAATGCTGTCGATGATGGCAGTGTTTGCCGCACTTGCAGTGAATGCCATTCCTGCTAAGCCAGGACTGACAAAGACCATTACGCTTGATAATGGACAAACAGTGAAAGTGAGACTCGTGGGCGATGAGTTCGGCCACTACTGTAAGGCTGACGACGGAAAGTGCTATCAGCAGGATGTTGATGCCTCAACTTTCCATGTTGTCGATGCTCAGGCTATAGCCAAGAGTGCTGCTGCTAAGAGGGCAGCAAGAGACGCTAACAATCGTAAACGCCTCGGAAAGAAGAAAGTTGGCGAGTTTGGCGACTATACAGGCGAAAAGAGATGCCTCATAATTCTCGTTAATTTCAGTAATGCTTCATTTAAGCCTGCTAACAATAAGGCTATATTTGAGCGCATTGCCAATGAGGAAAACTTCAGTGATGGCGACTTCGTGGGTTCTATGTATGACTACTTCAAGAAGCAGAGTGACGGAAAGTTTGAACTGACATTCGACGTGGTCGGCCCTGTAACCGTTTCCCAACCATATTCTTATTATGGTGGAAATGACAGTTGGGGAAATGACAAATATCCTGCCACAATGATTTGTGAGGCAGTGCAACTGGCAGACCAGTATGTTAACTATGCCGACTACGACTGGAATGACGATGGCGAGGTAGAGCAGATTTATGTTGTATATGCAGGTAAAGGCGAAGCCGATGGCGGCGCATCCAATACTATATGGCCTCATCAGTGGCAACTCTCTGAAGGTGGAAAGTATGGTGACGGTTCTGGTGCACAGACTTTCGACGGTGTGAAGATTGACAAGTATGCATGTGGTGCCGAACTTGACGGACAAACAGGCAAGCTGGGCGGTATTGGTACAATGTGCCATGAGTTCAGCCATTGTCTCGGCTTCCCCGACTTCTACGATACCGGCTATAGCGGCGGTCAAGGCATGGGAATGTGGGACCTTATGTGTAGCGGCTCATACAATGGTGGCGGTTATCGTCCTGCTGGCTATACAAGTTATGAACGATGGATGGCAGGTTGGCACGAACCTATAGAACTTGTCTACTCAAAGGAAGTAACTGGAATGAAGTCTCTGCAAGACGGGGGCGAGTCATACATTATTTATAATGAAGGCAACCGCAACGAATACTTCATGTTGGAAAATCGACAGAAGACAGGATGGGATGCTGCTCTGCCTGGTAAAGGACTGCTGATAGTACACGTTGACTACGATGCAACTATTTGGGCTAATAATAAACCTAACGATGACCCAAGCCATCAGCGCATGACTTGGATTCCTGCCGACGGTGTGTATGATAGCTATGGATATGGACAATATAAAGAATATTATGAAGAAGGAATGGTTACCGACCCATATCCAAACAATGGCAACAAGACTTTCAACAAGTCGAGCAACCCTGCGGCTAAGTTCTATAATAAGAATGCTGACGGAACTTACTTCATGAGTTCCTCAGTAGAGGATATTACTCAGAACAGTGACGGAACAATCTCGTTCAACTTTGCTGGACTGTCGGGCACTCCTGCTCCAGAATTAACTCCAAAAGCTGGCGTCTACGACAATGCTGTTGAGGTTACAATTACTTGCGAGACCGAAGGTGCTGAGGTTTATTACACAACAGACGGAACAACTCCTACAGAGGAAAGCACAAAATATACTGGTGCATTCACTGTAAGCGAGTCTGCAACAGTCAAGGCTGTTGCCGTTGCCGACGATGTTATGAGCAACGTAGTTAAGGCACGCTACATCATACGCAAGCCTGCAACCGACGTTAATACATATAAGCGCGTAAGTGCAGTAAGCGAATTGGAGAACGGAAAACGCTACATCATTGCTTGCGGCTCAAAGAACTCAGCAGCAGGAGCAATGAACAGCAATGCGCTGAAAGGCAACAAGGTGACACGCTACGACGATATCATCATTGCTGACGAGAACGTGGCTGTGTTCACTCTCGACATCGACAACGACAACTATTCGTTCTTCAACGAAGAAGGCAAGTTCCTATATTCTACAAAAGCTAAGAACCTTGACTATAGCGATGGTGTTATGTCGTGGACTGTTAACGACGATGCAAGCGGCGTTACAATGACTTACGGAACTTTTGGAACAATGCTATACAGCAGTGGTAACAACAAGTTCACTACTTATACCAGCACTCCTACTTCGTCTTTAATCTATGCTAACTTGTATGAGCAGTATGAAATAGCAGAGAAGCTTGATGCCACATTGAGTTATGAAAATGATGAATATACAACAGTATTAGGAAATTCTTTCACTGCTCCTACTCTGACTGTTAATCCAACAGGACTTGCTGTTACTTACTCTTCAAGCGATGAAAATGTTGCATCCGTTAATGAAAAAACTGGTGCTGTTGCTGTAAATGCAGCAGGAACAACCGTTATTACAGCAACTTTCGCTGGCGATGAAGTTTATAACACAGCAACAGCAAGTTATACTCTTATTGTAAACGAACCTGCACCAGAGCCTATTGAAGTAAATATTGATGCAACTGGTTTCACTACACTTTATTATGGCAGCGATGCTCTGATAGTTCCTGAGAACACAACTGCACGCACATACGTTTTTGACGATAACAAGAAACTGAAGGAAAACGTTGTCTACAGCAGCGGCGACGTTATTCCTGCAAACGAACCTGTTGTTGTTGAAGGCGTTGAGGGTAAATACATTTTCAACTTTGGCGAGACTGCTACAACTCCTGATGCTCAGAATGTTCTTTCTGGTACAGACGAGGCTGCAACAATAAGCGAAAGCGGATATAAGTTCTTCATGCTCATGCTTCCAGAAGGCGAAGATGACAACAGAATTGGTTTCTACATGCAGAATGAAGACGGCAACAGCATCACTATAGACGCTCACCGCGCTTACTTGCGCATGGGTGCCGCAGATGCTGCCGAATACTATTTGCTCAACGATGTTCCTTCTGGAATATCTTCACTCGAAGTGATGAAATATGCCGACGCTGAAGGTATCTATACCATTGACGGACGCAGACTCCAGGCTCCTCAAAAGGGCATGAATATCGTAAAAATGAATAACGGAAAAGTTATTAAAGTTATCGTTAAGTAGGAGAATATCTTCTCAATAACTGTATAATGCTTGGCGCAGGTTTGTCAGAATAAAAGGATAAACCTGCGCCTTTCTTTGTTTATCCTGCTTTTATGTTATGTACTATTTTGCTAATAGGCAAGTTTTTTTAATCTATTAGGAAGTGGGGAAAGGTGTATTATAAAGGAATCTCACTCCAAAACCATCATTGATATTCAAACCACCAAATGCAATGCAGCAGCAATAACGATGAATAGGCATAAAAAGCGAAAGTGTCTCTGTCAGCTATCGCTACACAAAGACACTTTCATTTGTTAGTATGTTATGAAAAATTTGAGAGAGAATGAAGCTTCACAGCTTCGGGGTTGTTTTATAAACAATTATGATTATCTTGAGAAAGCATTGAAAAATGTATTTCCTTACTTCTATTTTATTAGTTGCGCAGATGGTGTGGCATCCATCAGAGTGTCGATTCTGACGGTGTCGCCCTGTGCCATTGACGGACCTTCTTTTGTTCTGTTGAGGTCGGTAGCCATACCGTTCTGAATCTGTCGGTCGCCTTTTCCGAATGGCACTTGCAGTGCATTACCAAGCGTCAGGATTATAGCGACTATGGCAGCAGCCTTGAACAGAGGCTTCAGTCTGACTGCCAGCTTCAGCGTACGAGCCTTTACAGGATATTCTTCGCCAACGATTCCCATCATCTTCTGGTCGAAATCCTCGTCAAGAACATCGTTGTGCCGCTCAGTCTGCTCGTAAGTGAACAAATCTTTATATGGCAACAGCATCACTGGTACGTCTTTTTGGCTGAAGAAGGTGCGTAAAATCTCCTCTTCTTCGAGCGAAGTCTCGCATTGCCAATAGCGTTCCAATAATTGTTCAATATACTTATAATCCATATTTATCGAGCGTTTGGAATTTACTTTTTACTGTTTGTCGAGCCCTGTAGATGTTTATTTTAACCTGTTCTTCGCTTATTCCGAGGGTCTGGGCTATTTCCTTATAACTCTTTCCCTCAATATCGCGAAGCTGCATACAGCTTTTTTGTTTCTCTGGCAGAGCATCGATGATGTCTCTAACTATTCTTATTCGGTCGCGCTGCTGCATCTTCTCGTATGGCGAGAGTGCATTGTCGGTATGACTTTGCGCTATGTTTTCATCGAGAGTGTCGTGCTGATTGTCCTTCTTTCTCAGCCTGTCGAGCGCCATGTTTCTGCACACGGTCAGCGCATAGGCTTCAATCGACTCAATGTCTTGCCACGATTCCCGTCGGTTCCATACCTTAATGAGCGTTTCCTGAACAACATCTTCAGCTTCTTCACGATGCAAGGTAATGCGCAAGGCTAACCTGTAAAGCTCATTTTTGAGTGGTAAGACATCGTTGCGAAAGCTTATTGTTTTCATTGTTCTATAATTAAAGACGATTATGCAACTACAAAAGTTACGGAAATCACTTTCGTTTTAACTCTCTTTAACCCTTGACAGGTTAAATAATTGCAGCAACTTCTTTGTCGAGGTTGCCAATCTCACGTGCTCCGCGAACAATACTATTAGTGCGGTCTATAAGATAGTCGCAAGGAATTGCTGGTGCAGGTGCAAGATAAGCATTGCTTGCCTGTCCGTTAGGGTCGCGCACACAAATCCAAGGAAGTGCTGCGGTCTGCGTTTTCCAATAGTGTTCGTCGTTGCCTACTGCAACTTGATATATTTCGAGTCCGCGAGAGTGATACTTATTATATAGTTCTCTAAGCATCATTATTCGTTCAGAAGAGTGTTCGGTGCCAAACTGATGGAAGTCGAGCAGTACAACCTTTCCTTTCAGGTCGCTCAGTTTTCTCAGGTTGCCATGATTGTCATTGAGCGCAATGTCTATCAGGCTCACTTCCTCCACCTTGCTGGCATCAATCATGAGTCCTTTCTTCTGGCGCTCAACAATGCGTTTGTCGCGAATACCTTCCAGTGCAATATTGTGCAGATTCTTTGTTCTAAGCGATTCGGGATATTTGAAATCCCAGTTTGTAGCAACGGCAGCAAACACCTTCACGTCTTCAGGAAAGGCTTGCGGGTCAAACAGCATAAGATATGAATTGCCTACCGTGATATATTGGAACAATGCAAAATATGCGTATGCCTTCATAGGTTCCTGATAGATATAGTTATATGCCACATCATGCTTGTATGCTTTCACCACATTCATTATGCTGTCTTCCACAGCCTTTGCACCAAGACTTGGGTCGTTGCTTATAGCCTGTGCCATTGCTTGCAGACGATATTGCATGAACGACAGTTCGCGAATCTTCTGGCAGTTTTCAGAACCACTTACCTCATATTGCGTTGTCATGGCAGGATACTTAGCCTTCACTGTTACGGTCTCGGTAGAGTCAATGCTCAGATTGATTATCTGTCCGGCTATGCGCAGACGGTAGAATTCTGGAGCATCGGGAGCTTTATCGCTAAAGTTGAATGTTCCTTCTTCCGTCAGTTTCACCGAGTCAAGCACATGAGCACCATCGAGAGCCATATTCTCAAAATAGAGAATAGAGTCTTTAGCATTCGTTATTGAGCCAGTGATTTTAAACCTATCACCCTGACATGCAACAAAAAGCAATGCCGCTACTCCAAAAGCAGCAGCACGACACAGATGATGAAATTTGTTAGTCATTGTCGATTATTTAATTATTATAATGTTATTTCCCTTTAATAATTAAGCTCCTAAGACTTACACCATGAGATGACTCAGTACATAGCAGCAAAATAATTATGCGACAAAGTTACGAAAAAGCAAGTGCAGGACAAAATGAATACTTTCTTTTTTATGCCGAGTTACAGTAACTTCTCGATTTATTTCCGCAAAGTTACTAAAAACGAGAGAAATGCAAAAGAAAAACTTGCTTTTCTTTTCATTTCCGAGCGCCGATAAACTTTTAAGAAAAAAATATCGCCTCAAGAACCATATAGATCCTGAGGCGATATTAAATCAATCGCAGAGGCGATAAACTTTTTATTTCATACTCTTTATCCATTCCTCTAATTCTTTCTTAGAGGCATTATTTAGAAGTTTGCCTTCACGCCAGTTGATGTTGGGATAAGCCGCTTTCAAGTCTTGACATGCTTTCTTGATGCTGCTGCCGCCAGAAGTAGCAAATGGTATAACGTTTTTACCCTTAAAGTCATAAGACTCTATGAATGTGTTGATAATTGTCGGTGCAGTATACCACCAAATAGGGAAACCTATATAAACCACATTATATTCTTCCATATTCTGAACTTTATCAGAAATTGATGGACGACTGTTCTTATCGTTCATCTCAAGCGAAGAACGGCTTTGCTTATTTGTCCAGTCAAGATCTGCTGCCGTATATGGTTGTTCTGGCTGAATCTTATGCAGGTCGCCGCTCGTAACCTCTGCCAGTTGACGGGCAACTTCTTCTGTTACACCAGAGGCTGAAAAATAAACTACTAATACTTTTTCCATTTTTCTTTCTTGTTTGTTTTGAGAGCAGGCACTGAAACTTATTGTCAGCAACACTGCCAGAATTATTACTACTCTTTTCATATATCATTATATTGTTCTACATTACAAGGCGTCTTAAGGAAAGCACGGCGGTTCATATTATTACCATTAATCAATCCTTTTTCATTCTGCTATTCGTTTCTTACCATTCTTAATATATACCCCGTTAGAAGGTTCTTTCACCAAAAGCATGCCGTTTAAATCATATATTTTAGTGGCTGCCGACTCTGGAGCTTTAGTATCATTTATTCCTGTAGTATGATGATAGTCTATAGCTGTAAGCCAGTTCTGAATAAGCGCGTCGCGGTTGTTGCGATTAGAGTTGTTAATCCAGAGATTCTCGCTAAAATAGTTCCCGTCAGGAACGAGTCGTTTGCAGTCACTCACCACGCGAGTGATTCCGCTGCTTGCACTTGATACAATCAAACCGACATTCTTCCCTGCCATTTGCTGTCCGTAGTTAAACAAGTAGGTCTGCATGATGGCAGACATCTGGCTCCACCATAGCGGTGTAACTATGATAACCGTTCCGTAGTCAGAAAGATTGGTTGATACTGGGTCAATAGCAGGGTAACTGCTTGCATCATTCGGATTGGCATTTATAGCATTAAGCAACTGAGTTCCTAAAGCATAGTTGTTTGCATCATACTTTAGTCCTTTTTCAGCAGGTTCTATTTCCAATACGTCAGCCTCTATTTGACTTGTCAGCGTGGCTACAATATCGCGACAGTTGTTAGTGTAACTATAGTATACTACAAGCGTTTTGCTTCCCGCCATAGTCTGTGCCTTAGCCTGTCCACCTTCGCCTATTGTGCAATAGAAAGCCTGCATACTGACTACTGTCAGCATTATTCTGATCAAGAATGTTCTTTTCATATAGTAATCGTTTTTTAGTTTAATTTTTTTATTGATATTATCGCGACAGATATTTTCACAATTTGCATATATCAAGATGTTTCATAATGGTGTCATGCCGCTTGGGGCGATTGCGCCATGTTCAGGTCAGAGTTTCCAAATCCTACTTCATCCTCCTTGCTTTATTTTCCCATCATTGACGAACCAAAAGCCTTACCCATTTTTACGCAGTCGCCTATTACATCACCTGTGCGCAAGTATTTATAAGTAGGCATCTCAAAAAGCACGGGTTTCAGCTTTTCATAGTCTGGCTTTCCTTTCTCATCGAGCATATTGTCCTCAACATAAGTGTTCAGAACATTGCAGATGTAGTTCTTAAACCCATCAATCTCGTATGTATCGATAACCTCACATTCCATTACAAGCGGCGACTGTTCTATTACGGGCAAACCAGCCTCGCCAAGAAGGTAAGGAAATACTCCAGACTTGTCTGTCTTTGTCCCACTAACCGTACCGGTATAGTCGGCTGCACTAACAAAAGCCTCATCGATGATGTTCACTGAGAGGCGTTTTGTGGCATCAATAGCTTTCACACTGTAATGAGAAGAATGAATGCTGAGCAATAACTTTGAATGGCTCACTATTCCAACGTGAGCAACGAGCAGCCAGTTTACTTTTCCCTCTTCGTCAACAGTTCCTACAACTGTTGCTGGCGTGGGATAGAGTGCCAGTTTTTGTCCGATATTCTTTTTCATAAGACGTTTTGTTTTTTTATATTATAGTTGTTTCTTGAATATTAGCCTCATCGCCTCTGGGTCGAGTGGCTGCATAGATGGAAGATTCAGACTTTTCACCATGTGCAGTGTTCCCAGCTTGTACTTTTGGAAGTGGTCTGTCTTGATATGACTCTGATAGGCAGACTCTGAAGCGTATATTTCGAGTATACGAATCTGAGTAGAGTCTTCTGTACTACGCATCGGGAATAAACAAATCACTCCTGGTTCACGCTCAACAGACAGGCGGTCTACTTCATTAGCATACGACAAATATTCTTCAAGATACTCAGGATAGACCTCTACTTCGGCTATGCGGACAATCATTGCTTCATTTGAAACGGGACTTGAAAACTCTTCATCCGACACCTTACGCAACTGTATGGCATGCTGTTCGCCAGGTGCTATCTCGCTTACGGTCATACACTCTGCACTGCTCCATGGCGTAGCACCATTCCAATGTCTTACATTTGGTGCAGTTGTAACAACATCGCCTTTGCGAAGCAGCTGCTTGGGACTGCCTTCTTCCTGATAGTAAGCCTCTCCGCTAAGCACCATCAGTACCTGCGTAGCATTAGGATGATAGTGCCACGAATTACGGCTGCCTTGCTCAAATAGGAAATTGGTTGTCATCTGTCGCTCGCTGCTGCTTAGCACGGAGACATGAACTGTACCAGTATTATACTCGGCAGGCGCTATAAACTGTGCAGGGAAAATAGTCTGTACCTGTGCATAGACTGCTGTATTCAGGATTGCAAACAAAAGGATAAATGATATTTTCTTCATGAGCAACTTTAGCTTAATTGGTAAACATTCTTGTGCAGAGCTATCTCTGCAGAAAGTTGTCAAGTCTTGTTTTGGAAGATATTGACAATCCTTACGTCAAGTACATATAAAGAGTATGTAGTATAGTTAAAGGCTATTGCAGCACTTCACTCCTCTTTATTAATTGTTTGTTTTAAACTGGTACAAAGATATTGCGAAATCTTTATATTCTACCTAAACTATTTACTGATAATTCAACCAAATTTACGGATTATCAATAAAAAGATGTATATTTGTATCCGAATATGGATAGAATATTAAAAGTTCACAACGTCAACGACTATACCCAGTATATCGGAGCACCAGTGCTGCATCCACTCGTCTCTGTCATTCATTACGACGAGTTGGAACATTGCAGGCACTCGCTTAACAACTATGATGTTTTTGGCATATTCATCGGCGACGAGACTCTTGAACAACTCACCTATGGACTCATCAAGTACGACCTCCACCGCCATGCCTTAATGTGTGTTGCTCCAGGACAGATTGGCGGAAAGACCGATACTGGAGAGGAGATTCATACTAAGGGCTGGGCTCTGCTTTTCGACCCAGAACTTCTTCATGGCACCGACCTTGAACGAAGAATGTCTTCTTACTCCTATTTCTCTTATAACACAAATGAGGCTCTGCTTATGACCGACCTTCAGCGACAAACCATAGTAACGCTTCTGGAGGAAATAAGACAGGAAACTGAAAACGATGAAGACGAGCAGACTCGCCATATCCTTGTGCATCTCATCGGACTTGTACTCGAATATATCGCCCGCTTCTATGCCTTGCAACTCTCTACACCCTCTAAGGAAAGCACAGACCTGCTCACCCGTTTCGAGAATCTTCTCGTAAACTACTATCGCAATGGCACACAACACAAACACGGTCTGCCCACTGTCCGCTATTGTGCTCAGGAATTGTTCTTGTCGCCCAACTATTTCGGCGACCTTGTCAGACAACTGACAGGCGACACAGCCTCCAACGTCATCCGACGATTCCTAATGCAGCGCGCAAAAGAGCTTCTGGCCAGTGGAATGTCTGTCACAGAGACTGCCGACCAGCTTGGCTTCGACTATCCTCAACACTTTACCCGCCAGTTTAAGAATCACTTCGGCTTCACTCCTTCTGAATTTGTTAAGAAGCATAAGTGACCGACAGCTTTTCCACATCAAGACTAATGATATTTTCACCCTACAATGCGCCTTCATTGCGGCAGATTCATTGTCGGGTGTTTCTTATAGCATCATTGTAGACTACTTCTGTCTGCAATCATCTTTGTTTTTGTTTCTCACTCTCTCTGATAAGTGCCCTGTTTCTGCATGGCAGCAAGGTGTGCAGATAGAAACAATGGTTGCAGACGTGGCGGCGGCTGTTCTTGCCAGTCTTCATAAACTTGCTTATTGGCAATACTTCTCCACAGTGCGTACATCGGCGAGTGGGTTCTATTGTTCTCACCTCCACTTCAATCACAGTTTGCTTCATCCTTATTCTTTCGTTCATCATCTTCTCCTCCTTTTTTATTTGTTAGTTTGTTGTTTTTATGATGTTATTTATAGTATTATAACCTTAATAATCTCATAATTCCATCACCTGATGGCGGTTGTTTTTCTTTCCGTACTTCGACGAGACGTGCAGCCACGATGCACCAGTCTTACGCGAATGTTCCATTATCAGTTGGTCGAAAACAGTATTGTTCTTAATCCATTCAAACATCTTCTGTCCACGCTCCTCACTGTCAATACGCAGGTCGGCAGCCTCGCCCTTAGTGTGTTGCGAAGTCATCACGCCGCCTACAGCCTTATTGAGCTTTGCCGACCTGAACCCCGAAGTTATTATTATTGCTCCAAACTCCTTGCGCAGAGGTTCGAGAACCTGCTTGCATAGCGTGCACATGTTGTCAATCTGATACGGCTTAGGCACATTGTCAATGCCCAGCCTCCGAGCAGTTTCCGATTGTGTAAACTCCTTAATTGTGAAATGCTCTGTCAAGTTAGTAAGTTTTTCCTCCTCTATTGGTTTCATGTCTTTTAAGTTTTTATAAGTTTATCAGTTTCCCAGTTAGACAGTCTATAGGTATATCAATTCATAATTGCCATAACTCAACACTCATAATTCATATACACTAAATTCGGCTGCAAAATTATAGTACATATATGCACAAAAGGTTCATAAACAAAATATCTTTGTTAAAAAAACAATCCGATAATTAAAATGTGTCAGTTGGCAAGCTTAATATAGTGCATAGTTATGCTGGACTAAAGATGAAAGAATAATCATCAACTTTAACGGGAACGGGAACCTTTAACCTTAACCTTAACGGGAATTGCCCAGCTATGAACTATGAGCTATGCACTATGAACTATGAACTATGAACTAAAAAAGAGCCTCCCTTCTCAGAGAAGCTCTCATTCCTTTCATAAGCCCTTAGCCGTTGTTCTCGTTAGAGCCCTTGCCCTTTGGAGGATTAACATCATAGAAATTCTGTTCGCGGAATTTTACCCCAGAGATGAGCGACTTCACAATTCTTGTAGAACCACCTGAACGGTCTACATGAGCCATCGGACTGAATATGACGTGAGCACCCTTTATGTTCTCTGCCACGTTAAACTTCTTCACGCTGTTGGCTGGCGATGTGTGTATTCCCACCTTGAATGTTCCGAAGCGGTCCAGCTTCACCCTCTTGCCGTCGAGCAGACCGCGACGAATGAAATCGAGGAAAGCCTCTACACATGCCCTCACGTCTGCCTTGTGAAGCGTTGTCGCATTCTGGATAAGCTCACAGAGATCGTCTGTTTCCATCACGTCGCCATTGCCGTAAACGGTGCGAGCATACCATTGTCCGTTGTGTACTGAGTCTTTGCGATTGTCTTGGAATAGTCTGTACTTTACTGCCATAGTTGTTTTCTCCTTTTTTTAATTTTTAATTGGTTAGTAATTTGGTTAATAATTCTTTTGTCTTGAGGTTAAATGTTAGTCAAATAGTAGTCATCAAGTTTCCTCATGCAAATGTCTGCTCATCTTCTGTGGCCACATTTAGAATTGCTTTCTGTTTGCGGTTGCAAAGGTACAACAATCGGAAACCGAATGCAAGCATTATCAGAAAACTTTGTTAATCAATCTTCATATCATCTGCTGTTAAGCCTGATTCTGAACGGAATCCATAACCGTAACGTTCCCGTTAAGGTTAATGTTCTCGTTCCCGTTGAACAAATCCGTGTGCGATTAAATACTCAAATAAAGAAATTGCTCCCCTAAGTTAGGGGAGCTGTCACGAAGTGACTGAGGAGTATGTTTCCACGATGAAAGCATCGTATAGGATTAAAGAATAAGGAATAAAGCTAAAGTTAAGGTTATAAAGTTAAGGTTAAAGTTAAAGTTATAAAGTTAAGATTAACGTTCCCGTTCTTTCAATCTGAAAGTCTGTAAGTTAATAGTTTCTTTATAGAATAGTAGGACTTATGGTGTCTATATTACCTATAAGTCCTACCATCAGATTCTGCAACTTGTTAACTTGTTACTTCGTCAAATAAAACAACTATGAATTATATCTTAGTCTTCCCATAGATTTCGTTGCGATGGATATTCGAAGTTATAGTCCTCGTCTTCATCATCGAAAACGAAAGGCTTGGCATCGCTTTCCTCTGGTGTCATTCCTCCAGAAATAGGAATGTTTAATCCATTACCTTCCCATAGAACCTTGCACGACAGCTTTACGTTAACCTGCTCTGTGAGAGGTCTGATATATACTGATTTTATTTTCATGTCCATTGTTCTTATTTAATTACGACCTTCTTTCCCTTGTGAATGAATATTCCATGCTGCGGATTTTCGATGCGTACACCTTGCAGCGTGTAGTAGGCATCGTTGTCTGCGGTCATGTCGGTTTCCGCAGCAGATATTCCGCTAACCTCAGGCTCGATAAAGCGCATGCTGAATGTTCTTGCGCCAGCAGGCTGAGAACCGAAAAAGCTTGCTGGCATTGACAGGTAGCACTTGTTGTAGGCTATTGTTCCGTCGCTTGTGAAGAATCTGAACTTTCCGTCTTTCAGTCCGAGATTAGTGTATTCTGTCCCGTTCTTTGTCTCAGTCATCTTCACCTTAGTGGCATCGGTAGCTGCAACAAGATAGTTAGCCTGTGCTATAGGCTCGGAAGTTGCTTTCTCTCCAATTCTGTATGTACCATTAGCCCCGTTGTCGCCTTTCAGGATAACGCCGGTGTAAGTCTCATAGTCAACTTCGTCAATCTTCTCTATTCCGGTGCGCGAAGGGACATACTTGCCTGCGGCATATCCCGCTACGTTGACAGCCTCCATGCTAACAACATTCTCTTCGCCTTCTTTGCTTATTGCAACAGCGGCATAGGCGGAGAAATCGGAATTAGAAAGGTCAACGTCGAAGTCGCGTCCCATAGTCTTCAGTCCGCTGCTTGGGAGTGTAACTGGTATTTCGTAGGCATAATTGTCTGCATCCATTTCCTTCCATTTATTTGCATTTTGATAGACATTATTGTCGTATGCTGATTTCTTTACATATACGGTTGGGAATTTATAATCGCTTCCTTTATAACTTGTTCCGTAATTTGGTAGAACATATCCAGAATTTGTATCTTTTTCATCTTGAAATATAACAGGAGGGTTAGTTGCGTTAAGCAAATATAAGCTTTTAACGTTAGTGTCGAAAATTATATTGTATTTGCTAAGAATATAGCTATTACCTTCAACCAGAGAATATGCTTTTCCTATGCTTGTGACGTTTTCTGGAATTGTAAGTTCCGTTAGATTCTTGTTGTTTGAGAATGCAGCATTATTTATTGTCTGTAGCGATGTAGGCAAAGTGATATGTGTAAGGTTGTTGTACGAAAGAGCACCTTCTTCTATCACTTCAACTCCAGCAGGAACGGTGTATGACACTCTGCGGTCGGAAGCTGCAGGATAGCCCATAAGTGTTTTCTTGTCTATTGTAAACAGTACGCCGTCTATTGTGGTGTACTTAGTGTTTCCGCTTTCCAGTATATACTCCGTTAGTTTTTTTGTATTTGCAAAAGCACAAGCTCCGATGGAAGTAACGCTGGCAGGTATAGTTACTTGTTCGATGGGAGTATTAAAGAATGCACCATATTGGATGGCATTTAGGCTTGAAGGCAGGTTCAGATGAGATATTTCTGTAACAGCAAATGCACCCTCTCCAATTGTTTTTAATTTATCATGGAATATAACATCTTTCAAGCTTGAACAATCAAAGAATGCTCTGGCATTTATTGTTTCAAGATTCTGCGGAAGGTCTATAGATGGTAATGATATGCAATGCTGAAAAGCAGATTGATTTATTGTTTTGATGTTATCTGAGATGTCAACATCTGTTAGTGTAGTATTATAATAGAAACACCAATTAGAAATATATGTCAATGGACATTCGTCTGGAATTGTTACTTTCTTATTATTTGAACAATTAGAAAAAGCGCTGCCTCCTAAAGTTTTTACTGTTTTTGGAAAGATAACCTCAGTGAATGAAGAGCAACCCTGAAAAGCACATTCCCATATTTCTTCCAATTTTGACGGAAGTGTTGTGTTCTGTAGCTTTGAGCATCCGTTGAATGCATAAGCATGTATAGAGATAATAGTTTCAGGAATGTCAATAGACTGTAGTGAAGAGCATCTGTTCAGGAAATATCTTGGAATAAAGGTATAGTTCTCTCCTCGCTCAAATGTAATTGAAGTAAGATTGCTGCACTCATAGAATGTGCCATAGGAACCATATAATGCAGAACCACCACCATCTGTCAGAGTTGTAACAGTAGCAGGAATAACTATTGAGGTGAGAGTCTTGTTTCCAGAAAAAGCCTCAGCGCCGAGAGTGGTTACATAGTCTGGAATGACAAAGCCGCTTGCATCTTTCTGGCAAGGATAGTATATCAGTTTTGTCTTGTCCTTACTGTATAATACTCCGTCATCAATGCAGAAATAGTCGCTTTCGTCTACCAGCTTCATCTCTTTCAGCGTAGTAGAATATCCAAATGCACCGTCTCTGATAGAAGTGACAGAGGAAGGTATGGCGATAGATGTAATTTTATCAAAATTAGCACCACCTGTGCAATTTGGTTTATTATTTGTGTGGATAAATTGTGTGTCAATAATCTTGACAGGATAGGTTACACCTTCGAATTCGACAGAAGAAGGTATTTCAATGTCACCTGCATTGCTTGTAGACAGCACAGTGGCAAAACCATATTCATTGTTTAGCTCATAGCTGAATCCGTCTGTTTCATAAGGTATTTTGTCTTGCGCCATGAGAGTTGTTGGCACAATTATGAGTGCCATAAAAATAAATTTGTAAATTAATCTATTCATAACTAAATTCGTTTTGTGATGTTATTAGATATAGTTATCCAAAAAAATCTAAATCAAGAAGATACATTCTTTATTTTTTTGCCTATTCCATAGATATTAAGGATAAAACACCATTAAGGGTTTTACTGTTTCATGTCAAAAATAATACTATAATAAGTTTATTCTATTTTGCTTACAAAGATAATTCGTTTTTGCATTATATAAACAAAATGAAAAGTATCGTTATCATTATGTAACTGACGAAAAGGTGAATTAAGCCATGATAAGATTGTCATTCCCCGTTAAGTCTAAGGTTAAAGTTCCCGTTCCCGTTGAACAAATCCGTGTGCGATTAAATACTCAAATAAAGAAATTGCTCCCCTAAGTTAGGGGAGCTGTCACGAAGTGACTGAGGAGTGTGTTTACACGATGCAACGGCATCGTGGATTATGAAGGATGAAAGATTAAGGATTAAGGATTAAGAAATGTGATATCAGTGCATAGTTCATAGTGCATAATGCATAGTCTTTAGTAATGCATAGTTCATAGTTGTTT
>JAGAGD010000003.1 GCA_017627765.1 Prevotella sp. | reverse complement strand
TGTGGCATATTGCAGTGCCAAAGGTGCCCTTTCACACTGCGAAAGATGCCCTTTGACTTTTTTAACACTTATGAGTTTTGAGACGAAACGTATAATGTCTTGATATTGAACAATTTACTAAAAAGAGCGAAAAGCCGCCAAATACTCGCATATTTTGCAACTTCTTTTTTCTCGGTCGCAAATTTTTAAGTTATGGGCGGGGTTAGTTAATCAATTTTTTACCCAACTCGGCTCTGAAAATTGCAAGTTTTTCGCTCGGCAAAGACAGAAAACCGGAAACAGGTTTCAGATTGAAAGAACTTTTAACAGGAACGATAACGGGAACGTGAACTTTAACGCTAATCCTTAATCTTTAATCCTTAATCCAGAATGAGAGTATAATGAAAATGCGTTTAGCATCAAGCAATCGAAAGAAAAGTAAATATTCAATTTACATACAGTCATTAATCCAAAAAATAAAAAATCTTAATAGTCAATTCTATATTATCAATTAAATATTGTACCTTTGCAGACAGAAAAATTATAAATATGGATATACTAACTATTCTCAAATTAGTTGGCTCGCTGGCTCTTCTTATGTTCGGAATGAAAGCCATGAGCGAGAGCTTACAGAAAATGGCTGGTTCGCAACTGCGCCATGTATTGGGAGCAATGACAACAAACCGCTTTACTGGAATGCTGACAGGTATGTTCGTAACCGCAGCGGTGCAGAGTTCTACGGCAACGACGCTGATGACAGTCTCGTTTGTCAATGCCGGACTGCTCACTCTGATGCAGGCAATCTCGGTCATCATGGGTGCGCACATCGGTACTACGGTGACGGCATGGATTATGAGTCTCGGCTTTTCGTTCAACATAACCGACTATGTCTATCCTGCATTCTTCGTGGGTATCATACTCATTTACATGAAGAGGCGGCGCATTCTCGGTGACTTCCTTTTCGGTGTGGCTTTCCTTTTCTTAGGACTTGGCACGCTGAAGGCAACTGGTTCGGAAATGGTTACAGGCGAATATGCTGACGACATTGTTAGGTTCTTCTCCAACTTCAACGAGCCTACGTTCTGGAATCAGTTGTTTTTCCTGCTCATGGGTACTATACTGACGCTATGCGTTCAGTCGTCGGCTGCCATCATGGCTATCACCATGACGCTCTGCACTACTGGCGTTTTGCATATCGACCAGGGTATCATGCTTGTGCTGGGTGAGAATATAGGAACTACCATAACTTCGAACATTGTGGCTGCCACAGCCAATACTTCGGCACGCCGAGCAGCTTTCGCCCACTTGAGCATCAACTGCTTGGGAGTTTTGTGGGTTATAATCCTGTTGAAACCGTTCTTCGGGGCTATATGCCATCTTGTAGGCTTCGACCCAGCTATGCAGCCTTCTGCTCCAGGCTTTGCAGTGAAAGCGTCGGTAGTGCTGGCAGCATTCCACAGTGCTTTCAACATAAGCAACACGCTGCTGCTCATCTGGTTTGTTCCTCAGATTGAGAAGTTCGTCTGCCGTGTCATAAAGCCTAAGAAGCAGAGCGAGGAAGAAGACTTCCGCCTGCACTTCATCACGTCGGGCATCATGAAGACCCCTGAGCTCTCAGTGCTTGAGGCTCAGAAGGAGATTCGCTCGTTTGCTATGCGTATTCAGAGAATGTTCGGAATGGTGCGCGACCTGCTTCACGAGAAAGACCACACTAAGTTTATGAAGGCTTTCACGAGAATAGAGAAGTATGAAGGCATCAGCGACAACATGGAAATAGAGATAGCCAAGTACTTAGACGAAGTGAGCAACGCCCACCTCTCTGACGAGACTAAGGCTAAGATACGCGCCATGCTGCGCGAGATTAGCGAGATTGAGAGTATAGGCGACTCTTGCTATAACATTGCACGCACGCTGAACCGTCGCATTAAAGGCAAGGAGGAGTTCACCGACAAGCAGTATGAGCACATGACTCAGATAATGCAGTTGACTGACGATGCGCTTACTCAGATGAACATAATGCTGTCGGGAAGAAAAGACCTGCTCGATGCTAACCGCTCTTTCAATATAGAGAACGAGATTAACAACTACAGAACTCAGTTGAAGACTCAGAACATTAGCGACGTGAACGACCATAAATATACTTATGCCATCGGCACTATGTATATGGACATCATACAGGAATGTGAGAAACTCGGCGACTATGTCGTGAATGTTGTTGAGGCACGAATAGGTCAGCGACAGAAAGACGCATAAAGAAACACTACAAAAACTACCAGAACAAGGAGAAAACAATGAGTAGTAACATAGAAATAAAGAAGGTGGAAACACGCTGCCAGCTCAAGAAGTTTGTAGATTTCCACTACGACCTGTACAAAGGCAATGCCTATGATGCACCAACTTTGTTCAGCGACGATATGAAGACTCTCGACAAAAAGAAGAATGCAGCATTCGAGTTTTGCGAGGCTGAATACTTCCTTGCCTACAAAGACAACAAGATTGTGGGCAGGATTGCTGCCATAATCAACCACAAGGCTAATGCGCGTTGGGGAAGAAGGAGCGTGCGCTTCGGATGGGTTGACTTCGTTGACGACTTGGAAGTGTCGCGTGCCTTGTTTGATGCCGTAGAGAACTATGGCAGAGCCAATGGCATGACGGAGATGATTGGTCCGCTCGGATTTACCGACTTCGACCCTGAAGGAATGCTGACCGACGGCTTTGACCAACTCGGAACAATGGCGACAATCTACAACTATCCATACTATCCGCAGCACATGGAGAGGCTGGGAGGCTTCGAAAAGGACAACGACTACGTTGAGTTCAAGATATTTGTGCCTGAAGTGATACCAGAGAAGTACACTAAGATTTCGCAAATGATTGAGAAACGATACAATCTCCACGTCAGAACGATTACCCGTAAGGAAATAAAGGAGGGAATGGGACACAAGATTTTCTATCTCATCAACGAAACATTCAAAGACTTGTATGGTTTCTCTGAACTGTCCGACAAGCAGATAGACCAGTATGTTAGGATGTATCTGCCAATGGCAGACCTCAACCTTATACCGATTGTGGAAGACTGGACAACCGACGAGCACAAGATGGTTGGCGTTGGAATAACCATTCCTTCGCTGTCGAAAGCCTTGCAGAAGTGCAGACGCGGACGACTGCTGCCCTTCGGATGGTGGCATATACTGAGAGCGCTCAAGCAGCATAAGACCAACATTGTTGATTTGGAGATGGTTGGAGTGCTGCCAGAATATCGGAAAAAGGGTGCCAATGCACTGCTCTTCTACTATCTCATCCCGTGGTATCAGCGCTATGGAATAGAGTGGGGAGAGAGCCAGGTAGAGATGGAAAGCAACGAAAATGTTCAGAGCCAGTGGCAATACTTCAAGACAGAAAACCACAAGCACCGCCGCTGCTACAAGAAATTATTATAGATGACGAGCATGAAAACTAAAACGAATACTGACGAAATAGAAATGACACAACCACTGGACAACAGCCAACACGCTGCAAATGAACAGCCGGTGGAATATGGAGAGGACCAGATCAGGACACTCTCCGACATTGAGCATATACGTCTGCGTCCTGGTATGTATATCGGAAGGCTTGGCGACGGTCAACTGCCAGAAGACGGTATCTATGTGCTACTGAAGGAAGTGATAGACAATTCTATAGACGAATTTAAGATGAATGCGGGCAAGCGCATCGAAATTGATGTTGAAGACAATCTGCGTGTAACTGTGCGCGACTACGGACGAGGCATCCCTCAAGGCAAACTCGTTGAAGCAGTGTCGGTATTGAACACAGGCGGAAAGTACGACTCAAAGGCTTTTAAGAAAAGTATCGGACTGAACGGAGTAGGTGTGAAAGCCGTAAATGCGCTCAGTACGCATTTCGAGGCTCACAGCTTCCGCGACGGAAAGGTAAGGAAGGCAATATTCGATCATGGAAAACTTGTCGACAACAAGATGGAGAAGACCGAAGACGAAAACGGTACGCTCATCTCATTCCAGCCAGACGACACTCTCTTCAAAGGCTATCGCTTCCACGACGACATTGTGGAGACTATGCTGCGCAACTACACCTACCTCAACACTGGGCTGACAATCATGTATAATGGCAGGCGTATCTTGAGCCGTAACGGACTGAAAGACCTGCTGACCGACACCATGACAACCGACGGACTATATCCAATCATCCACATGAAGGGCGAGGATATAGAGATAGCCTTCACACATACAAACCAGTATGGAGAAGAGTACCACTCGTTTGTCAACGGACAGAACACCACGCAAGGCGGTACCCACCAGTCGGCTTTCAAAGAGCACATAGCAAAGACAATAAAGGATTTCTCTGGAAAGAACTACGAATATACCGACATACGCAACGGACTTGTTGCTGCAATAGCACTGAACGTAGAAGAACCTATGTTTGAATCGCAGACCAAAATAAAGTTAGGCTCGCAACAGATGGAACCTAACGGAGTCTCGATAAACAAGTATGTTGGCGACTTTATCAAGCAAGAGGTAGACAACTTCCTGCATAAGAATCCCGACATTGCAGAGCAGATGCTGCAAAAGATTGCCGAAAGCGAAAAAGAACGCAAGGCAATGGCTGGCGTGGCTAAGATTGCAAGAGAACGAGCAAAGAAGGCAAACCTGCACAATAGGAAACTGCGCGACTGCCGCATTCACTTCTCCGACAGCAAGAATAACCGCAAGGAGGAGAGTTGCATCTTCATCACCGAGGGCGACTCGGCAAGTGGAAGCATCACTAAGAGCCGCGACGTGAACACTCAGGCTGTGTTCTCCCTGCGCGGAAAACCACTCAACAGTTATGGCTTGCAGAAGGATATTGTCTATCGCAACGAAGAGTTCAACCTGTTGCAGGCCGCACTCGACATTGAAGACGGGCTCGACACGCTGCGCTATAACAAAGTAATTGTTGCAACCGATGCCGATGTTGACGGAATGCATATACGCCTGCTCATCATCACTTTCTTCCTGCAGTTCTTCCCAGAACTGATTAAGAAAGGGCACGTCTACGTTTTGCAGACTCCTCTTTTCCGTGTTCGCAACCGCAGAACGAAGATAAAAAACAAGAAGGCTATAGCCGAAGCAGACGCGAAACTGTCGAAAAACGAGAAGCGAAGCGACTTCATCACGCGCTACTGCTATAGCGACGAAGAGCGTCAGAAGGCTATTTCTGAACTCGGACCCGACCCAGAGATAACCCGATTTAAGGGCCTTGGCGAGATTTCTCCTGACGAGTTTGCCCACTTCATCGGTCCAGACATACGCCTCGAACAGGTAACTCTCAACAAGAACGACCAAGTGGGCAAGTTGCTGGAGTACTATATGGGCAAGAATACGGCGGAGCGTCAGGCGTTTATCATCGACAATCTCGTGGTAGAAGAAGACCGCCCTGAAGACTTAGAAGAATGATTTCACGCTTAAATTTGGAGCGAAAGAAAACAAGTTGAAGCAACAAAAAAAACGTTCTTAAACAAATATTCAACTAAAAAAGGAAACAAAACAATGCGTAAAAACATATTTGCAACACTCTTGCTGCTAATCTCTCTTACTGCTAATGCGCAGATGAGAATTGATGCAAGCACACCTCTAAAGAAACTTGTCAATGCAGAACAGGCAATCTATTACCTTTATGTTGACACCGTTGACGAGCAAAAGGCTGTTGAGAATGCCATTCGAGGCATGCTCGAAAAACTTGACCCGCACTCAACTTACTCAACTCCGAAAGAGGTGGAGTCAATGAAAGAACCGCTCGAAGGCTCGTTTGAGGGCATCGGCGTGCAGTTCAACATGATTGAAGACACTCTAATCGTTATACAGCCAACCATGAACGGACCTTCTGAGAAGGTAGGAATCGTAGCTGGCGACCGCATTGTAACCGTCAACAACACTTCCATTGCAGGCGTGAAGATGGACAGAAGCAACATCATGAAGCGGCTGCGCGGCAAGAAAGGAACAAAGGTAAAGCTCGGCGTTTTGCGTCGTGGAGTTGACGGTCTGCTCACTTTCGTTGTAACACGCGACAAGATTCCCGTTAAGAGCATTGATGCCTTCTATATGATTCGACCTGAAATAGGCTACATAAGGATAGGCAACTTCGGAGCAACGACCCACGAGGAGTTTATGGAAGCAGCAAAAAACTTGCAGAATCAAGGAATGAAACGGCTGATAATTGACTTGCAGGACAATGGCGGAGGCTACTTGCAGGCTGCGGCAATGATTTCAAACGAGTTTCTCGAATATGACGACATGATTGTCTATACCGAAGGAAGAACCGTGAAGAAACAAGAGTTTCGCGCTCAAGGCAACGGCAGATTGAAAGACATTCCAATAGTAATCCTAATCAACGAATTTACGGCTTCGGCGTCTGAGATTGTCTCTGGAGCAATGCAAGACCAAGATCGCGGACTCGTGGTTGGACGCCGTTCTTTCGGCAAAGGACTCGTTCAGCGGCCATTAGAGTTTGACGACGGTTCGATGATTCGACTGACAATAGCCCACTACTACACACCTACAGGCCGTTGCATTCAGAAACCTTACAAGAAAGGACAGCTGAAAGAGTATGAGATGGACTTGGAAAACAGGCTGAAACATGGCGAACTTACAAATCCCGACAGTATTCACTTTGCTGACTCACTGAAATATCTGACACTGAAAAAGCAGCGCACTGTGTATGGCGGCGGTGGCATCATGCCCGACTATTTTGTCCCGTTAGACACCATGCAGTACACCCGTTTCCACCGTCAGATTGCAGCAAAGAGCATACTGATGAATGCCGTACTGAGATTTATAGACGACAACCGAAAGGACTTGAAGAAGGAATTTACCACATTCGAGGACTTCAACCGCCGATATGAAGTGCCTAAGTCGCTCATAGACAACATTGTGGCTGAGGCGGAAAAGCAAAACGTACGCCCTAAGGATGACGAGGAACTGCAACGCACAATACCTTATATGAGCACTCAACTGAAGGCTATCATTGCACGCGACATCTGGGACATGAGTGAGTATTTCACTATAATAAACGAACAGAACCACATTGTTCAGAAAGCGCTCGAAGTGATTCAGAACTGACGCAAAGAAAGGTGATGACTTAAAAGCAGTCCTAACGTGGGTCATTTGTATAATAGATGATAGAGAAAAAAACTGACAAATGAGAAAGTATTTCTGGTTATTCATAGTTTCAATAGTAGCGATATTCGGACTGGCTGGATTCTATTTCTCCTGCCAGCGCCCAACATTCCAGCATAATAATGAGAAAGTTGCCGATTCGCTCGTTAGAATGTCGATGAGAGCACTCAACAGAGACAGTTTCGCTTTGGCATTCCACAATCTTAACGATGCTCTCAATATCTATGCAAATACGGGCAACAAGAAAGGGGAGATGGCTACAAGAATAAACCTTGCAATAGTCTACTACGGAATTGAGACTTTCGAAGATGCCCAGCAGGAGCTCAACACCGTGAAACCCTATGTAAACCTTCTCGATACCATCTATCAGATAATGTACTATCGCATACACGCTATAGTGGAGACCACCTATACGAAAGACTACAACAGGGCTATAACCTATATGCATAAGGCTTTAGGACTCGACAGTCTGGCGAGCAACCAGATC
The DNA here is from genome assembly GCA_017627765.1 of Prevotella sp. GTDB lineage: Bacteria > Bacteroidota > Bacteroidia > Bacteroidales > Bacteroidaceae > Prevotella. Next base: position 4,108 of record JAGAGD010000003.1, on the reverse strand, counting down.
AGTTTGTTTCAGGACTTAGCCAACCTTGCAGAGATATACATCAGAAACAATCAGCACGACAAGGCGCAGGAGATTATCAACAACATAGAGCAGATGAACGTGATGAAGCCTAACGAACTGACTTCGCAATATTATTTCTCCTATGGCCTTCTGCTCTACGACTACAAGCAATATGATGAGGCATACGCCAAATTCAGAAAGTGTCTCGACTACAGTACGAGTTTCAACCAGCCACACCTGAAGTTGCAGGCTCTCGGAAGAATAAAGTCGATAGACAGCCTGAAGAACGACAACAAGAGCTATGTCAGCAACCTGAGAAACTATATCAGCCTGAACGACAGCCTGAGCGGACGACGCATCACCAACCAGATTGCACGACTGCAAGAGCAACAAAAGATGGAGAAAGAACACCAAGAGGAAGAACGCAGGCACACCATGACGATTTTCTACTTTACTGCCCTCTCCGTTTTGGCTGCCCTGCTGGCTGTAATTTTCTTCTTGCTCTATCGGCACTCGCGCACCATTCAGCGTAACACGCAACTCGAAGTTGAGAAACTCGACTCCGAAATCATGCTTGAGCGAATGCAGAACGAACTGCTCAGGCTGAAGGTTCATCAGAAAGGTGAGCAACTGAAGGAGGTGCAGAAGGAAAACATGTCGATGTCGCTGAAACTCGCTTCGCTTAAAGAACAGACCGACACATCGTCGCTACAGACTTTCGACGAGACCTTCCGACTGCTCAACGAAAAGTTCGGAACGGAACTGCGACAGCGATTCCCGCGACTGACAACCAACGAGCAGCGGTTCCTATGCCTGATAAAACTCGGAATGACTTCGCAGGAAATGATGTCGGTGCTCAACATTACCAGCAGCGGACTCTACAAGATGCGCTACAGGCTGAAGAAGAAACTCAATCTCGAAGGCGAGGAAACAATAGAGAGTTTCCTCTCGGCAATAGGATAAAGACAAACAAAAAAACGGTCGGATAGTCTTGGGTTACTATCCGACCGTTTCTTATTTCATAGCAGTAATCATCGCAGACCTCATGCACTGAAACCTACTCTCATTATTGGTCGCAGGTTCACTTGTCGCAGATTAAACTTCTCAAAAGCCTTTTCAACGTCAGCCTTATTCACCAGCCGATAGTCGTCGCGGGTCAGTTTAGAGAAGTCAAAGCCCGATATTCGGTCTGCCACTTCCGATATTATTCCATTTTCAACATACTGTTCTATCCAGCGTGCGTTTCCGAAACACTTATTCTTCTGCGCTGTTGTCTGGCATATAGTGTTCTTCAGGAGAGTCTCGGCATCAGCAGTAAGCACAAAGTCTTCTTGCTTCAGTTTGCGGCGTGCTATCTCCATCAGTTGCTCTGCCGAATAGTCCTCGAAGTGGAACTTATATGGAAATCTTCCTATCAGTCCAGGATTAGACGTCAGCATCATGTCCATCTCCTTTGCGTAGCCTGCAAAAATTATAATCATGTCTGGATTTGGCTCAGTCAAGACCGAGAGAAGACACTCTATTGCCCTGTGACCGAAATCCTTGTTGTCGTCGTCACCAACATAGAGCGTGTACGCCTCGTCAATGAAAAGCACACTGCCCTTTGCCGTTTCTATTATGTTCTTGATGTTTGCCTCGGTCTCGCCTAAATACCTGCCTACAATCTGTTTTCTGTCAACCGAGACAACATTGCCCTTAGAGAGCAGGCCGAGCGAATGATAAATCTTTCCAAGCATGCGGGCAACAGTAGTCTTTCCTGTGCCAGGATTGCCCGTAAAGACGGAGTGATAGACCGCATTGTCTGCTCCTGAAAGTCCGAGCCGCTTCCTCTCCAGCGAGAATTTTGTGCGGTTAGCCATAGTCGTAATGCTCCTTTTTATATTGTCGAGCCCAACCATTTCGTTCAGTTCTCTTATGCTTTCCTCAAAAGTAACATCTTGTTTAGAGAATATCTCGAAATGGAAGTCTTCAAACTTCAGACCGTATGGCTCTCCTTTCTCAATTCCTTCGATGACATGCCTGAAGAACGACGGGCAGACCTCCTCCTTTATGTATTTTGATATTTCTCTCTTTGTCCAGTCCTTAAAAGTCCCTTTCTTATATTCTTCCATCAGTGTTTTAATCAGTTGCTCGCTCACGTCGCTATCAATCGTGATGCAACTGTCTCTTAGTTCAGAGAGAAAAGCCCGTACCAGTTCAAAAGGAGTGTAAGGCAAAATCTCCAGCCTGTTGCCCTTATGGAAAAACTCTTTCAGCGTAGGATACATCTGGAAAATAGCATCATACTCATTATCCGTACCGCAGAGCCATATCGTCTTAGTCTTGCACTTGAGCACGTCTGTCAACTTCTTCACCAAAGAGTTTCCTCTCTCTCCTATCAGATAGCTCAGATTTGTAACTACTATAGTCTTGTCTAATGTGCCATAGAAAGGATTGTCGGTCTGTTCATACATGTCTTCACTAATATAACTCCTTTGTTTGGAACATTCATAAAAATAGATATCCTGCTTCTGGGTTAGCGAATTATAAAATCTCTCAATATCATACAAATGCGAGTTAAAGTCGTTGCATACAATCATGTAGTTGGCAATAGGCACATCTTTGCCGCTGCTCATCAGTCCGCTCGCCTTGCTTATGAGATTCACCTGATTATAATATATTGCCGCTTTCCTTAATTGAGCCCCGCCAAACATTAGTTTTAGGTCGTTCCATCCTTTTGCAATAGGTTGCTTTTTGGGTCTCTCTTCGAATGGATTTCCCACCTCTTCAAGGTCTTCACTCTCTGGCTCAGGCATGGTAATGTCACGAAAATCAAGCATATTCACAACAACATAGCCTGCGTCATAGTCGTGGCAAGGACACTCGCGTATATCAGTAACATCAAGATTTTCATCAATAGAGAAGTCTGCATGAAGCACAGCAACATCATGATAGCATACATAAAGTTTATAATCACCACTCATCCACACAGCATCGCTAACTTCTGCAACAAGCCTGCCCGACCTCCCCTTTCTCTCTATCGCTCCACCACACATATAGAAGAAATCGTCTCTATAGACAGAAAGATGAAGTAGCTTGGCGTCTAACTTCTTCTCAGCAGTCCTAAGGTCAACAAGCAAATTGCCATCAGAAAAAAGAAGCGATTTGTTTTTTGAAGAAAGTTTTATAGATTTAATTTTTATTTTTTCCATAATCGTGAATAGTTTTTAATAGAAAATCCTGAAAAGACAGTTTCATGTCATTCTCTTTTAGTTAAGTTTAAGTTATCCCTATATAGCGTGAGAGTTTAAAGGCTCGTGAAATAACGCAAGCCCTCTGAGTTCAGTCATTTTTACCAGCATAATCTCTGCCAACAACTTTGTTTCAATAAGTCAAAGAACACCGACCGCAAGGCATAGCAACATCCTCCAGCGCAGAGCGCAGACACTCCCCCAGAACGAAGCACTATGCACTTCGCTTCTTACAACAACAGTCTGTAAATGTATGTCAGTTCCTAACTACAAACAACAATTAGACCATTCTAAATAAAGTTATATGGATTGGGCTGCAAATATATATAAAATAATCTTTCGCCAATCAAGCTGCACTCCGATTTAGCGAATTTTAACTATAGCAGGATTAATGAATGTGATATCAGTGCATAATGCATAGTCTTTAGTAGTGCATAATGCATAGTGCATAGTTCATAGTTGTTAAAGTTAAAGTTCCCGTTTTCGTTAAAGTTCTCAATCTTCAATTCCCCCTCTAAGTTAGAGGGGGCAAGGGGGCGTATGTCATTGTTCCCGTCCTCATAATTCATAACTCATAACAATTTGAAACTTAATTTTGAAAACAGCTACTCGTTAGAGGAAAAACTTGCAATTTTCAGAGCCAAGTTGGGTAAAAAATTGATTAACTAACCACGCAAATAACTTAAAAATTTACGACCGAGAAAAAAGAAGTTGCAAAATATGCGAGTATTTGGCGGTTTCTTGCTCTTTTTAGTAAATTGTTCAATATCAGGACATTATAGTTTTCGCTTCATAATACATAAGTGTTAAAAAAGTCAAAGGGCATCTTTCGCAGTGTGAAAGGGCACGTTTGACACTGCAATATGCCACATATCGCA
>JAGAGD010000002.1 GCA_017627765.1 Prevotella sp. | reverse complement strand
ACTCAGGACCTCTTCCTTACCAAGGAAGTGCTCTACCACTGAGCTATTACAGCATTAGAGCGGAAAACGGGGCTCAAACCCGCGACCCCCAGCTTGGAAGGCTAGTGCTCTATCAACTGAGCTATTTCCGCATAACGTTGTTTCGGTCTTGTTTAGAGTCTCTCTGAATGTTTCGTGAATCGAAACTCCGCAAAACTTCTACTTTAGTGGGTGGTGATGGATTCGAACCACCGAAGGTAAAAACCAGCAGATTTACAGTCTGCCCCATTTGGCCACTCTGGTAACCACCCTTAAGACTTAAAGCCTAAATCTTTTTTGAGCCTCTTGTCGGATTCGAACCAACGACCCCGAGATTACAAATCACGTGCTCTGGCCAACTGAGCTAAAGAGGCAAAATCCTGCAGCCGTTTAGGCTTTAATTTAGGACCTGTTCTAAAACGGCTGCAAAGATACGACTTATTTTTTATTCTCCAAAATTTTTCGGAGTTTTTTTTATCTATTGCGTGATTTTTCTTTAAATTTCGTCAATTGGACCTTCATTGAGTCGACACATAAGTCAAAAGCCTCCTCAAATGTGTCTGCTGTTTTTTCCACAAATAAAGTTGTTCCAGGCACTGTTACCGTGACGCTAGTCTCTTTATTCATTACAGCAGCAGGTTTGACTACTTTCAGTTGCACCTCTACTTTCTGAATATCTTCGTACGACTTTTGTAATTTCTCGGCTTTCTTCTGGATGAAAGCTTCCAACTTCTCGGTAGCATCGAAATGGATTGATTGAATTTTAATTTCCATATTTACCTCCTGTTTTTAATTTAAGGTTACGCCCGTGGGTGGGCTTTGTTATAAACTCGCTTCAATTGTTCGAATGTTGTGTGAGTATAGATCTCTGTTGTCTGAATACTCTCATGTCCGAGCAATTTCTGTACTGATTGCAGTCCTGCCTCATTGTTCAGCATTGCTGTGGCGAATGAATGTCGCAACACATGCGGTGAACGCTTCTTGGCTGTTGAGACCTTTGCCAATGCATCTCTGACGATTTTGCTCACTTGGTGCTTTTGTATCCTGTCTCCTTTCCTATTAAGAAAAAGCGCTGGCGTGTTTCTGTTCATCTCGCCGTCACGTTTCTCTATATAGTCGAGGAGCGCCATCCTCAGTTCTTTTCCGAAAGGGACTATGCGCTGCTTGTTTCGCTTTCCCGTAACTTTCAGGTTGTTGTTGACAAAGTTAACATCTTCATCGTTCAGCCCGACCAGTTCTGAGAGTCGCAGACCCGTAGAATAGAATAATAATATAATGGTACGTGCGCGTACATCATTATAATTATCGCCCCACTCTATTTCGTCGAAGAGCCTGTCCATTTCACGTTCTTTCATGAAGACGGGCAGAGGACGTTGCTTTTTCGGACCTTCTATGCCGTAGGCTGGATCGGTTTTCACCAGATTGCGCGACAGTGCAAACTTGTAGAAAGTTCTGACGGAGCTTAGTCTTCGGCATATTGACGACGCCTTGTTTCCGTTGTCCATCATCCACTCCATCCAGTTGCGGATCACGTCTTTATCTACGGTTTCCCAAGTGATTTCCTCGTCCTGCGTTCTGAAATATTTCTCAAATGCGAGCAGGTCGCCTTTGTAGCCATCGATGGTCATGTCGGCGTAATTGCGCTCATTCTTAAGGTATTTCAGAAACAGTTCGAGCATTTCATTGACGGTGTTATCAGTATTTGGCAACGAATTTACGAAATTAAATTCACACTACCAAATTTTTCCGTCTCTTTTTTTATTCTTCCTCGCGACGGAGCTTCTGTACATAGATGGCATGTTCCATCTTGAGACGCTTCAAAACAGATGGTTTGTCGAATTGCTGACGACGACGAAGTTCTTTAACTACACCTGTTTTTTCAAACTTTCTCTTGAACTTTTTCAAAGCTCTTTCGATGTTTTCACCATCTTTTACTGGTACAATAATCATGCTTTTTGTTTTTAAATTTATTATTAAATTAGTTATAAATTGGCATAGTGCCATTATTTGCGGCTGCAAAGTTACGTCTATTTTTCATAACCGCCAAACATTTAACCTTTTTTGTTTAGAAATGAAGCGATTCAGGGTTACTTTTAAAGCAGCATAACAATTACCTGCGGCTCATGTTTTTCAGTTCGTTAACCGTAAACACGCATTCCTCAGCCTTGCCGCTTTTTTCTTCCTTTAAGACATACTTCAACTCGCGCTTGCTGTCTACGAGTGCATTCAGAAGGTCTTTATCGTAAACAAGCTTGTCGCTCAGCTCACGCTTGAAGGTATACTTGCCTGTTTCTGTTGAAACCATCTCTACATTCTTTTTGTCTGCACTATGCAGGTATGTAAGGTCTGCATCATTTTTCTTTACATCTACAAGTATTATGTCTTTAGCATATTCCTTTGGCAATGTTTTTTTCACGAGGTCTGCCTTCAAATCTATCACCGCTTCTGCGAAATCGCGCTTGCTCATAGGAGTAGAAATAGCCTTTTCTATTTCTTCTGGGCTGAACAATAAAGTTGTCTTGCCCTTGTTTTCACGCTCAGCAAAACACATCTTAATCCACATTTTCTCCTTTATTACATCAGTCATGAGCTGGTCGTTCAGCTTAGTCTGTCCCTTAACAAGAAGGTGCAACAAGTTTCTGCGCATGTCCGCATTCTCTTGGAACAGTTCATACGGTTTAACGTCATCTACTGACTGATAGTCAATCTGCACTGTGTCTTCATTCATCTTCATGCCAGTAAGAGACAAGGTCTGATCTACAACCAGAGGGCAAGTCTCACTGATGCCTTCCAGCGTACCGCGCAACTTTGCTCTTGTCTGGTTTCCACATGCTGAGAGAATAAGAAACGAAACAAAAGATAATGCTACAATAAAATTCTTTTTCATTATTCTATATTTTTAATGGTTATATGTTTTTGTGTGTTGAGATTCTTAACTTTAACGTTAGCTTTAACGTTAACCCTAACGGGAACGGGAACTATGAACTATGCATTATGCACTAAATAAAGACTATGCACTAAATAAAGACTATGCACTAAATAAAGACTATGCACTATATTAGCGTTTGTCAGTTTCAAACAACAGGGGGCAAATATATGAATATTGTTTTAAATACCCTTACTTCTGAGTGTTAAATTTATTTACCTATCATCTTTTGCATATTTATTACTCTCATACAACACTCTGCATGCTAACAGGCATTATCACAAGCTGCCATTTAGTGGTCACTATTTATAACGTGATTTCGATGAAATCTTGTTATCTTTAATGTGCGTTCAAACTCTAATGCTGTAATTTTGTTATAAGCCATACGCATAAAGCATTATAACATAATACGAGGATAATTGCAAGCAAGGTTATCCACCCTCATTTCTTCTTGACACCAGCGGGTAGTCTTTCATATATTTTCTTATGTTTATCCTCATCATAGTTAACAAATCGTTCTATATAAAAGCAAACATAAAAGAATAGAATTACAAAAACAATTCGAAGAATTTTATTTGCATCGTAAAAAATAAATTCAAATAAAAAAACATCAAAAATTAGCATCACCAACAAGCTTAATGTAATGCACATCGTCCATACATAGATCATAGTTACAATGCCACCAGTTTCCAGACGAAAATCAAAAATAAAATTATATACAGAAAATTGTTCTTTCTTTCTTTCTGAAAAAAAACGACTAAAAATTTTCTCAAAACTTATCAACTTAAAAAAAGAATGGATACTCCAAAACATTAAAAAAAAACACTTATTCTTTATCATAATAACAGTTTTTTTTAGAAGTAATAATAAATGTCATCTACAATATTACTAATAGCATCTTCTCCCCAGATGCCTCCAAAAGTATAACCAACAATACCATCTGAGACAAGGCATCTTTGTTTTTCTTAATCTTTGCATGATTTATTTTTATACATAAATGACAACAATTTTATTCTGTTATTAACCACGCACCCCACATTGCACAAAACCATATAATCCATAGCGAAATAGTAAAAAGGAATGAAAAAAAAGCCCATTCTTTATGCCACCCTATTGATTGTTTTGAGAATTCTGAAAAATAAACCATATACTTTTTGTCCTTATAAACCATTTCGTTTATGAAACTTTCAAGATAATGGTTTAAAACAAACATCATTAGACAAGAAAAGAGAAAGAGAACAAGCAGGGAACCAGATATATACCTTCTTAATATAATTATTATAGGCGTGGTAATTATAAAAGTTGCAAACCTAGTTGGGAGATCATATATATTATCACGCTCAATTAATTCATATAAGTCTTTATCACTTCGTATATATTCAATTCTATTTGCAACTGTCCATAAAATTTTCTTATTGTATGGAAGAAATGGATTAAAAATTGTCCCAACTAACATTGCAATTAAAGCCTCTTCAATACCTGCCAATATATACAGCCCATAATAGTATTTGTTTATTAATAACTCAGTCTTTTCCTTCGAAAATATAATCATACGCATAATTTGTAAAATAATAATTACCTATAGTGCCCAATAAATATCCCAATCCATATCCAGCAGAGGCTCATAGCACTGGTTGGATATGTCGGCAAGCAGCAGCAGTCTGCGCATCTCCTCGCTGCGGCTCAGATGTCCTGTCCCGATGCTGTCCGTCAGACGGCGTGCTTCCTCATAGCTGCCAGCCGAGAGCAGGGAGTCTGCCCTGTCGAGAAGTGCGACATGCTCGCCCCTGCCGTTGCAGGAAGCGAGAAGCAGGACTGGGAGAAGCATGGGCAGAAGCCTCACTGCCAGTCCGTATATATATCCTGTGCCATGTTTTTCAATGTTTGCCATACCTTGTTCCTATATTAAGAAATAGTAGCTGCCTGCAAAGGTAGTAATTTTTTTTGCTTTTTGAACGATAACTTTAACTTTAACGTTAACCTTAACGGGAACTTTAACGATAACATACGCCCCCTTGCCCCCTCTAACTTAGAGGGGGAATTGAAGATTGAGAACGGGAACGATAACCTTAACGTTAAAAAATCTGAGACATCTGTGTGACATTAATCATCCACGATGCCGTTGCATCGTGTAAACACACTCCTCAGTCACCTCGTGACAGCTCCCCTAAACTTAGGAGAGCAATTCCTGCTT
>JAGAGD010000027.1 GCA_017627765.1 Prevotella sp. | reverse complement strand
GTCTTATAATTCATAAGTGTTAAAAAAGTCAAAGGGCATCTTTCGCAGTGTGAAAGGGCACCTTTGGCACTGCAATATGCCACATATCGCACTGCGATATGCCACGTTTCGCATCGCGAAAGGACACCTTTCACTTTTTCGTTCCTTATGACCGTTCACATAGTTTAAGCCGATTGATTAACAATTAAACACATTTTTACTTTTCACTGCGTGCCAAACGGAAAATCCTTCTCTAGAATGAAAATTCCGTTTGTCAAGATTTTTTACTTTTTTCGTCAAAAAATCGAGCTGATTTTGAAACTTACAAAATGTAAGTATAGACATACTTTAGTTTACAAGTTTATAAAGAATAGAAAGTTCTATAAGACTATTGAACTTAATAATATTGTTATGAAGAAAAAATAATCGCAGGTAAAGATTTTGAATTTTCATTCTTATTTGCTATTTTTGCAATTCAGAAAGTCGATTATGCTAATAAGCAGATCTGCCACCTCAGAATAATGCTACTATTTCTTAATAGTAATTATAATTGTGCAACTTGTGAAAAGAAATAAACTATATAGGGTAATTGTCATTTTTCTATTGCTTGCACCATCTTTTCAGATGGCTGGTGCAAACAACAACAAGTTGCCTACAGGAAAAGCACTACTAAACCTCTCTTCGGAAAAACTCATGCAATCAGGCACTGACTGTATGAATACAGATGCAAATACATCACTTCTTTGCTTCACAGTTGTATGCAACCGCTACGACTATTCATCGATGAACGAATACGAGAAGAAACAATGTGCTGAAGCCTGCATGCGCCTTTGGGAAATATATTTCTATAAATTTTACGACTATCCTAAATGCTTCGATTATCTTAGCCGTGCACTTGACATTGCCAACGAGAACGACTTCAAGATGCCAGAGATTTTTCTTGGCTTCGGATGCATGTATACAACAATAGCCGATGAAACAAACAACCGCGAACTCAGACAGAGGTCGCTCGACTACTACAGGCAAGCGCTTTCAACAGCAGCAATAATAAACGACAGACTTCAAGCAGATATGGCTGCAACAAATATGCTGTCTATAGCCTCCATCCTAAACGGAATTCAGTCTATAAAACATGATTGGAACAAATATGTCAGCCTGAAACCAACTGGCAACCAACTGCTGCGTAACTATAATATTTTACTTCACAAAGCCTTTTCCTGCATTGAGAAGAAAGACTACAAGCAGTCACTTGACATTTTTGAACGGCAACTGAACATGCTGAAAGGGAGCAAATATAAGCGACTAATCTACTTCACACTGGTTGAAAAATCGAAAATTTATTCAAAAAAAGCCGATTTCATCGGGGCAATAAGCACACTGCAACAAGCAGAAGCCATTGCCATCGAACGCGACATGAAAGACTGCAAACTCGAAGCCTTCAGCCTACTGGCAGACAACTACAGGCAGTCGGGCAATATGGCGCAGGCTGACAAATACCGCGAGCGCAGCATACAGCTAAAAGACACGTTGACAAACTATCGCCAACTGGCAAGTGTCAACGAAACTGAGTTTCGCCAACAACTGAAAGCAATGGACAAACAGATGGCAGACATACGCCACCACCATCAGCAACTGCAAACCATCTCTGCCATGATTTTCATTGTTGCAATCGTAGTCATAGCCTTTCTCTTCGTCGTTTTCCACAAGAACAAGCAGTTACGCAGGTCTAATCGCTCACTCTACGAAAAGAATGTGGCTGTGCTTAAAGCTGAGGAAGACGAGCGAAGAATGCGCAAGAAATATGAAGAACAGCTGCAACAAGTTATGCAGACAGCAACAAACCAAGAACAGACAGAAGAAAACATACTGAAATATAAGAACAGCACACTGACAGACAATGACAAGCAGGCTCTGCTCTCACGCATCATACACATAATTGAAAACAACGAAGAGATTTTCTCACCCGACTTCTCCGTTGAACGGCTTGCACAACTTGCCGAATCAAAATATAAGTATGTATCACAGGTAATCCACGAAACCTACGACTGCAACTTCAATACCTTCATAAACGACTACCGCATAAAGGAAGCCTGCAAGCGCATTAGCGACGTAGAAAGATTCGGCAAACTCACCATTGAAGCCATCTCAAACAGCGTAGGTTTCAAATCGCGCAGTTCTTTCGTTACATCCTTCAAGCGCGTCACAGGACTCACACCGTCAGAATATCAGCGACAGGCTCAAAAGCGATAATTTTGCCATATTCCCACACAAGCAGCCTCTTACAGACTAAATAAGAAAAACACATAGCAAAGGCCTGTTCTACTAAGCAAATCTCTAAAAAACACACATAAACACGACAAATTTGGTTTGATTTCTGAAATTTGAACACCAAAACCATAATACCGCGCCTACCCTACAGCGACATTTTGTTATTTTTGCAACATAAAAAGATTACAAAATGTTACAAAAACAAAAGCTTATGATTAAAAAAATTACTTTGCTCGTTATTTGTGCTTTGACTTTTTGCGGAGTCGTAAGTTCAAAAGAAATCTCAAGACGGCAAGCCTTACAGATTGCAGGCAAGTTTTTTGCTAGCAAGGGAAAGGCAGTGAAGAACACTCAACTTCGCTGTCAGAGCAAGAATGAGAAACAAGATTTTGCTGACTATTATGTAGTCAATTGTGGAAATAACATGGGATTTGTCATCATTGCAGGTGACGACCGCGCTTATGAAGTTCTTGGATATTCCGACAGTGGTTCACTTGATATTGAGACTGCACCTGTTCAGGTATGCGAGTGGTTGGACGGCTATTCAGAAGAGATAAAATTTCTGCGTTCTCACGCCTCTGACTATATGGCGGCTAAATCAGAAGCAAAATACACCCCAGTAGCACCGCTTCTCGGCAAAACTGCATGGAGCCAGCTTGAGCCTTACAATCTGATGACTCCATACTATGTAGGAACAACCCATTCTGCAACAGGATGCGCTGCAACAGCAATGGCTCAAATAATGTATTTCCATAAATACCCTGCTCAAGGACAAGGACAGCACAGTTACAAGACCAGTCAGTATAACATGAATCTGAGTATTGACTTTTCTGAAAGCATCTATAACTGGAATGCAATGCTTCCTGTCTATGGCGACTGGGATAGCGATGAAAGCCGTGAGGCAGTAGCCTTGCTCATGCGCGACTGCGGGTATGCCATAGATATGGACTACGGCGCTGTTTCAGGGGCAGCACCCGATGCATGGCCTACTGCTCTTATAGAGTATTTCAATTATGACCGAGGACTGTCAAACCGATATCGTGCTAACTATTCTCTTGATGAGTGGAACAGCATTATACGCACCGAACTATCTGAAGGACGTCCAGTCTTCGCAGGTGGTTTCGCCAACTCTGGCGGTCATGCCTTTGTGTTCGATGGCTTCGACGAGGATGGTCTGATTCACGTAAACTGGGGATGGGCAGGTGTGTCAAATGGCTATTTCCGCACATCAGCACTAACTCCTGCCATTCAAGGGACAGGCGGTGCCGACGGAGGTTTCAATGCCCGACAGAGCATTATTACAGGAATCCGACCAGCACAGGAAGGTAGCGAGTTGACACCTGAGCTACTATCTTCTGAACGCCTACAAGCAACACCATCTAGTGCTCAGCGTAACGACAAGATTAAGTTACGCTTACCTGGCAAGATTACCAATGGAGGTTACTGCGACATCACCGCAGACTTTGGATTTGGTGTTTACGACTCAGATAACAATCTCGTGCTTGCCATACCTGCAGCAGAGACAGAGAAGACACTGGCTAAGGGCGAGCTGACTATAGGGATAAATGCCGCAGAAGCAGACCTGTCATCACTTGAACCTGGAATTTATCGTGTATTCCCAATAGCAGTAGAGCATGGAGGAAACAACTGGACTAAAGTTCGCGACAACAACAACAGTAAACCAAACTACCAGAAACTGACAGTCAGTGAAGACAAACTGACATTTAACATGCCTACAATGTTCCAGCTCACTGCAGACGACGTAAAACTAGAAACAAAAATGTATCAAGGTGTAAAATCTATGGTTACTGCAACTGTAACAAACAATGGCGACATGGAATATAGCAGTGAGATTAAGGCGGCTATATATAATAAGGAAGATGGTACAAAAATAGCAGAAAGCGACACATATCTTGAAGACATCTATGCTCAAGAAAGCATCAATGTAAGCATAGCAAGTGCATACTATGTTGAACCTGGCGAATATAAACTGGCAATAATTGACGAGAACCAGACGCAACTGAACGAACCTATTGATATCGTTGTGGAAGCAGCGCCTTCTGGAAACAATGAGATAAAGGCTGTCGGACAACTGGTTTATGACGGAGAAGAGCCTATCAAGCAAGACAACTTGCACTTCACCGCACAACTAACATGCCAGAGTGGCGTCTTTGCTGGCAATATCGTTGTTTTCATCTACGACGAATACGAGACACAGGCACAACCTTATGGCAGTCTTGAACCACAGTTTGTTTTCATTGATGAAGGTGAGACAAAAACCTATACATTCAGTGGTAAAATGGAAAATGGAGTAAACGGCATGCGCTATAAAGCAACACTTGTTGACTTGGATGCTAACACCTACATTACCCCACGCAATCTGGCTAGTTGTATATTTACACTCATCGCTGATGAAACAGGCATAAGCTCAGCAACAGCCAACATGAAAGAGAACGACAATGCCATCTACGACCTGAGCGGCAGACGCATAGAGCAGCGAGCAGAAAACCTACGTAAAGGACTATATATAAAGAACGGAAAGAAATATATTGTAAAATAAAACCTCTAATAAACATATAAAAAACAAATTATGAGAAAGTCTATTTTTACCCTTCTTGCCTTGCTGACGGCAGTTTTACCATCGGCAGCGCAGACTGAGACCTACAGTGCTGTGCCTAAAGCACACAAGCAAGTAGTGAAATCGGAACGTCGGGCAACAATGATTCCTGTTCACAAGCAAGCGAATAAGGTTCAAGCCGACCTCTCTCTCTTTCAAGGACTGAAACTCTATGCAGCTCTCTCCAATTCTGATAATTGGGCAGGAGCATCAATAGGTTCAGTTCCTTACGGTGTCTATTCTTTCACAATCGGTGAAGACCGCGACTTCCAGGCAATATCTACCGATTTAAGTTTCAACTTCATGGCAAGCGCAATGGGGCGCGACATGTTGGTCGGTGTACGTCCTATGGAAGTATTCGGTTATCTCAATGGTGTAGAATACAACGGTCTTGACTCAATGGATTTCAGACAAGTGTGGTCGCAGGTATACGACGAAAGCGGCAACTACAGCTACATTCCTTCTGTCATGGCATACGATGTTACAAGCGACATTACATACTCTGCACAGTATAATGCAGACCTATCTGGTCTGAACTGGGCAAAGTGGAATCCTAAAACTCGCCATTTCGACGTGCTTCACAAGTGGAACAACGATTTCCAGCCACTGGCTATGGCGGCAACACCTGACGGGACTATGTACTGTATTGGCGGCGACGGATTCTTCTATCAAATCGACAAGACTAATGGCGACGCCTCGATGATAGCACAACTGAGCACCAAACCTACTCTCTACGTACAATCAATGACCTACGAGCCAACGTCTAAGCACTTCGTTTGGCTTGCTGTGAGCAATGCAGGCTCTGCAATTTATGCAGTCAATCCTGAAGACGGCGAGTTGACATTGATTCGCCAGTTATCAAAGAACGAGCAGGCGTCTTCTATTTTCTTCAAGGGAAATGCTGCTCCTGCAAAAGCACCTGCAATGGCAGAAAATCTTAAATTTGCTTATTCTGGCAATGGTTCACTTCAGGGAAACATAACTTTTACCATACCAACTAAAGCATTCGACGGCACATCACTGAACGGAAAAGTGAAAATGAGCGTTTGGCTTGACGGACAAGTTCTTGCAGAAAACTCAGAAGTAACAACTGGTTCAAACCAGACTTTTGCTTTCAATGTAACCAATGACAACCACTATGTTGACGTAGTCCTTCAGAACGACAACGGATTTTCCCCTCATGCCTACAAGTATGAGTATGCAGGCTACGACATTCCTCTTGCAGTTTCAGACGTAATACTCAACGTCGAAGAAGGACAGGCTAATCTTACATGGAATGCTCCTGTAGGCGGAGAAAACAATGGCTATATCGATTTCGAGCATCTGACATATAACATCACACGCATGCCAGACAACGTGAACGTTGCAAACAATCATCAGGGTACCACATTCAGCGAGACTCTTCCTGAGAAGATGGAACGCTACTACTATATAGTGTCTGCAAAGAATGGTGAAGGAAAAGAAGGCGTTGGAACTGAATCTAACCGCATTCTGACTGGTTCTGCTTTCCAGACTCCTTACTATGATGATTTCGACGATGAAGCTACGATATCTCTTTGGACAGTAATCAATGTAGACAACGACAAGAGTGATTATGGAACTGAATATACATGGAACTACAACACGTACAATAAAGACTTCGCTATAAACACTGGTAGTTGGGCTATGGGTGAAGGTCTTGACGGAGTAAACGACTATCTAGTTTCTCCAGGCATTGAACTCAAAGCAGGAATCACTTATGCAATGATTGCAAATATGCGTAATACTTTCCAGGGTACAAAGGAACGCGTAAGCCTGCTCGTTGGAACAGACCCAAATGATATTTCAACATTCCGCGAGATTGCAAAGAATGACGAATATGATGTAATGGCAGACGGGCAAGGACCTATAGGTCGTGAGTGGGAAGCAGACTTCCAAGTAGAAAGCGATGGTGTTTATTATATGGTAATTCAGGCACGCACTCTTCGCGAAGATAACGCATCTGGCATTTTTGTAGAAGCATTAAGCGTTGAACAATTAGGAAAGAACGGAGCACCAGCTGAGGTACAAGATCTCACTGTCACTCCAGAGGCTGAAGGCGAAATGGAAGCAGTAGTTTCATTCAAACTGCCTAACACAACTCTTGGTGGCGACAACCTGACTGGCAACATTACTGCCAATATCTATCGTGACGACACAGAGGTGGCAAAACTCGACGACAAGGCAGCTGGTTCTCTGATAAACTGGACTGACAATACTGTTGAAGGTGTTGGCGTTCACAAATACACTGTTTCTGCAACAAACGATGAAGGAGAAGGTAAGCGCATATCTACAAAACAGTTTATAGGTGTATATACTGCTCCTTACGTAAACAACTTCGACGACGAAACAACCGACGACTTCTTCGTAACTGTAAACGATTCTGTTTCTGGTGGCAACAAATGCGTTTGGGAATGGAGCCAATACAACCAAAATCTGGCTCTTGGTTATTACATTCAGAAAGACTATGAACCAATCTGGCTCTTCTTCCCTGCAATTAAGTTTGACGCAAATGAAGTTTATGAAGTTAACTTCGACTGGTCTTATGCACCTTTCACAATAACATCACCGGCATCATTCGGTTACGGAATGGCTGCAGACAGCACGGCACAGACTCTCATAAACGACTTGCCTTACACCAACGACTTAGGCTATGGCAACGCATACGCATCAAGCAATGAGATTGTCGCTACACAGACAGGAAAATACTATCCATCTATATTCATAAATGGAAACAGAGGTGATTATGGCTCATACATCACTCCTACTATAGACAATCTCAATATTGTTCACATTGCTTCTGCTTTTGCTCCTTATCAGGTAGAGAACTTAGTCGCAGAACACGACATGACGGGTGCAATGAAGGCAACTCTTCATTTCGATGCTCCTACAACCGACTTCGCTAAACGTGCACTCGTTGGCAAGTTCAATATCTACATTTACCGTACAGGTCAGACCATTCCTATAAAGACTTTCGAAAATGTTGATCCAGGACAAAGTCTTGAATGGATAGACGAGCAACCACTCAATGGCAACAACTCTTACACCGTCGTACCAATGAATGATTACGGTCGTGGCAAGGCTGCAACAGTAGAAACATTCGTAGGCATTGACGTGCCTGAGGCAGTTACTAACTATCTTGTTCGCGGAAATGAAGACAACCAAAAGGCAATTCTTTCTTGGGATGCAGCATCAGAAGTTGGACAGAATGGTGGAGTTGTTGACGAATCACTCATCTACACAATCGTTGAATTTTTCCCTAACGAGACAGAACAAGACAAGCAACTCAAAATACTTAGTACAACAAAAGACTTGACTTTCACAGTTGAGCGCGAGGCTACAGATAACATGGAGCAGCATTTCTATGGAGTCATTACCCAAACATCGGCAGGTGTAGGCAAGGCTGTCTTAGACTATGTTATTCTTGGCAAACTTAAAGAAGTTCCATTCACAGAGTCATTCGTAAACGGAGGTCTATCTACAGATGGATGGGTAGCTGCTGGCGATGTTAACCAGTATGGTGCTGCTTGGCAGATGGTTCAAGACAGTGAGGAACAAACTTCACAAGACGGAGACAACGGATTTGCTCTCTGCTATAATGGCAACATGTATGAACAATATCACTATGGCGACCTGATTACTCCTAAGATGCAGGTTGAACCTACTAAGGACTACACACTTACATTCTATGTTTATCACGGAACGGCATCAACAAGTACAATTAAGCCTACACTCGTTACTTCATTGAGTCTTGACGATTATGAATTTGTTGACATCTGCGACACAATCAGTGTAACTGAAGGCGAAAAAGAATGGGTTAAATACGAAATTCCACTTAAAGGTACTTCACTCAGCAACTATATGAAGTTCCGTTTCCGCGCCTTCCTAAGCAGTATGAGTGAAAGGGTTTGGATTGACAACATTGTTGTCGAAAGCAAGACTGCTGCTGGCATTGAACGCATCTTCGGTGAGGCAGGAGTACACGCAGTAAAGGGTGGTATCTCTGTCATTGGTTACGAAGGACAACAAGTACAGGTATTCACAGTTGATGGCCGTCTGATAGACAACTTCAGGGCAAGCGGCAATGACATTCGCAGTTATGCATCAGGAGTTTACATCTTAAAGGTTAACGGAATGACAACAAAACTCACTGTGAAATAAAAAGAAAGATATAAAACTTTAAATTCATAAGAGAGGATATGCCTATTTGGTGCATCCTCTCTTTGTTTTATATAGCAATACGGCAGCGTAGTGTTACATAAATC
This sequence comes from Prevotella sp., assembly GCA_017627765.1. Lineage (GTDB taxonomy): Bacteria > Bacteroidota > Bacteroidia > Bacteroidales > Bacteroidaceae > Prevotella. The sequence continues at coordinate 4,135 of JAGAGD010000027.1, read as the reverse complement.
GTTAAAAATAAAGAATAAAATGAGGCATAAAGCAAATAGAATAAACAGATTATGTAATTTTGCAAACTGAAATATTATAATGAAAACTACAAATATTATGAAAATTATTACTAAGGTTTGCGGTATTGCAGCCGCACTATGCTTGTCGCTGACAAGCACTGCTCAGACTGTCGTCTATGAGAACACCATAGAGACTGCGTCTGATTTTGAAGACCTCACAGTAGTGGACTACAACGGAGAAGACCACTCTGGCGATGGAAATACTTGGAGTTTTAACGAATGGCAGAGTTGTGCCCAGTATCAGTATTCAAGTATTTCGCCTGCCGACGACTGGCTGATTACTGCAAGCATCCAGATGAAAGCCAACGTTGAGTACACTTTCACCTTCGAGGTCTCTGCAAGTTCTAATGCATATCCTGAGGCCTATTCTGTAATGTTCGGACAGGGAACAAATCTGGAAAGCTATCAGACTATTAAGGCTAAGACTTCTGTCAGTTTCCTTGATTTTCAGGAACAGACAGTTACAACATCTGTGAGCGAAGCAGGCAACTACCGCTTTGCTATCCGCTGCCTCAGCGATGCAGACATGGCTTACTTCAGAGTGAAGAATCTGAAAGTTACCGAAGGTGCTTCTTTCACTTCACCAGCCGCAGTGACTAACCTTGTCGTTACTCCTGCTGCACAAGGACAACTGAAAGCTGACATCAGCTTCAATGCTCCAACAGAAGCAACAGACGGTTCTGCGCTTACCGATTTGCAGAAAATAGAAATCTATCGCGACGATGCACTTATCAAGACTTTCGACAATCCTGCCATAGGTGCAGCAATGTCTTATACCGATGAAAATCCTATCAATGGATGGAACAACTACAGCGTTAAGGCCTTCAACGAGGGTGGTCAAGGTCCTGCTGCCGAAGCCCGCGTCTTTGTCGGCAACGACACTCCTGCCGAACCATCCGACTTCGTTATTAAAGACAACCTCGACGGAACAGCAGCTTTCTCTTGGACAGCACCTGCCGCAACAGGCGTTAACGGCGGATATGTTAATGTTGCAGGACTTAAATATAATGTATATATAGAGGATGATGAGACTAATCCGACTATCGTAAAAGGCAACCTGACGGATACAAACTGCACCATAACTCTACCTACATCTACTTCTCAGGACATCCGTTTCTATCGAGTTACAGCTGTAGCAGAACAGGACTTAGAAAGCGAATATGCACTTGGTTCTGTCATTATCGGCAACCCTTACACCCTGCCTTACGAAGAAGGCTTTGCCAATGCACAGCCTGAACACTTCTGCATCGGTCAGAAGACTGGAGCAAACGGATTCCAGCCTATCACATGGATGGATGCCGACGGCAACAATGGTTCTATCTTCGCCTCTGGTTTGAACAGCAGCGACGAGGCTACACTCTGTCTCGGAAAGATTAGCCTGAAGAACCAGACTTCGCCAACGCTGAAGTTTAAATACTACATGATTCCAGGACGCAATGCCGACCTGAAGGTAGAACTTGTCAATCCTAACCAGGAAACAACCGTGATAAAGACCATCAGCCTGAAGAATGACGAAGGCACTGCTGACTGGCAGAGCATGATGATAGAACTGACTGGCGCACCTGTTGAAGCAGATTATGTCGTGCTCAACTTCCATGCCACAGCAAACGAAGACAAATGCACATTCGGCATTGATGCCATAAGCATAACAAATGTTGTTGACGACGACCTCAGCATCTCTCTGAAAGCACCTGCACAGGTTAAGGCTGGCGAGCAGTTCACCGTAAATGCAACCGTCAAGAACATTGGCAGACAGCGTGCCGAAGGCTATAGCGTAGACTTCTTCGTTGGCGAAGAGAAAGTTGCAAGCGTAGAAGGCGAAGCCATTCCAGCCGACAACCAGACTGTAGTAAGTTATCGCCACACAACAAAGGTTACCGACCCAGAGACACTTCAGGTTTATGCTGTAGTTAGCTACGATGCTGACAAGAACGCAGACAACAACACTTCTGAGACCGTCAGCGTTGCCGTTGTTCAGCCATCGCTGCCAACTGTTACCGACCTTTCGGCAGAACTTAGCAATGACGCCGTTAGCCTGACATGGACACCTATCGTGACCGAAGCAGAAACCGTTACCGACGGATTTGAAGACTATGACGACTTCACCATCTCTGCTATGGGCAACTGGACTCTCTACGACGGCGATGGAGAAAAGACATGGAAACCTTCTATGTATCCTGACTTTGCCAATGCAGGCGAACCTATGGCATATATCGTGTTCAATCCTTCTGCTCTCGGCATCGACCTGAGCGACGACAACAATGCAGAATATGTTCCTTACAACGGCAACAAGTTCTTGGCTTCTATGGCTTCAGACTCTTGGATGACTGGCAACAACGACTTCATCATCTCTGAACGCCTGTCGGGCAACAAGCAGACCGTAAAACTCTTTGCCAAGAGTTTCGATGCTACGGGCTACTATAAGGAGACTTTCGAAATACGCTACTCTACAACAGGCAACAATCCTGAGGACTTTACCAATACAGTTAAGACTCAGGAGTGCGGCTCTGCATGGACAGAATATTCAGCAGAACTGCCTGCTGGTGCTAAGTACTTCGCCATTGTCTGCACATCTAAGAACATGATGATGCTTCAGATTGACGACGTTACCTACGAGAAAGGCGGACTGACTGCAAGCAGCTACAACATATATCGCGACAAGGAACTGATTGGAACTTCAACAACAGCCAACTATCTCGACAGCGATGCCACAGCAGGCGAGCACGTCTACAACGTAACAGCCGTTTACGACGAGGGCGAGTCATCACTCTCTAACGATGCCGTTATAACCATTAGCGGAATAGCAGAGAAACTCAATGGCAACGCAGCCGTAGTAGGTCACTATGCTGCCGACGGCCGTCGCATAGCTGCCAGCGAAAAGGGAATGCACATCGTTAAGTACAACGACGGAACAACTCGCAAAGTAATGGTGAAGTAAATAGCAACCTTCAGCCATACTGCATAAAACAAATGAAAGAGCGGCACGCTTTCTTCCTCCGAAGATGGCTTGCCGCTCTTGCTTTCTCAAGATAATATAACGTTGTCTGTTATTCTTTCATTTTGAAATCTACAGGCAATGTATATTTAACCCTTATGTTCTCAAGAACCTTTTCTTCTCCTACATAGTCTTTACCAGGATTCCACTTAGGCATTTCTCCAATAATCCTTGCAGCCTCCCTTTCGAAATCAGCCTGTATGAGTTCCTTAGTCTTCTGCTGTTTGTAGGCAGAGAGAGATGCAAACTTCTTGTTTTTCTTTTTGTCGGTCTTTTCAGTCAAGTTTGTCCTAACAGGAGTTATTTCCCCAATGCTTCCGTCTTTCTCTACAACAAACTGCATTATTACCTTGCCTTCCATAGCATACATATCAGCGCGTTCTGGATAAACTATTTTAGACTTAACGTAGTCGACTACAGTTCCATATTCATTAGGGAAAGAAGGTTGCACAGCACATTTCAAATCTTTGTAAACTTGCGGAGGTTCAGACTGGGCATACATTGCCAATGTTCCAACTAATACGAATGCGACGAGACACAATACTCTCGCAAACAGGTTAAGATGTTGCTTTTCCATAATTTCTTTTTTTTGATTTGTTTTTTAAACTATTCGCCTTAGCCATGTATTTTTATGACTAAATGCTTGATATGGCGCAAATATAGTATTTTCTTCTGATACATTCCAAAATCATTAAGTGTTCTTAGGTGTATTTAACTGAACAAAGAGTGACACTTGTTGCAGTTCATAGTTGTTTAGTTGACGAGTTAATTCATTCAATTAATCATTAATCTTTCATCCTTCATCATCCACGATGCCGTTGCATCGTGTAAACACACTCCTCAGTCACTTCGTGACAGCTCCCCTAAACTTAGGAGAGCAATTACTGCTTACAAACTGAAAGCTAAAAAATCAGCCCGATTTTTTGACGAAAAAAGTAAAAAATCTTGACAAACGGAATTTTAATTCTAGAGAAAGATTTTCCGTTTGGCATGGGGCTGAATGCAAAAATGTGTTTAATTGTTAATCAATCGGCTTAAACTATGTAAACGAACATAAGGAACGAAAAAGTGAAGGTGTCC
>JAGAGD010000026.1 GCA_017627765.1 Prevotella sp. | reverse complement strand
CGACCAGATATGGATGCAAGACAGTAAGGAAGAAGCAGAGAGGCAGCTTGCCTATTGGTGTGAAAGGGCCAGGGAGACCAAACTGAAGCCTTTCATCAAAGTGGCCAATACGCTAATGGCCAGAAGAACGGGCATATTGGAATGGTATGATGCCCCTGTAACAAACGCAATGCTGGAAGGTATCAACAATAAGATAAAGGTAATGAAGAGAAGAGCATATGGCTATAGAGATGATGAGTATTTCACACTGCTACTGCTCGGACTACATGACAAAACCAACGCAATTCGGGGATGAACCCAAAAAAATGCGGAGGGCATTAAAGACAATGCCTCCGCATCTAACTAATATGCTATACTAACCAAATAGCCTATTTCACTGCAATCTTCTTTCCGCCAACAACATAGATGCCCTTTGTAAGGTTCTTAACGGAGTTGCCTACATAGCGGCCGTCGAGTGTATAAACACCGCGAGCAGCATCTGCTTCGGTCACGGTTGTGAGAGAAATAGCATTAGGCTCAGACTCTACAAACCATGCGTCAGGATAGATTGACAACAGATTCATACCTGTATAGATTGCTGTGAGTGTGCCTTCCTTGCCATTAAGCTCTGCAGGCTCAACGCCAAAGGCTACAAGATCGTCAACAAGAATGTAGTCTTCGTCGCCTATTGTGAAGTAAACAGTACCATCGGTCTCGTCAAACATAAGTGTTGCCTTAACCTTAACGAAGTCACCTTCATTGAATGAAGTCTTCTCTACAGCTGGCAGGAACTCTTCAACTTCAGTGAACACGATAGAAGCAGCATCTATCAGATACTCAATAACATCTTCATTGTTCGTTATTGTAAACTTAACATCGCCTGTCAGGAAAGCTCCGACCTTATCGGCTGGGATTGAATTGGTTTCATCTAACACGATTGCGCCTTTCTGTCCATCCCACAAGTAAGCAACACCGCTGTTGTAAGCAAGAAGCTGTACTTTATAATCGCCTTCTGCCGTCAAGCTCATATTATATAAACCAGGCTGCTCGGCAGCGTTGAGGTCTGTAAGATTTTCCAATGGATAAACAACAGGGTCGTCATTTTTCATGAAATAGAACTCACTGATAGGCAGTAGATATTCACCACCAGTTGCCTGATAGAGTCCATAGAAGGTGCCAGTCTGTCCGTCATATTTGTTGACATCTGCATTAGGGCACGCAAAATTCATAATCAATATTTCCTGATCGCCAGAAACCATTCTGCCATCAACAATTGTACCTTCAACGGCTACATAAGAGTAGTCATTCACAGTAGTTCCAGCAGTAGCATGCAATTCTTCAAAAGACTTCTTAACAGGTGTCAGGTTCTTTTCTCCACCTAAAGTGAGATGTACTTCATGCTCGCTGAAATAAGAAGGATTGCAATAAATCTGATTGCTGTATGAGCCTTGATATGTTGCAACTAATCCTCCATTGATTACGTAGCCTTGCTTTGCTTCAAAGTCTGTTCCTGAAAGTATATCTCCGTTCAAGAACACACCGTCCTGTCCGTCCCAAAGGAATAACTGATCGTATCCCTCTCCAGGAATGACAGCAGCAATAACTACTTTATCTTGCTCAAACTTGAAACGCACATTGTCATAACCCAACTGTTTAAGTTCTGCAATTGACATAACTGGAGCATCGAAGTCATCTTCTGAAGGGTCGGCTGTCCAAGCAGTATTCTCGATAATATATAGCTGAGACCCACCCCATGAATCGTTATAATACATTCCCTTGAGTGTTCCTTCGCCTTCCTTGCTTCCAGCTCCGATGTTTACCCATTCCTCGTTTATATTAAACTCAGTTCCGTCATCAGCAATAAACTTACCATTTTCAATCTTTCCGTGCATCTTTACATAGGAATAGTAATTCATTTTGCCACCATTTGCCAAGTCTGCGCCAGCAAATTCTTTTGGAGTAAGCTCTGCCTTATCGCCAATTGTAAGCGAACCTGTTGGCATATAGAAATCCCAATACGACTCCTCAAATGTGGCTTCGACAGAACCAGTCAGCAAATAGCCGGTATAACCGTCTGAAAAACCGTCGCTTGAATAATCAAAGTTTGTAATGTAGCTGCTGTGATTACCACCGCTTGCATAAAACTGGATACCAGTTTCACCATCCCATACATATACAGAACTGTTCACGATTCTAAGAATCTGAGCATTCTCAGGCATAATTACATTTACCAGCTCATTGTCTGTTGAGCTTTCCAGCAGTTCTTTGAATGTCTTAACGACGTCACCAGGTTCTTCGCCTTCGGCTTCAAAGAAGTTTGCTGTGAAAGGAGAATAGGAGTTAGATGTTCCAGTACCTGTAATAATACCAGTAAATATACCTGGCTTATCTACAAACTCAGAGAAGTTTGCACCGACATTGAAATAGTCTGCAAGCATTTCAGATTCGCCAACTTCAGGAACAAATTTGTAACCACCTTCAACAGCAGAGATAGTACCTTTGGTCTTGAAATAAGTTCCTCTGTCGAAGCGGCTTGTAACTTCAGGCAAATCTATAGGGTCTGCAATTGTCCCATTCTCTGAAATAACCAAGTCTGTTGGAGATTTATAGAAATTGAAACCAATAAAACTATTATAACCAAAATAGAAAGTACCAGCAGTGATAGAATAACCTTTCTGAATAGAATAAGAAGAAAGGAAATTCTCTACATCAAGAACCAAAACACCAGCAGTTCCGTCATACAACATGTAATAGCCGTCAGCATCAATATCAACAACATAGATAGGATGCTCAGCTGTAATTGTAAGGTCGCCACCAAACGCCTCTTTCATCTCTGCCAATGTAGAGACAGGCGCAGCATTAGCACAAAATAGTCCCGTCAGCATGAGAAGCGACAAGACTTTAAAACGTAAAATTTGTTTCATAGTTACAATAATTTGTTAATAAAATATATAGAATCAATTTAGTAAGTTAAGGAGAAAAGAGGAAACTTAATCCTCTTTTGCTCCCAAACCAATTTTTCAGAGACCTTATTAAATAAGGTATGAGTTATTTAAAATACTACTTTAACAGTTTGTTTTCCTACCTTAACAATATATGTGCCGTGCTGAGGAACTGCAACGCTTACAGTTGTATTACCTGTACGGTCACCAAATACCTTCTCACCTGCAATATTGAATACTTCAACAGTCTCGCCGTTTACATTATTAACGATGAGCTGACCGTCGCGCATCTGTACAGTTGCCTTTGACAGAAGAACTTCAGAGCAGATTCCTGTTGAAGAGCCCTTGCCAACATAGAGCAAATCAGAGAACTTGCTGATAACCTCATCAAATGCCTTGTTCTGATTGTTTGAACGCTTAGAGCGCACTGCCTGTACGCGGTGGTAAACGTCAGCATCAACAACCTGTGCAGGCAGAACAACTTCAACTTCAGTTCCGTCATGACGTGGAGATGCGAAGAATGGGTCGCGGAATGACTCGCCAGCCTTATAGTTTTGAACAATCTTAAGGTCGTCGAGGAATAAGTTTTCAGCACCTCTTACTGCATAGAGTCCTATTATAGACCTGTCCGTACCCTTTGTGAAGTGAGCAGTGTTGTTTTGCCATGCCTCTTCGCCTTGGTCAAAATAGATAAGTTCCTGCTGTGTATAGTCACCCTTTTCCTCATCGAAAGTGAAGAGAGCAGCAGCACAAGTAGTCAGATTTCCGAACTCGTCTATTACTCCGTAAGACTTAACATTGAGATCGAATGCACCACCATTCTTAGAAAGGTCGAGCTCTGGAGAAATCAATCCAGCATCGCCTGCACCATACTGATACATCCATCCGTCGAGTTTAAGATATCCAGCACAAGGCAGAGACATTGTTGAATACCATCCGCTCTGCTTGAAGTCAGTCAGATAATATGTGTCGAAGTGATTGCCCTGATCAGTCTCAATAGTGATTGTAGAAACCTGTCCGCTCAAGTCTCCAAGCTCTGGTGACTCTGGGAAGTGCAGGTTGCTGAAGTCTTCGCTTGTAACAACAAACTCACCGTCAGCGGCAGCCTTGCGATCGAAATAAGCAATGTAGTTGTATCGTTGTGCTGATGGAACGGCATCCCATGTCGCTGTGTATTTTCCTTCAACAATTGGTGTAGAAGCAAGATTCTCAGGAACAGCGATGTCTTCAACAATCATTGGAGTGCTTGGCAGCGACTTCAAGTCGTCTTTTAAGGCAACAACAGTGTAATAGTAAACAACTCCAGAGACAGCATTATCAACGGTATATGATGTTCCGTTTACAACTTCATCTTCTACAATGTAGTCAACAGGAATACCATAGTCATTCATTGTATAAACATTGATCATGTAGCTGTCTGCGCCTTCAACAGCTTCCCAGTTTGCTTGGAATGAAGCGTTTTGACCATGTCCCACATAGTTGGTATGCTTCAAGACCTTTGGTGTTCCGACAAACTGCTTGAGAGAGAACAATTCTACATCGTCAAGATATATAGGAGCGATTGAAGGACCTATGCCAGTCTGCGAACCTATTATGAAGATAGTTGAGGAGCCAACATTGCTGAAAATAAATTCATAGTCCTTCCATGTATCATTCACTTCAGATCCAAAATATGACTCAAGATTACGCCATTCTGGCCCCATGTTGTTTGTCTCTGCACCTTCAACGAAAAGACAGTTATTTACTTTTCCGCTTTCAGTGCGAGCACGGAAACGAAGAACAACATATCCGTCATTCATACTTCCGTCAATATTTGGCAAACTGACACGCGCTCCACCTGTATTCTCATCGCATTCAAGATATACAGTTCCGCCAGCAGGCCATACATTCATACCTCCCCAATGCTCTTGGTTTGTGTATTTAGGATTCAAGTTCCACCAAGGGTACTCACACTCATCAGGGAAACCAAGCAGGAAGTCTTCAACATTAAAATCAGGTGCTCCCACTTCCCCTGTTGTCATTTTTGAGAAATCTTCTTTGAAGATAGATTGCAACTCTCCATACTCCTCTGCAGATGTACGTAAAGGACCCTGCGCCATCATAGTGACACAAAGAGAGAAGAATCCAATTAGGGTAAAAATCTTCTTCATATTAATTAAGGTTGGGTTCCACAGGTTTGTAGACCAAGACATGCTATCGACGGGAACCACGATTAGCCGAAGCTGTCTTATTCAAAATAATATCGGGGACAAATTTAAGCATTTTTTGATAAACATCAAATTATTTGCCTATTTATTTTAAAAAAAAATCAAACTTCAGACATATTTATTAAGATTTTGGATATGTACGTTTCTTAGAACCTGCACAAATGAAAAAGAGTAAAAACCTTAGATTATTCACAAGACAACAAACAAGAAGGATGGCTCTTGTAAACCATCCTTCTCAACTTTATTTACTAACATCTAAATTTCTCCAAAACGGAGATTATACATTATGAAAATTCGATGAAATGGGGATTTTACTTATCTGGAAAGAAAACCTTATTGGCTCCAGATGTAATTCTTAAGGCCTCTGGATGCTCCTTAACGTATGAATCAATATGGCGCACACGCTTTTGCTCGAGTATTTCATCAACAGCTATAAGAATGCCAGTTTCTTCCACATCGCCAAATCCGTCGTTGATAGCCGTACCAAACATTCTCATAGTAGGGCTAAGACTCATATAGGCATTGACGAGCGGTGGAATATTAAAGCCCAGCAGTCGTATCTCGCGATTTAGAATCTTATAGTCGTCCTTGAAATTATCCTTATCAAAAAGTTTAGCCAGTTCTGTTTCGTCGCTTTCAATTTTCAGCGGTTTCATCGGGATTATAAGATTATCTTTGTCGTCGAAATGCTTTCGCAGGAAATACAAAATCATGTCTCTGCCCTTACGCACATACGACGGATACATAGTCATCTTGCCAAAGAAATATTTCACGTTTGGCATTATTACCGTCAGCGCACCGAGTCCGTCCCAGAGGTTGTCGAGTGCAAAAAGGCTCTTAGAACCCATTTTAGAACTCTGATAAGGCAGAGTAACGTACGAGCGTGCCAGTTCGACTGTCTGTGGAAGATATTCTTTAATGAACTTGTCGGAGAAATGGAATATATGGCTTGTAGCAAGAACAGGTTGTCCGTTTTCGTCGAAGTCAACCTCATTACCGAGTTTATATCTGTAACCTCCTATTATTTCCTCTGCCTCTGGATTCCACACAATCAGCTGTTTATAGCAGTTCTTCATTGTGTCGAACTCGTCGAGATCAAGTTCCTTGCCAGTTCCTCCACCAGCAGCACGGAACACTTCCTCGCGCTGTCTGCCAATCTCTCTGACAACATTAGGCGAGTTATGATAATCTACAATATAAATCTCGTTGTTGCTTTTGTTTGTAGAGCGCAACTGCTTGTCGGGTGTCAGTTCGCTTTTTAGCAATTCTTTGTCTACTGGAGGAATTATATTCTGCATAATGCTCTAAAAATATAGTAGTTTGTCAAATTAACTATCCGAGAGGTGCTGTTGTCGTCAACAGGTCGGCTTGATATACTCTGTTTCTTACTAAATTTGCCCATTTCATCGGAGATTTTTGCTTATTAAACGTCTCCCACGATATAGGTTTTCCTATTGTTATCTTAAATGACTTATGCCTGTTTTTATACATCTCGTCTACAAGGAACAGCATTGCTATGTTAAACTTGATGCCGAGCATCTTGCAGATATTTGCTATCCTGTAGAACTTGTTTGAGTTCTGACCGCTGAAATGGATTGGAACAACATCGCGCTGATGCTCAACGCTTTTGCTTATGAAAGCCTTTTTCCACTCCAAGTCGGCTATTTCTCCCTTTATCTTTCGAGAACAAAGTCCCGCGGGGAACATCAGGATATGGTTTCCGCTATTGAAACCAGCATTGACCATAGCGGGGAAATTGCGAGCCTGATGACCAGTCTTATTTATAGGAATGCAAAGCGGCGCCAGACCTGGCAGGTTCATTAGCAAATCGTTAACGAGATAGCGGAACTTTCCGTCGTAGTGTTTTCCGATAATTGCACCGAGAGCGACACCGTCAATACCTCCAAGCGGATGGTTTGACACGAAGGTATATAGTTTGCCGTCGTCAGGACTTGGCAGGTTCTCCGTTCCCTCCACTTCAAGATTCATATCGAGATAGCGCACTGTCGCCCAAAGCCACTCAACGCCAGTCTTTTCCTTATTCTTCCACAGAAACTCATTAACCTCGTCTTGATGAATGATTTTCTTGAGCCATCGCTTCAAGAAAGAAGGCACATAGCGCACCTTATCGCCCATCTTGCTGCGAAGGACGGCCTCAATGTCAATAGTTTTCTCGCTTACTTCTATCATGTCATTTTAGCATCAAACAATATGCAAAATTACTAAAAATAATTTAGTATACATAGTTTTTTCTTAAAAAATATTCTAAAAATATTATTTTCCACCTTAAAGTCATAAAAAAAGTATATTTTTCTGACAACGTCTTTATTCCTGAATCGTTACAGAGGTTACCAACAAACGAAATGGAAGAAATTGGCAAAACAAGTGACAATTTTACAAAAAAATGCCGATTTCATCGAAGTTTTTCTGGTAAAAGTTGGAATTGCAGACCACTCCTTTAGCTTTGTTTGAACCGACTTAGGGCTACATCGCTATTTATGCATCCTTTCTTCAGGAAAATCATTGCGAATGAAAACTCGCCATACAAAAATTTTTCTGAAAAGTCAAGAGGTTACTTTTTTATACTGCATTTTTGGCTTATTTTTTTGTCAACAAAAATTTTCAATCTAGAAAAAGATCAGGAGCCATTTTTCCGTTTGGCACGAGGCAAAGCGTAAAAAACTGTTTATTTGTTAATCAATCGGCTTAAACTTTGTGAACGAGCGCGAGGAACGAAAAAGTGAAAGGTGTCCTTTCGCGATGTCAAATGCGGCATATGACCATGCGATATGTGGCATATCGCAGTGTCAAAGGTGCCCTTTCACACTGCGAAAGGGCACCTTTGACTTTTTTAACAGTTATGAATTTTGAGGCAAAAGCTACAATGTGTTGATTACTAACATTTTACTAAAAATCGCAAGAAACCTCCAAATACTCGCATATTTTGCAACTTCATTTTTCTCGGTCGAAAATAATCGATTCTCGCGAGGCTATTTTGATTAACATTTTTCTTTACAACAGGGGGTGGCTTTACGAGAAAGACGGTCTTTCACACTTAATGCATTCAAAAAAAAAAAGAAATCAAAAAAACGCATTGTTAAAACAGCCCAAAATCCAACAATAAGCCAACCAAAAACAAATCTCCAATCCCAGAAAACTTAAAAACATGAATTTTCATGCCGAAAACATGCAAAATCATGTTAAAATTTGAGTTTTTTGAAAAAAAGTGGAGCAATGTGGTGTGAAGTGGGGAAAAATTACTAATTTTGTAAGCGAAATATAACAATAATAATTTTAATGCGATTTCTCGGAAACATAGAAGCAAAAATGGACGCTAAAGGAAGAGCTTTTCTTCCTTCAACATTCCGCAAGGTTCTCCAGACTTCTGGAGAAGAATGCCTGATGTTGCGCAAGGACATTTTCCAAGACTGTCTCGTGCTCTATCCGCAAAGCGTATGGAACGAACAGGAAGATGCTCTGCGTAGCCGACTGAGCCGATGGAACAAGCAGCAACAGCAGATATTCCGACAGTTTGTGAGAGAAGCCATTGAAATAAGACTCGATGGAAACGGGCGTTTTCTCATTCCAAAACGCTACATGAGCATGGCTGAAATAGAGCAGGACATCGTATTTATCGGAGTCGGAAACACCATCGAAATATGGAGTGCCAAGAATGCTTCAGAGCCTTTTGTAGACGACGAGACCTTCGGACAGGCTATAGAAGAACTGATGGGCAGTTCAAACGTTATTGGGAACAACCTGTAAACTTGCAGGTCAACATACATAATCCTTACTTTTTCACACTTTCAAGCCATGCCAGAAGAAGCAACCTATCACATTCCTGTGCTACTAAAAGAGAGCATCGACGGACTGAATATACAGTCTGGCGGCATCTACGTAGATGTCACCTTCGGAGGAGGAGGACACTCTGCGGAGATTCTCCGACGACTTGGCGGCAAGGGACATCTCTACAGTTTCGACCAGGATGCTGATGCAGAGCAGGAGTTTCTGAGAAAGAGAGAGGAAGGAGAAAACGGAAACAGCACCGACAACTTCACGTTTGTCAGGTCAAACTTCCGCTATCTTTACAACTGGATGCGCTACTATGGCATTGAAGTCATCGACGGACTTATTGCCGACTTAGGTGTTTCTTCACACCATTTCGACGACTTTTCACGCGGATTTTCTTTCCGTTTCGATGCTCCGCTCGACATGCGCATGAACAAACGGGCAGGAAAGACGGCTGCCGAGATTCTTGAAGAATACTCCGAACAGCAACTTGCTGATATCTTCTACCTGTATGGAGAACTGAAACAGGCTCGCCGCTTGGCTGCAACCATATGCAAGGCAAGGGCTGGCAAACCGATAAAGACAACCAATGAGCTTGTGGAGCTGGCAAGTCCGCTACTTCCTAAAGACAGGGAGAAGAAAGACATGGCACGACTCTTTCAGGCTCTGCGCATCGAAGTGAACCACGAGATGACAGCACTGAAGGATATGCTTGCAGCAGCTACAACACTGATTAAGCCAGAAGGCAGACTCGCTGTGATAACCTACCATTCGCTTGAAGACAGAATAGTGAAGAACTTCATGAAGGCAGGCAACGCAGAGGGCAAAGTCAGCAAGGACTTTTTCGGAAAGGCTGACACTCCGTTTACTCTCATCAACAGCAAAGTAATAATTCCTTCCGACGAGGAACAACAGCAGAACCCTCGTTCAAGAAGCGCAAAACTGAGAATAGCAGAAAAGAAATGAACGAAGAAAACAACAAAATAGAACTCACCAACGCAGGAATAGAGGAACTGCTGAAGGCTGCCGAAACAAGCCCTGAAGCCGAAAGCGAATCTCAAGCCGAAGGCAAAAAGCAAGAAGAGGAAAAGCCAGCAGAAACTTCTGACAAAGACAAATCAGAAGAAAAGGCAGAAAGTGCCTTTGAAGAACTGAAAAAGGTTACTGAGGAGATTGCACGCGAAGATGAGCAGCCAGCATCAAGCACATTTGCTCTGACAAAGATTCTCGGTGGCGATATTCTCTCTACCGAAGCCATCAGGAGTCAGGTATGGCTGATTCTGCTGATTGCCGCATTCACAATAGTGTATGTTGCCAACAGATACAACTGTCAGAAGAAGCTCATTGAGATAGACAAACTAAACCGCGAAGTGCAGGATGCAAAATACAAGGCTTTGTCTATTTCGAGCGAGCTGACGGAACTGTCGCGAGAGAGCAACGTGCTGGAAAAACTGAAGGAGAACAAAGACTCGTCGCTGAAAATCTCATCACAGCCGCCATATATTGTGAAAATCAAGTAAGAGTTTTTCAACTTCACGAGTTTGTGGGCTAAAGGTCTTAAGAGGCAAATATGCCAATATATATTTTCGGATAACATTTATCAAATAAAGAATGTATGAGTAAGTTTAACTATAAGAAAATAATGCCGCGCTATACGCTGGTTGCCATTATCATGACAATGGTGGCAACGGCTGTTGTCTGCAAATCAATATATACCATGACTGCGCGCCATAACTACTGGATGAAGGTTGCAGAACAAAAAAAGATTGACTCAATCACAGTGCGTCCTATGCGTGGCAACATTCTCAGTTGCGACAACCAACTCATGTCAAGCTCGCTCCCCGAATTTATGATTTACATGGACTTCAAGGCTGGAGGCGAGAAAAAAGACTCAATGTGGCGCGACAGCGTAGACTTAATATGCGAAGGTCTGCACCACATCTTCCCTGAAAAATCGGCACAGGAGTTTAAGCGCCACTTAGAGGAGGGGCACAGCAAGATGAGCCAAAACTGGCCTATATGGCCAAAGCGCATCAACTACAACACATACGTTGCTGTGAAACAACTTCCTATTTTCAAACTTTCGCCTAACAAAGGCGGATTCCATAAAGAGGAGTTCAATGCACGCCGCCGTCCTTTCGGAAACTTAGCGTCACGAACTATTGGCGACCTCTACGGAATGAAAGACTCTGCACGCTTCGGACTTGAAATGTCATACGACTCAATACTTCGAGGCAAAAACGGGATAACACACCGCAGAAAGGTGATGAACAAATATCTTAACATCATCGACACTCCGCCTGTAGACGGTGCTGACATCGTAACAACCATTGACGTCAACATGCAGGACTTGGCAGAACGCTGCCTTGTTGATATGCTGAAAGATATTGATGCCAACGTGGGCGTTGCCATCGTAATGGAAGTAAAGACTGGCGACATAAAGGCAATAGTAAACATGGATCGATGCGGCGACGGCAAATACCGCGAGCGTCAGAACCATGCTGTCAGCGACTTGCTCGAACCAGGCTCTGTATTCAAGACCGCCTCGATGATGGTTGCGCTCGACGACGGTGTCGTTGACACAACTGCGCTGATAAACACAGGCGGCGGCATCATTAAGATGCACGGCAGAGACATGAAAGACCACAACTGGCGAAGCGGAGGTTACGGAACAATAACTTTTGCCAAAGCCTTGAAAGTGAGTTCAAACATCGGCATCAGTTACATTATAGACAAGTATTATGGCAGCAATCCAGAGAAATTCGTTGAAGGCATCCACCGCATTGGTTTGGCCGACGACTTGAGAATACCAATCGTAGGCTCATCGCCTGCACGAATAAGAATGCCTAAGAGAAACGAAAGGGGGCAGTTCCTAAATTGGAGTAAGACAGCCCTGCCATGGATGAGCATTGGCTACGAGACTCAGATTCCTCCAATCTCAACTCTTACGTTCTACAACGCCATTGCCAACGGCGGCAAGATGATGCGACCACGATTTGTAAAGCAGGTAATAAAAGACGGCGAAGTGATAGCAGAATATCCGCCAGAAGTAATTCGTGAGCGAATCTGCAAGGAGTCAACACTGACAAAGATACAAACACTTCTTCAGGAAGTAGTAAGTCAGGGAACAGGTAAGAAAGCAGGTTCAGAATCGTTTATCGTAGCAGGAAAGACAGGAACAGCCCAGATATGGCAGCGAATAGGCAACAATGCGAGCGGAAAGACTGGCTATCTTGTAAGTTTTGCTGGATATTTCCCTGCCGACAAACCTCGCTATAGTTGCATAGTCTGCATACAGAAGAGCGGACTTCCTGCTTCAGGCGGAACTCATAGCGGAGCCGTTTTCCACAACATAGCAGAAGGAATTATGGCACAAAGCCTGAAACTTGGAATTGTTGAAAACAACGACTCCATCAGCATCATGCAGCCTGAAGTGAAATTTGGAAACATGCTTGCTGCCGACTACGTCCTTTCACATTTAGGCTATGAAACCATAAACGGATGGAACGGAAAATTCTCTAATGGCAAGCCGATATGGGGAAACGCTAAGGCTACCGACAAGTCTGTCATGACTTTGAAAAAAGAACCTATATACTCATCTAAACTCATGCCAAATGTAATTGGAATGGGAGCACGCGATGCAGTCTACATGATAGAGAGCAGAGGCGTGAAGGTCCATCTTTCGGGCAGAGGCAAGGTGACATCGCAAAGTCTAAGCGCAGGGCACAAGATAAGCAAAGGCGACGTCTGCATGCTGAAACTGGAATAGAAACAAGAAAGAAACGATAAAGAAAGCCTTACGCGCGTACATATAAATATATATAGAATAAAATCAGAAGAACTATGATATTAAAAAATTTGCTGAAAAACATAAAACCAGTAAGTATATCGGGAAGCACCGATATTGAGATAACTGGCGTTAACATAGACTCTCGTCAGATTGAAAAGGGTCACTTGTTTGTTGCAATGCGAGGAACACAGGTTGACGGTCACCGCTTCATCGGTAAAGCAGAGGAGCAGGGTGCCGTTGCTATTGTATGCGAAGACCTTCCAGAGCAGAGAAAAGATGACGTAACCTACATTCAGGTTAAGTCTACACAGAATGCTGTAGGACCTATAGCAACAATGTTTTACGGCAATCCGTCAGAACATCTGAAACTGGTTGGTGTTACTGGCACAAACGGAAAGACTACAATAGCCACACTGCTCTATAATATGTTCCGCAAGATGGGACACAGGTGCGGACTCATCTCAACAGTCTGCAACTACATCGAAGGCAAGGCTTTGCCAGCAGACCACACTACTCCAGACGCCATCGCCCTGAACAAACTTCTCCACGACATGGTTGAAGACGGTTGCGAATATGCGTTCATGGAGTGTTCTTCACACGCCATACACCAACAGCGCATCGGAGGACTGAAGTTTGCAGGAGGTATATTCACAAATCTCACGCGCGACCACCTTGACTATCATAAGACGGTAGAAGCCTATCGCGATGCAAAGAAAATGTTCTTCGACATGCTTCCAAAGGGTTCTTTCGCCATAATTAACGCTGACGACAAGAACGGCAAGTACATGGTACAGAACACAAAGGCCAACGTGAAGACATACTCTACACGCACAATGGCAGACTACAGGGCACGACTGCTCGAATGTCACTTTGAAGGAATGTATCTCGAGATTGACGGAAGAGAAGTGGGTGTGCAATTCATTGGAAAGTTCAACGTGAGCAATCTGCTGGCTGTATATGGCGCAGCATGCAATCTCGGCAAACAGCCTGAGGACATACTCATAACCATGAGCACTCTCGAAAGCGTCAGCGGCAGACTGCAACCAGTCCAGTCTCCAAACGGAGTGACTGCCGTAATCGACTATGCTCACACTCCCGATGCCTTGCAGAATGTATTGAATGCCATTCACGAAGTTCTGAACGGAAAAGGACAGGTAATCACTGTATGTGGAGCAGGTGGCAATCGCGACAAGGGCAAGCGTCCGCTAATGGCACAAGAGGCAGCACGCCAGAGTGATAAGGTCATAATCACAAGCGACAATCCTCGCTTTGAAGAGCCTCAGGCTATCATTGACGACATGGTGGCAGGTCTGACTCCGCAGCAGCGAAAGAAAGCAGTTACAATAGTAGACCGTCGTGAAGCTATACGCACAGCAGTAATGCTGGCAAAAAAAGGCGATGTCATTCTGATTGCAGGCAAGGGCCATGAGGACTATCAGGAGATAAATGGAGTTAAACATCACTTCAACGACCGCGAAGTGGTTGAGGAGGCTTTTAATAATTGATAAATTTAGGGCTTACTTTACATTTGCTTGATATGAGACTTGCACTTGTGCATTGAAAACAAAATAAAACATAGAAAACAAGAACATTATGCTATACTATCTGTTTAGATTTCTTAATCAATTCGGAATTGCAGGAAGCCACATTTGGGGCTATATCTCATTCCGTGCATTACTTGCACTCATCCTCTCATTGGTGATTAGTGTCTACTTCGGAGAATATTTCATTAAGTATCTGAAGAAGAAACAAATAACTGAGACTGCACGCGACGAAAAGATAGACCCGTTTGGCACGCAGAAGATTGGTGTGCCTTCAATGGGTGGCATCATCATCATTGCTGCAATATTGATACCAGTCATTCTGCTCGGACGTATGAGAAACATCTATCTTATACTGATGATTATAACAACTGTATGGCTTGGCGTGCTTGGCGGACTCGACGACTACATCAAGATTTTCCGTCACGACAAAGAGGGGCTGCACGGAAAGTTTAAGATTATCGGACAGGTAGGTCTTGGTCTGATTGTTGGACTGGTGCTATGGGCAAGTCCAGACGCTAAGATAAATGAAAATCTTGCAATAGAAAGGCAAGGCATGGAGACAGTGGTGAAGCATCGCTCACAACCTGCAAAATCTCTGAAGACTACAATACCATTTGTCAAAGGACACAATCTCGACTACTCAAAGGTGATGGGGTTCATGGGGAAATATAAGACCGCAGCTGGCTGGATTCTATTTGTCATCATGACTATTATAGTAGTAACAGCAGTCAGCAACGGTGCCAACCTTAACGATGGAATGGACGGAATGTGTGCAGGCAACAGTGCTATAATTGGAGTAGCCTTGGGAATATTTGCCTATGTGAGTTCCCACATTGAGTTTGCCGCCTATCTGAACATCATGTATATACCTGGCTCGCAAGAACTTGTTGTATTCATGTGTGCATTCATAGGCGCGCTCATCGGCTTTCTTTGGTATAACTCCTATCCAGCTCAGGTCTTTATGGGCGATACGGGCTCGCTTACCATTGGCGGAATCATTGCAGTCAGTGCCATCATAATACACAAAGAGCTTATGCTGCCTATTCTCTGCGGAATATTCTTCATGGAGAGCCTCAGCGTAATCATGCAGGTTTCTTACTACAAGATGGGAAAGAAACGCGGAATAAAGCAGCGCATCTTCAAGAGGACTCCTATTCATGACCACTTCCGTACAGGCAAGGACAAGATGGATGGCGAGTGCCGCTATCTTATCAACCGTCCGCGCGGCGTGCTGTTTGAATCGAAGATAACAACACGTTTCTGGATTATCAGCATCATACTGGCAGCATTAACAATCATAACACTCAAAATCAGATAGAAAACATAGAAACAGGCGGACTGTAAGAAAACAGGCCTAAAGAAAGGAAACACAACATACAATGAAGAAGATATCTATTTTAGGAGCAGCAGAAAGTGGCGCAGGAGCAGCCGTTTTAGCAAAGAAAGAAGGTTTCGACGTGTTTGTCTCAGACATGGGAACCATTAAGGAACGCTATAAGAAAATGCTGGACGACCACAACATTGAATGGGAAGAAGGACACCACAGCGAGGAACGCATACTTGAGGCAGGCGAAATCATTAAGAGCCCAGGCATACCCGAAGATGCTCCGCTGGTTGTTAAAGCTCGTGAACGTGGCATTCCTATCATCAGCGAAATTGAGTTTGCAGGAAGATACACCGATTCAAAGATGATTTGCATTACTGGCTCAAACGGAAAGACTACTACAACATCGCTGATATACCATATCTTCAAGCATGCTGGCTACGATGCAGGTCTGGCTGGAAACATTGGCAACTCTCTTGCACTGCAAGTAGCAGAAGACCCACACGAATACTACATCATTGAACTTAGTTCTTTCCAACTTGACAACATGTATGATTTCCGTGCCAACATTGCTGTCTTGCTGAACATAACGCCTGACCATCTCGACCGTTATGGCGGTGAAATGCAGAACTATGTAGATGCTAAGATGCGAATCATCCAAAACCAGACAAGCGACGATGCCTTCATCTACTGGGCAGACGACCCTATAATAAAGCGTGAGTTGCAGAAATATCAGATTGCAGCTACCAACTGTCCTTTTGCCGAAGTGAAGGAAAAAGGCGTAATAGGCTATATAGAAGAAGGCGAATACAAGATTGAATATCCAACTCCATTCAACATGGAACAGGAGTCGCTGAGCCTTACAGGAAAACACAACATATACAATTCGCTTGCAGCAGGTATAACAGCCAACATTGCAGGCATTAAGAAAGACGTAATACGCGAGTCGCTGAGCAACTTCCCTGGAGTCGAACACAGACTTGAGAAGGTTACAACCGTTGGAGGAGTTCATTTCGTAAACGACTCTAAGGCTACAAACGTAGATGCTTGCTGGTATGCACTTGAAAGCATGAAGACTCCTGTTGTTTTAATTATTGGAGGCAAAGACAAAGGCAACGACTATGAACCTATTCGTCAACTGGTTGAGCAAAAGTGCAGAGCAATTGTCTACCTCGGCGCAGACAACACAAAACTGCACAACTTCTTCGACCCATTAGGCTTGCCAACTCGCGACACACACTCAATGAAAGACTGTGTAGAAGCGTGCTACGAACTGGCTAAGCCAGGTGACACCGTACTGCTAAGTCCTTGCTGTGCCTCTTTCGACTTATTCAAGAACATGGAAGATCGTGGCGAACAGTTTAAAACATTAGCACGAAACTTGCTATAATGAACAAGAAACTAAATAACATATTCAAAGGAGATAAGGTAATCTGGATGGTATTCTTCTTCCTCTTTATCATCTCTATCGTCGAGGTATTCAGCGCTTCGAGCTCTCTCACGTATAAAGGTCAAAGCTATTGGGGACCCGTCATAAAGCACTTTGGAATATTCTTTGTTGGAGTAATCTGCACTATCATAGTAATGAACATTCGCTGCCAATACTACAAGATAGTGACACCGTTCCTGCTGCTGATTTCTTTGGCAAGTCTTCTATGGGTACTCATGCCTGGTCATGCTATCAACGACGGAAGCCGATGGATAAATCTTGGCATTGTCCAGTTCCAGCCTTCAGAGATTGCAAAGGGAACACTCATTCTTGCAGTGGCACAATTGCTAAGTGCCATGCAGACAGAAGACGGAGCCGACCGCAAGGCTATTAAGTATATAGTAGGACTTTGCTCTTTCTTCATACTGCTTATAGGCGTAGAAAATCTTTCAACAGCGGTGTTACTCACAGGGGTTATCATCTTAATGATGTTTATAGGTCGCGTTCCTCTCTCACAAATCGGCAAACTGTTAGGTTTCTTTGCCGTAACTATTGCAATAGTAATTGGCGCTGTGCTCCTGCTTGCATCCAATGATCGCGAGGCTGCAAGCAACAACAATGCCAACAAAACTGAGATTGTTGAGCAGCCAAAGAAGAGCAAGAGCATTTTCCACCGCGCTGCTACATGGAAGAAACGACTATTCAAGTTTACAAACAAGGAGGATATTCCACCAGAGAAATTCGACTTAGACGAGAATATGCAGGAAGGTCATGCCAACATCGCAATAGCCTCATCAAAGGCCGTTGGTCGAGGTCCTGGAAACTCAGTTGAACGAGACTTTCTTCCTCAGGCATACTCCGACTTCATCTATGCCATAATCATTGAGGAAATGGGACTATTCGGAGGAATATTCGTTGCCCTGCTATATATAATCCTACTGTTCAGAACAGGCAAGATAGCCAACAGGTGTGAAAATTCATTTCCTGCCCTGCTGTCAATGGGACTTGCACTGCTGCTTGTTTCTCAGGCTTTGTTCAACATGCTTGTAGCCGTCGGGCTTGCACCAATTACAGGACAACCACTGCCCCTTATAAGTAGAGGTGGAACTTCAACAATAATAAACTGTGTCTACATAGGAGCCATCCTGAGCGTAAGCCTATGGGCAAAAAAGAAAGATGAAAACAGCAACCAGACAAGCATGAAAGTTGCAAAATAAAACAGTAAGAAAAAACGTGCTTGCAAGAGGTTGTCTAAACGGAAAAAAATATTAACTTTGCAGTGTTAAGATATATATTATGGATAAAGGGTTGAGAATAGTAATTAGCGGAGGAGGCACAGGAGGACACATCTTCCCAGCCATCTCCATTGCAAATGCCATAAAAGCAAAGTGCCCAGATGCTGAGATACGCTTCGTAGGGGCATTAGGACGCATGGAAATGCAACGTGTACCTGCTGCAGGCTATGAGATAACTGGTCTGCCAATATGTGGTTTCGACAGAAAGAATCTGCTCAAGAACTTCTCCGTATTGCTGAAAATATGGAAGAGCCAGCGCATTGCTAAACGCCTGCTGAAAGAGTTTAAGCCAATGGCTGCTGTAGGTGTGGGCGGCTATGCCAGCGGACCAACCCTCAATATTGCGGCTTCTATGGGTATTCCTTGCCTAATACAAGAACAAAACAGCTATGCTGGCGTGACTAACAAGCTGCTGGCAAAGAAGGCTAAGAGTATCTGCGTTGCATACGAAGGCATGGAACGCTTCTTTCCTAAAGAGAAAATTATGCTTACGGGTAATCCTGTCAGACAGGCTTTGCTCGATACAACTATTTCGAGAGATGAAGCAATAAAATCATTCGGTTTCGACCCCAAAAAGCCAATGATACTGTTAGTTGGCGGCAGTTTAGGAGCAAGAACCATAAATGAAAGCATCATGCAGAATCTTGACTTGATTGAGAACAACGACATTCAAGTGGTTCTACAGACTGGAAAATACTATAATGAACAGATAAAGCAGCAACTTGCAAATCATGGCGAGATAAAGAACCTGAAAGTGGTTGACTTCATCAGCGACATGGGAACGGCCTATCGTGCTGCCGATTTAGTAGTAAGCCGTGCGGGTGCAAGCTCCATCAGCGAGTTCTGCCTGATTGGAAAGCCAGTGATTCTCGTACCAAGTCCGAATGTTGCAGAAGACCATCAGACAAAAAATGCTATGGCTCTCGTAAACAAAGAAGCCGCCCTGATGGTAAAAGATTGCTGTGCAACAGAGAAACTGCTGAAACTTGCAATAGAAACTGTAAGCAACTCCGACAAGTTGAACAGCCTGAGCCAAAACATAAAGAAAATGGCACTGCCCCACTCTGCCGACATCATAGCAGATGAGGTTATAAAACTGGCAACCAAAAAGCAATAGAAAAACAAAGAGTGTAGTCTAAATAGAACAAGAAGAGAAGAAATGGAACTGAAAGATATAAAAGCCGTATATTTCATAGGAGCAGGAGGAATAGGAATGAGTGCTATTGCCCGCTACTTCATGCACAAGGGCATGGTTGTTGCAGGATATGACAAGACTCCTACTGAACTGACTTCAAGACTGGAGGATGAAGGAATGCTTTTACACTTCGAGGAGGATGTGGAAGCCATACCACGCGCTTGCCGAAAGCGCAACTCAACCCTCGTTGTCTATACTCCCGCAATACCTTCGGAGCATGCTGAACTGCAATACTTCCGCCGCGAAGGATTTCAGATTGAGAAACGTGCCCAGGTGCTTGGCAGACTGACTCAGGCTCACAAAGCCCTCTGCGTTGCAGGAACTCACGGCAAGACCACCACATCTACAATGTGCGCCCACCTGCTTCATCAGAGCCACATCGACTGTAATGCCTTTCTTGGCGGTATCTCTAAAAACTACGGCACTAACTACATACTCTCTGACAGCGATTATGTTGTGATAGAGGCTGACGAATACGACCGCTCGTTCCACTGGCTTAGCCCATATATTTCTGTCGTTACATCAACAGACCCAGACCATCTCGACATATATGGAACCAAAGAAGCATATCTCGAAAGTTTCAGACACTACACAAGTCTGATCCAACCAGAAGGCGCACTCATCATTCGTCATGGCATAGAGCTAAAACCTGACGTGAAAGAAGGGGTAAGGGTTTTCGACTATGGAATGACTGAAGGCGATTTCCATGCAGAGAACATTATGATTGAGAATGGCGAAATAAGATTTGATTTTATCTCGCCAATCAAGTCAATCAAAAACATAGAACTGGGTCTTCCTATCCCAATAAACATTGAAAATGGAATTGCTGCTATGGCAATGGCTCAACTTGTTGGATGCGACGAGGAAGAACTAAGATACGGCATGAAAACATTTCAAGGTGCAGAGCGCCGCTTCGATTTCAAAATTAAGACAGACAAACTGGTTCTGATTAGCGACTATGCCCATCATCCTAAAGAGATATTGGAGAGTGCAAAAAGCCTGCGCACAGTATATAAGGACAGGAAAATAACGGTTATATTCCAGCCTCACCTCTACAGCAGGACTAAAGACTTCTATAAGGAGTTTGCAGAAGCGCTCAACATATTAGACGAGGTTATACTTACCGACATATATCCTGCACGCGAAGAACCTATCGAAGGAGTTACTTCAAAACTCATTTACGACCGCCTGCGCGATGACATTAAGAAGCAGTTGATTAAACTTGACGATGTGATAGACTTAGTGAAGAGCCGTGACTTCGATGTTCTCGTCATATTAGGAGCAGGTGACTTAGACATGAAGATGCCTCAGATAAAAGAAATATTAGAACAGAAATTAGGAAAATAAAACGCTAAACGCTTTTAGAAACATGAAGATAAACTGGAGAAGAACCACCTACATTGTACTCGACTCTATATTAGCCGTGTATCTCTTGCTGGCGATCACTGCCTTCAATAAACCTGAGGACAAAGGTCAGCTATGTGAGGAAGTGGTTATAAACATCTCCGACGAAAGCACAAACGGCTTCCTAACATCTGACGAGATAAAGCGAATATTGGTTGACAAGAAACTCTATCCGAAAAACCAACCTCTTAAATTCATCAACCCACGCTCTATAGAAGAACTCTTGAAGGTTACACCTTTCGTAAACACGGCACAGTGCTACAAGACCGAAGGCGGAAAAGTATTTATTGAGATAACCCAACGCACGCCGATAATCAGGATAAAAAGCATAAACGGCGAAGATTACTATATTGACGACAAGGGCGGCATTATGCCTAACTCTAAATATACTTCAGACCTCATCATCGCCACTGGATATATAACTAAACCATTTGCACGAACATATATCACGCTGCTCATCGACCATATCATGAAGAGCGACTTCTGGCGAAACCAGATAGAGCAAATCAATGTACTGCAAGACCAAAGCATAGAGATAGTTCCACGTGTAGGCGACCACATTGTACTCATTGGCAAACTGCCAAACTACAGGAGCAATGACCGTCGCAGCAAAGAGGTTGAAGAATTTATAACAAGAAAGCTGGAACGCTTAGAGAAATTCTATAAGTACGGACTTTCACAAGTTGGATGGAACAGATATAAATACATTAACATAGAGTTTGACAACCAAATAATATGCAAGCGAAACTCTGCTTACAACGACAGTCAGCATAAGCCAGAAGCAGTTGAAATAGAAACAGACAGCGTTTCTGCTGACAGCACCAAGCAAAGCAACAAACCAGCTGCAGACAACAAACCAACTAACAACCAACAATAAAAAAAGACAGCAAAATCATTAACTCGTAAATATAAAAACAATATAAGTATATGGCAAAAGAATTTATAGTAGCCATTGAATTAGGCTCATCTAAAATTACCGGAATTGCTGGAAAGAAGAATTTAGACGGAAGTTTTCAGATACTTGCCGTTGTGAAAGAAGATTCTACACAGTGCATTCGCAAAGGAGTGATATACAATATCGACAAGACTTGCGCTTGCCTTACTAACATCATCAAACGCTTAAAGACTCAACTCAGAACAGAAATCACCCACGTTTATGTAGGAGTTGGAGGTCAGTCAATCCACAGCCAGAAGAATGTCATCGTCAAAGAATTGCCAACACAGGAAGTGGTAACCCAACAGATGGTTGACGAACTGATGGATGCAAACCGCACCATGACCTATCCAGATCAGGAAATTCTTTATGCTGCTACCCAAGAATACAAGGTTGACACACAATATCAGTTAGACCCTGTAGGTATTCCTTGCACACGACTTGAAGGAAACATACTGAACATATTGTGGAGAAAGACATTCTACAAAAACCTGAACAAATGTTTCCAGACCTCTGGCATTGCCATTGCCGATATGTTCCTAGCCCCGCTTATGCTTGCCGACAGTGTTCTGACTGAGGCTGAAAAGCGTGCAGGATGCGTATTGGTAGACTTAGGCGCTGACACAACAACTGTTTCTGTATATTACAAGAATATTCTCCGACACCTTGCAGTAATTCCTCTCGGAGGCAACAATATAACAAAGGATATATCTTCTCTGCAAATGGAGGAGAGCAATGCCGAGCGCATGAAGATTGAGTTTGGTTCTGCTTATACAGAGAATAGCGACATCGACAATTCTCAGATGATACCTATCGACCAAGACCGTTCTATAGAGACTCGCCGATTTGTTGAGATTGTAGAAGCGCGTATGCAGGAAATCATCGAAAACGTATGGTATCAGGTTCCTTCTGAGTATGCCGACAAGATGCTGGGTGGCATCATCCTCACAGGCGGTGGTTCTAACATGAGAAACATTGAGCGCGCTTTCCGCAGCCACACCCATATAGAGAAGATCCGCATTGCCAAGAATGTCATACACACTATCATCTCAAACGACCCAGACATCAACTCAAACAACGGAATGATGAACACTATTCTCGGTCTGTTAGTGAAGGGCGACATGAACTGTGCTGGCAGGGAAATCAACCCGAATGGAGACTTGTTTGAAGAAGGCGGCGAAGATATTCAAAAACAAGGCAACGATATTCATCGCGAAGCAAGAAAGATTGGCGAGACTAAAGTTGGTGTTGTAAGGACCGAAGCCGAAAAAGAGCAGGCTGAAGAAGAAGAACGCTTACGCAAGGAGGAAGAAGAACGCCGCCGTGCCGAAGAAGAGGAAGAGAAGCGCAGGCTGGAAGATGAGAACAAACGCAAGAACAGCACTTTTTATAAGCTGAAGAATAAGTTCAACAAGTTCTTCAAGCAAGTGATGGAGGAAGAAAAATAATATCATACATTCACGACTGTCAAGGTCTGCTAATCAACATTTATAACAACAAAAGACAATATTATCATGGGACAAAACGATAAAAACAAAGGTATTCTCGACTTTGATATGAGTGAGGATAACAAACCTTCAAGAAGCAATATACTCGACTTCGGCGAACCAGAGAAGGAAAATAGCATAATCAAGGTTATCGGCGTAGGAGGTGGTGGAGGCAATGCTGTAAACCACATGTATCGTGAAGGCATCCACGACGTTAGCTTCGTACTATGCAACACCGACAATCAAGCCCTTAACGACAGCCCTGTTCCTGTCCATCTCCAACTCGGAAAAGAAGGACTTGGCGCAGGCAACAAGCCAGAGAAAGCACGCGAGGCTGCTGAGGAAAGCATAGAAGACGTTAAGAACATGCTCAACGACGGTACTAAGATGGCATTCATCACCGCTGGTATGGGTGGCGGAACAGGTACTGGTGCAGCCCCTGTAATAGCTCGTGTGTCAAAGGAACTTGGCATTCTTACAGTTGGCATCGTCACTATTCCTTTCCGTTTCGAAGGACCAAAGAAAATAGACCAAGCCTTAGACGGTGTTGAAGAAATGTCTAAACACGTTGACGCGCTGCTTGTAATCAATAATGAACGTCTGCGAGAGATTTATCCTGACTTCACAGTGCTTGATGCTTTCGGCAAGGCAGACGACACATTGTCTGTAGCTGCCCGTTCTATTGCTGAGATTATTACTGTTCATGGACTGATGAACCTCGACTTCAACGATGTTAAGACTGTTCTGAAAGACGGTGGTGTTGCAATCATGTCTACAGGTTATGGCGAAGGAGAAGGCAGAGTCAAGCAAGCCATCAACGATGCACTCAACTCTCCATTGCTCAACGATAACGACGTATTCAACTCTAAGAAAATCCTGCTCAACATCACTTTCTCAAGCGACAAAAAGGAACAGGCAGGTCTGATGATGGACGAGATGAACGACGTCAACGACTTCATGGCAAGGTTTGGCGACGACTTCGAGATAAAATGGGGATTGGCTATTGACCCAAGTCTTGGCCCTAAGGTTAAAGTTACAATTCTTGCAACAGGCTTTGGCATTGAGAACGTAGACGGAATGAACGGGCACCTGAAGAAGCATACGCAAGAAGAGGTTGACCGCTTGGCTCGCGAAGAGGAGAAAGCAGCAGAGCGTCTCGACCGCCGCAACCGCTACTATGGAGGCGAAGGCAAGAGCGCACAATACAAACGCCGTCCTCACATCTTCTTGTTCCGCGCTGAAGACTTAGACAATGAGGATGTAATACTGGCTGTTGAGAACACGCCAACATACAAGAGAACACGCCAGAGTCTTGAGGAAATCAGAAAACTCGCAAGCGGCAATGAAACTAATAGCGACAATTCTGCACGCGAGACTATTCAGGGTACTATAAAATTCGGATAATATACTTTTTTAAAAGATATATAAACATAAAAGAAAACGCCAGTTTCTTTACTAAATGAAGTAAGAAACTGGCGTTTTCTTTTTACTTATTTTTTATTTCCTATATCTTATTTATCCAACCAGACTGCCTGGTTTTACATCCTTTGAGGTTGTAACAACACTGAGTGTGTCATCGAAGTCTACGGCAGAAAGAATCATGCCCTGACTCTCAATTCCCATCATCTTGCGGGGAGCAAAGTTAGCAACAAACAGCACACGCTTGCCTACAAGTTCTTCTGGGTTGTCATAGAATTGTGCAATGCCAGAAAGAATAGTGCGGTCTGTACCTGTTCCGTCGTCGATAGTGAATTGCAATAGTTTTTTCGACTTCTTCACTTTCTCGCAGTTTTTCACAAGACCAACTCTGATATCAAGTTTCTCAAAGTCTTCAAACGAAACGGTAGGTTTCACATCTTTAGCCTTATACTGCGCCGCTTCGTTCTGCTTCTTTATCTCTTCGAGTCGGTTTAGTTGTGCTTCAATCACATCGTCTTCAATCTTTTCAAACAACAATGCAGGTTCAGCAAGCTGGTGTCCTGGTTTCAGCAGGTCGGTTTGTCCGAGTTGATTCCAGTCGAAATCGTTTATGTTGAGCATGCCTCTCAGCTTCTTTGAAGAGAATGGCAGGAACGGTTCGAAAGCAATGGCAAGATTAGCAACAAGCTGAAGCGAGATGTAGAGTATTGTCTCAACACGCTTCGGGTCTGTCTTCCATACCTTCCATGGTTCGCACTCAGTTATGTATCTGTTACCAATTCGTGCAAGATTCATTGCCTCCTTCTGGGCATCGCGGAACTTAAACACATCAAGCAGCGATTCAACCTTCTGCTTGACGTCCTTAAACTCATCAAGAGCCTGATGGTCTACGTCTTGCAATTCGCCGCACTCAGGCACCACTCCACCCCAGTATTTCTTAGTAAGTTGCAGCGCACGGTTCACGAAGTTGCCATAGACAGCCACAAGTTCGTTGTTGTTACGTTCCTGGAAGTCGCGCCATGTAAAGTTGTTGTCTTTAGTCTCTGGTGCATTAGCCGTAAGCACATAGCGCAAGACATCCTGCTTTCCAGGGAAGTCCTTCAAATATTCGTGCAGCCATATAGCCCAGTTTCTCGATGTTGAGATTTTATCGTTTTCAAGATTAAGGAACTCGTTTGCTGGCACATTGTCGGGCATGATAAATCCTCCGTGTGCTTTCATCATAACAGGGAAGATGATGCAGTGGAACACTATGTTGTCTTTTCCGATGAAATGAACAAGACGTGTGTCTTCATCCTGCCACCATTTTGTCCAGTCTCCCCATCGTTCAGGGTTGCTTTGGCAGAGTTCCTTTGTGTTTGACACATAACCGATAGGAGCATCAAACCACACATAGAGCACCTTGCCGTCGGCTCCTTCAACAGGAACAGGAATTCCCCAGTTCAGGTCGCGCGTCATAGCACGTGGCTGCAAGTCCATGTCGAGCCATGATTTGCACTGTCCGTAAACGTTTGAGCGCCATTCTTTGTGTCCTTCAAGAATCCATTGCTTCAGCCATTCCTGATACTCGTTGAGAGGCAGATACCAGTTTTTAGTATCTTTAAGCACAGGTGTTGAGCCGCTTATGGTTGAACGCGGATTGATGAGTTCTGTAGGGTCGAGGTCTCGTCCGCACTTTTCACACTGGTCGCCGTATGCGCCTTCGTTGTGGCAGTGAGGGCACTCTCCTATAATATATCTGTCGGCGAGGAACTGCTTTGCTTCCTCGTCGTAATACTGTCGTGTTGTTTCCTCAGTCAGTTTACCTTCATCATATAGTTTACGGAAGAACTCCGATGCTGTTTTGTGGTGCATTTCCGATGTAGTGCGGCTATAGACATCGAAAGAGATGCCAAACTCCTCGAAAGAGTCTTTAATCATCTTGTGGTATCTGTCTACTATGTCTTGCGGAGTAACACCCTCTTTTCTCGCACGAATAGTTATAGGTACTCCATGTTCATCACTACCACCTATGAACATTACGTCTTCTTTCTTCAGACGAAGATAGCGCACATAGATGTCGGCAGGCACATATACACCTGCTAAGTGTCCGATATGCACACCGCCGTTAGCGTATGGCAATGCCGAAGTAACGGTTGTTCTTTTATATTTCTTCTGCTCCATAAAATTGTCGCTATTTTATTTTTGAGCGCAAAGGTACAAAAATAATGTAAAAAACATTTACATTTTATTGTTTTTCTTGTTCATAACCATTTCTGCATGATATGAAGAACGGACCAACGGCCCACTGACAACATTCTCAAATCCCATTTCACGTGCCATGTCTGCATATCGGTCAAACTGCTTTGGATGAATATATTCCGCAACTGGCAGGTGGCGGGCTGTAGGCTGGAGGTATTGTCCTATAGTGAGACTGACGCATCCTGTTGCCCTAATGTCATTCATCAGTTCTGTAACTTCTGCTTCGGTCTCGCCTAATCCTACCATAAAACCAGTCTTAGCATGGAATCCTCGCTCTGATATTTGCCGCAACACGCTGAGACTCTGCTCATATTTCGCCACGCTTCTCACTCTTGGCGTTAGCCTGCGGATAGTCTCCATGTTGTGTCCAACTACGTCTGGGTTTGCTTCCAACACAGCATTTATACATTCCTCCTGTCCCTGAAAGTCGGGTATCAGCACTTCTATTCCTGTCTCTGGATTCATTTTCCTTATTGCCATGATAGTCTGCTGCCAGTGGTAAGCACCAAAATCGGGCAGGTCGTCTCGGTCTACCGACGTAATAACGGCATAGCGCAAGTTCATCTGTCTTACAGTCTGTGCCACCTTCTGAGGCTCTTCGGGGTCTAAAGGCAGAGGTCTGCCACTTGGCGTATTACAGAAACGGCAACTACGCGTGCAGATATTTCCACCTATCATGAGCGTAGCCGTACCTGCAGCCCAGCACTCTGAGCGATTAGGACACAGCCCGCTTGTGCAGATGGTGTTCAGTCCGTGCCTGTTTATTATGTGTTCTGTCTCGCTGTAGTGATGCTTCGAAGCTATGCTTATCTTCAGCCATTCTGGTTTTCTTACGTGTTCACGCCGTCCGAACAACAAGCGTTGCAGGGCAGAGACAGTCATATTTCTTATTACGTTCTGCAACTCCACTCCGCTTAGGGCATAGGCTACTGTATCTCTATGAAAGCGCACACCGCGCAGACGATGCAGCAGTTCCTTGTCAATGTCGCCAAGCAGGAAGTAGTCGCCCATAAGGTTTATGTTTCGGATAATGTCGTTTTTTATTTCAACGTATGCTTCCACATAGCCCACATTGGGTATGTTCTTTTTTCTTACTACTGTATAAGCAGGATTCTTTCCATAAGTGAAATCGTCTGAAGCAAGCTCCTTTTCCATTTTCTCTATCTGCTTCATGTCGTCTGCGGTAAGCATCCTGCATTCATCGCCGCACAAGAACTGGCGTGCCGAAACAATGAACTGTTGTATAGACAGCGAAGTGTGTTCGCCTACATTTCCCACTCTCTGGCTTACCGACTGCACACCCTTGCTGTCCAGCTTGGCTGTTGGAGGAGTAACAGCCTGCGAAAGGTTCTCAAGATTTGTACTGAAAAGCAGGGTGTTGTGCATAACGCTCCTGCCAGGAATGCGATAGAATGCTGCCCCTGCAACCTTCTTTCCGCCTACCAAGATGTCGTTCCTGCCCGAAAGAGTGGCTTCAATACCTACGTTTCTCAGCACGTCTGCCACAGTCTGCATATATCTCTGGAAAGTTGAAGCCGTGTCGCTATCGCTTACTATAAAAGAGAACTGCAGGCATCCGTCATCTGCATAAACGCATCCGCCACCGCTTTTCCTTCTGAAAATCCTAATGTCGTTCTGTTTGCAGTAGTCCTTGTTCACTTCGTTGTCGGCAAGTTGATTGCGCCCTAACATGGCTGTTGGTGGCACTTGCCATATAAAGAAGTAATCGTCGTCGGTAAACTGTCTTGCCACAAACTCTTCTACGGCAAAAAAGAAAGGCAACTGGCGGCGGTGGTCAGTTGACGGTATTATAATATATTTCATGCTTTTTTAATGTGTCTGAAGAATAATAAATTGTCAGGTCGTCAGATTGTCAGGTTTATGAAGTTATAAGGTTTTGATGTGGTTAGTTGAGATTAGTCCTGTTATTTTTAAACAATCTAAAAACTCTAAACCGCTTAGGAACTAAAGAAATCAACCACTTCAAAACCTTATAACCTCCAGAATCAGTTCATCTCAGCTTCGCTCCATCTTGGAAGGCATTGCCTACAATCTCGCCAACAACGCGGTATTTCAGTTGGGCAGAGTCGAACATGATTGGTTCGAGTTTGCCTAAGTCAATCTTTCCCTTCTCGTCGAGGATAGACTCGTCGGCACTCATGTTAACCACCTCGCCCACAACTCTAATCTCTCCTTCTGGAGTTTCCTCTATGCGTGTCAGCTTACATTCCAGTGTGAGAGGATATTCGTCTATGATAGGAGCATCTACAAAATCGCTTTTCTTTGTATGCAGTCCTGCCTTCTCCATCTTGTCGTGAGCCTTCAGTCCGCTCTCTATTCCCACATAGTCGCTCTCCACAACGGTCTTGCGTGTTGCAAAACTCACCGTGAAGGCTTTTTTCAGTTCGATGTTGTCGCGTGTCTGACGCACATGACCTATGTTTATAGCCACATGGTTTTCGCTGCACTGTCCTCCCCAAGCCACGTTCATGGCGTTTGCCACGCCGTCTTTGTCGTAGGTGCCTATTATCAGCACTGGCAGTGGGGTAACGACTGTCTTCTTTCCGAAATTCTTTCTCATTGTTTTCTATTCCTTTCTTTTTTCGTTTGTCAATTAAACTACCGCACAAATATAGATAAAATGAATAAATCCTGCAAAAAAAACGATAATTATTAGACTTCTATATCGTTGATTAACGATTAAAATAGTAATTTTGCAACATGAAACACATTATAGACATAAATACTTGGTCGCGACGCGACAACTATCTTTTCTATCAAGGAGCACTCAATGCTTGGGTTTGCATCACATCAGAAGTTGACTGTACTGAAGCTTTTGAAGAATCTAAGCGCGAAGGTACTTCTTTTTTTGTGCGATATCTCTATGCCATTCTGCGTGCCGCCAACGAGATTGACGAGTATCGCTACCGTAAGGACATTGAGGGCAGAGTTTGCTACTACGACAAGATTGACGTAATCACTCCTATTGCCATCCCTGGCAGGACATTCTACACTGTGCGTATTCCCTACGAAAAAGACTATCAGACATTCTATCGTCAGGCTCGCGAAATAATCGACAGTGTTCCGCAAGACGGCGACCCTTACTTCACCGACAAGCAGGTTGTGGAGCAAGGCGACTTCGACGTCATCAATCTCTCAGCCACTCCCGGACTCTATTTCACTTCGGTGGTCTATCCGCAGGTGTCTGCAGGCTGTGGACAGAACTTCCCTCTCATGAATGCCGGCAAAGCCATCAAGCGGGGCGACCGTCGCATCATGCCTGTCTCTATCACCGTGAGCCACGAGTTTGTTGATGGCTCCCACAATGCCCGCTTTTTCGAGCTTGTGCATAAATATCTTGTGAGTTTTTGAGTTGTTGACGATATCAATAAACCCAACTAACAAATAAACTTACAAACAAAAGAAGAGCATATAAACTCAACAACTAACAATTCAATCCTTCACCTGCAGCAGCAGCGCATATTGCTACAGATGGAATATGCTTGCGAGCGCGAGAACTATCGCCTTCAGAAAGAGGCGATGGGCATAAGCCGTATGGTTAAGAGAGGAGATGCTTGGTTTCCGCTGCGAGTGGGCAGAAACTACTTCACGGCAATGAACCAACTTGCCGTTGAAGTGCTCCGCACACAAGACAACGACATAGAACACAACTTTGAATATGGAAGACAGGTTGTCTTCTTCAGAGGCGAAGGAAAGGAAATGCCTACAGCTTGCTCTGTCAGCTATGTTGACGGCGACCGTATGGTAGTCATCGTGCCAAACAGTTCTTTTGTCCTCGAACTGGAGCGAGCCGATCAACTCGGAGTTGCCCTATCCTTCGACGAGACAAGCTATAAGGCTATGGACGAAGCACTGCAACGTGCCATCAATGCTAAGGACAACCGACTGGCTCAGCTCCGCGACTTCTTCTATCTGAATACATCCGGCAAGACTGCTCCTCCCGAAACAAAGAGGGAAATAAGCCTGCCGTGGCTCAACAAGGTTCAGGAGTCTGCCGTAAACAAGGTTATCTGGACTAAGGACGTGATGATTATTCATGGTCCTCCTGGCACAGGCAAGACAACAACTCTCGTAGAAGCCATAAGCGAGGTGCTGCGACGAGAGAACCAAGTCCTTGTCTGCGCACAAAGCAACATGGCTGTCGACTGGATTTCTGAAAGACTTGTTGACCGCCAAATCAACGTGCTGCGCATAGGCAACCCCACACGTGTCAACAACAAGATGCTGTCGTTCACCTACGAACACCGCTTCGAGTCGCATCCCGACTATCCCGAACTGTGGGCTATACGCAAGACCCTGCGAAGCATGAGCGGCAAAAGACAGGGCAGCGAGAGCAGACATCAGCAGCGTGCACGACTGCGCGAAAGGGCTACAGAGATAGAACTGCGCATCCACAACCAGCTTTTCAGCGAGGCGCGTGTGGTGGCTTGCACTCTCGTGGGTGCAGCCCATAGGCTCATGAGCGGACAGACTTTCCACACTCTCTTCATCGACGAGGCAGCGCAGGCTCTTGAGGGTGCTTGCTGGATTCCCATGCGCCGATGCCGAAGAGTAATACTCGCTGGCGACCACTGCCAGCTGCCTCCTACGATAAAGAGCATTGCTGCCATAAAGAAAGGACTTGCCATCACGCTAATGGAACGACTCGTGAAGAATCATCCCGACCGCGTGGTCTTGCTCCAGAC
Organism: Prevotella sp.; assembly: GCA_017627765.1. Classification (GTDB taxonomy): domain Bacteria; phylum Bacteroidota; class Bacteroidia; order Bacteroidales; family Bacteroidaceae; genus Prevotella. The sequence continues at coordinate 2,029 of JAGAGD010000026.1, read as the reverse complement.
TCAATACCGCATGAATGAGGCCATCATGCGTTTCTCGTCAGACTATTTCTACAAAGGCAAGGTAGAAGCAGCCCCAGAGGTGAGGCATCGCAGCATTCTCGACTTCGACATGCCAATGGAATGGATTGACACAGCCGACTATGCTGTCGACGACGAGGCTAAGGCTATGTTCAGAGAGCAGTTTGTAGGCGAGTCGTTTGGCAGAATCAACAAGGGCGAAGCCGAACTTACACTGCTTGTCTTAGAGCGTTACCTGCAAAAGATTGGTAGCCGTCGCATATTAGACGAGAGCATCGACATAGGCGTAATATCTCCATACAGGGCTCAGGTACAGTATCTACGCCGAAAGATTAAGAAGCGCGAGACTTTCCGCCCCTTCAGAAACCTAATCTCTGTCAACACCATCGACGGATTTCAGGGACAGGAGCGCGATGTCATCTTCATCTCCCTTGTCCGTTCCAACGACAAAGGGCAGATTGGGTTCCTACGCGACTTGCGCCGAATGAACGTAGCCATAACTCGTGCCAGAATGAAACTTTTCATCGTGGGCAATTCACAAACCATCACCCAACACCCATTCTACAAAGAACTATACGAAAGAATAAAAGAACTTTAACGGGAATGAGTTATGAGTTGTGAGTTATAAGTTATGAGTTATCGTTAAAATTCCCGTTCCCGTTAAACAAATCTATGTGACATTAAATACTCAAATAAAGAAATTGCTCCTCTAAGTTAGGGGAGCTGTCACGAAGTGACTGAGGAGTATGTCGTCCACGATGCCATTGCATCGTGGACGATTAAAGATTAAGGAATAACGATTAACGTTAAAGTTAAGGTTAACGTTCCCGTTCCCGTTCCCGTTATCGTTCCCGTTGATGTTATCTGATAACCTTAACCGTCTTTCCGTCAGCCGACTTGACTATGTTCAGACCTTTCGTCAGTCCGTCAAGCTCCTTGCCGTCGTTCCCGAATGAGGTGGTTGGATATGATGTAACTAACAGATACATTATATTCTCCATTCATCTTTGTTGAAATCATCTGGATAGACTAAATGTTTCTTTTTATCCGCTTCAAATATTGTTGGACCTATTAGTCCATCATTTATCCTATTCTCTTGAATCTCTTTTGGAGTGTGAGAGTCTATCGTGCTTTGCTTTAATACCCGAATCCACAAATGGTCTATACGTTCAGTAGTCGGATAGTCAAAATCTAAGTCTTCTTCTATAAGTACTCTAACAGTATCTCCAACTCCAATTTTTACCGCTTTTCCTATATTGTAGGATTTAGCATGATACAATGATGGTAAATAAAAATCACCATCAACATATATATTCTCTGTCGAATTGTTTATTACTTCTATGTCTGTAGCCGCGTTATCTTCATATCCACAGCCACATTGACTGACAGAACATAAAGAAGCTGTAAGAAACAGCACTATCAATAATTTTAAGATTTTCATGGCCTATTGTTTTTTTATTATTTATTATCGCGAATAACAAACACGCCACCCATTTTCTTTAGCTCGCCCAAAGAGAATCTATAGATTCCGTCATTAATATTGTTCTCTCTTATCTCCTCTATGCTATGCCTTTCAACTGTACTCCGTCTGACAACCTTTATCCAAACATTGGTGTTGTCATCGTGAATTTCATTAAATGTATAATAGAGCACTAGTATGCCTTTCTTTTCTTTGGGTGGTATTATGTACGTCTGCCCAGGAAAGTATTTGCGGCTTAGCAATGTATCAAAATAATGATCCAACAATAAATACTCTTCTCGAGAATATCCATCAACGTATAACGTCTCTGGAGTTTCATTTACTATATGGATAGTAACACATCGTGTTGCGATAGTATCAGGCTCTTCTTTTTCTTCACAACTTATAATTGACAATGCAGAGAAACTCATCAGCACGGCTCCAAACAGCAGGAGCAACAAATGTCTTTTTCTTTTCATGATACAAAAAAATATAGTTTGTTAATTATTTATTAAGCGAAAGAAAATGTATCTGTAAGTAACATTATCTTCT
>JAGAGD010000001.1 GCA_017627765.1 Prevotella sp. | reverse complement strand
TGTTCCAATCTCTTCCTCTTCTATGCGCTTTTCTTCTTCATTATACCTATAGCGCATATTGCTCCATCTTTCTCTCTCAACTTGATATTCTTCGCCATTCTCTGTTACGACAGTAATAATATCGCCAGCTTCCTCATCTTGCGAATTACAGTCTATACAAGTTATTGTTGCCAGTGTCCCATTTACCCAGCGATGGTCACTGTCGTTTTTTACGAAAATAACTTGTGCCCCAGCCTTAAGCTCTAATTGGAGTGGAGTAGGGAGGCTGTTTTCTGGGAAATCTCCTTTAACAACTCCATTGAATGTGACAATATCGCCATCAAGTTGTTCAAGTCTTTTCTGATTGATATAATCAACGGTATCGCGACGAGTAGAAAGCGTTATAACTATTGACTTGTCGTTATCAGATTTAGAATAGTTGACAGATTTTACTTGCTTGTTTATTGCGTCAATGTCATGTTGTGAAGGCTGTCCGATTCGGATGTGGTCAAGAATATTTATGAAATGAGCATCGGTTTGTCGATAAACTTTTTGCAATTCGATGCTTACTAACTTCATTTCTCTAAAGACACGAGCATTAAAAAAATAAGGAGAAGGATAGTACGGGCTTAAAAGTTGCCTGTCGTCTTCTTTTACAACAGGCTCTAACTGATATACATCGCCAACGAACAAGAGTTGTTTCCCGCCAAATGGTTCACGCATATTGCGCGAGTAAACTCGAAGAACTTTGTCAATAAAATCAATAATGTCTGCCCTAACCATACTGATTTCGTCAATTATGATTAGTTCTAACTCACGAATAAGTTTTATCTTCTCGCTACTATACTTTAGAGTTTCTCTAATCTTCCTCGGTGTATAGCGGCTGTCATTTGGCAGTAAAGGATGGAAAGGGATTTTAAAGAAGCTATGTAAAGTAGACCCACAGACATTGATAGCAGCAATGCCTGTGGGTGCAAGTACAACATGTTTCTTTTTAGTATTTTGACATATATATCGGAGAAATGTTGATTTACCTGTGCCAGCTTTGCCTGTGAGGAACAAAGAACGGCGGGTGAACTGCATAATTTGAAGTGCATTCTGCAGTTCCTTATTGTCAAAATCAACATTTTCTTCTTTCCTGCTATTCATTCTTATTAGAAATCATCAATAGTCATTGGTTGCTCTTTCTGCTGCTGGCTTGAGGAATTTCCAGAACTACTATTTCCTTCAGGAAATCTTAATTCTTCCTTGATATTGCCATTTGCATCAAGATACTGGTTGTCGCCATTTGCGTCAAGACTATCACTAATGTCAATTGTACGGTTTCTTGTTGCAGCAGCAGAACAATTGTATAGTTCGTAAGGCACTTCACTATTGTCTGGTTTTTCGAACTTCGCATGATAGTTCTTGAATTCTGGGTCTTTGAATACTGATTCGAGGAAATAACCACAGATAGGCAATGCTGTTCGACTACCTTGTCCTAAAGCACCAGTCCTGAAGTGTATGCTGCGGTATTCGCCTCCAACCCATGCTCCTACAACAAGTCGAGGACTAACTCCCATAAACCAAGCATCAGAGTGATTGTTTGAAGTTCCTGTTTTTCCACCAAATTCGGTGTCTCTGACTCCTCCAATATATCCCCACAGAGGTTGTGATGTTCCACCACCATCTCTAACTCCAGACATGAGCATCTGCTGCATTAGGAAAGCCGATTTTAGAGGAAGAACCTGATGTTCTTCTGTTGGACCTGTATAGACCTCATTACCATCCTTATCAACAATTCTGGTAACAAGTACTGGTTCGTGATGTTTTCCTTGATTAGCTATTGTTGCATAAGCATTAGCAAGTTCAAGAAGGTTTACATCAGAAGAACCTAAGGCTAGAGACGGCTCCTCAACCATACTGCTCTTAATACCCATGTCTTGAGCGGTCTTTATAATGTTTCTAATTCCCATTTCTTGTCCAAGTCTTACGGCAACAGAGTTAATGCTTCGTGCAAACGCAGACTTCAATGGAAGGGAGTCTCCTGAAAATCTACCGTTAGCATTGTGAGGTGTCCATGTCACAAGTTCGTGTTTCTTTTTATCATATACTTCAAGTGAAATATATTCATCTCTTCGTTTGTCGCAAGGAGACAGTCCTTGATTCATGGCTTCGGTGTAAACAAATAATTTGAAAGTTGAGCCAGGCTGACGCATGGCTGTTACTTTGTCATATTTCCATGAATTGAAATCAATGTCGCCAACCCATGCCTTGACATGTCCTGTTTGTGGTTCCATTGCTATGAAAGAGCAGTGCATGAACTTCACCATATAACGGATGGAGTCCATTGTGCTTATTTCCTTTTCAATCTCTCCTTTTTCATAGTCGAAAAGCTTTACTTTATGAGGCAGATTGAGATAATAATCTATAGAGTCCTGATTGTTGTTGTATTTTGCGCTTAACTGTTGATATACAGGAAGTTTCTTTGCAATATTCTCAATGAAATTAGGAATGATATTACCAGATTCATCGCGCCATGGCTCTTGATTTCCCCAGTGACTATTAAATCTCTGTTGAACTTGTTTCATCTGTTTTGCAGCAGCTTCTTCTGCGTATTTCTGCATTCGCGTATCGATAGTAGTATAGATTTTAAGTCCAGAACTATATAAGTCATATTTATTTTCATCGCACCAGTTTTGCAAATACTTAGCTACTGCCTCTCTAAAATATTGTGCATGTCCATCGTAATTATTCTCTACACTAAAATTAAGATTTAGTGGTATCTTGCATATAGAATCACAATCAACACGGCTTAAATGTCCGCGAGAAACCATGTTGTTAAGCACAATATTCCTACGCTTGATAGAATTTTCGGGATGACTAATAGGGTTATAATATGTAGTGGCTTTAAGCATGCCTACAAGTACGGCTGCCTGCTCTGCCTTAAGTTTATCTGGAGTTATGCCAAAATATGTTTTGCAGGCAGTCTTAATACCATAAGCATTAGAACCAAAATCAACAGTATTTGCATACATTGTAAGAATTTTCTTCTTGTCGTATGAAAGTTCAAGTTTTGTAGCAATTATCCATTCTTTGCTTTTCATGATAAGAAGCTTAATACCAGGAATCATACCAAGCAATCCTGTAGAATATTGAGTTCTTACACGGAACATGTTTTTTGCTAATTGCTGAGTAATTGTAGACGCCCCGCGAGCATCATGATGCAAAACAGCATCCTTTGCTGCTGCAAACATTCCTATTGGGTCAATGCCCCAATGCTTATAGAAACGTTCATCTTCTGTGTCTATGAGTGCATTCCAAAAAACAGGATTAACATCTTCATATTCAACAGGTGTTCTATTCTCATTAAAGTATTTTCCGATTATTTTACCATCAGCACTATAAATTATTGATGCTTCGTTTGTTGGAGGATTTTTTATGGCAGAAAATCCTGGAGACTTTCCAAAAAGCCATAAAAAGTTCATATCAACTAATCCTAAATAAATGATAATTGAAACAATAAAAGATATAAATGCGATTATGGATTTAACATACCATTTCTTGCCTTTATACAGGTTTTTGTACCATTTTGTAAAACGTTTGGTATATAGCCAAGTCGTTGAAAACAGCTTCTTTATCATTATTTATTAATTGTTTTTATTAATGTTATTTTGGGTTGCTTCTATATAATGGATTATTTCTGATAAATCATTTGGATAGAACCAACAGATTTCATTATCACGCTTAAACCACGTTAGTTGTTTACGGGCATATTCCCTTGTATTGCTTTGGATTTTCTCTATTGCTTTTTCTTTAGAAATACTTCCGTCAAAATACTCAAATAATTCTTTATAGCCAACAGTATTAAGAGAATTGAGACCTCTCATAGGATAGACCTTCATTGCCTCTTCAATAAGACCATTGTTTATCATTTCTATCACTCTGGCGTTTATCCTATTGTATAATTCTTCTCTTGGTCTGTTTATTCCTATTTTTATAATATTGAAGGGTCTCGCCTTTTTTGATTTTTTGCGAAAAGAAGTATATGTCTTGCCCGTCATGTGGCAGATTTCCAAAGCATGAATAACACGCCTTTGATTGTTTTTGTCAACTATAGCCCAATGCTCAGGGTCTAATGTTTTTAATTCATTTACTAATGAAGCAAGACCTTCTGTTTCGAGTCTTTGTTTCAATAGATTTCTGATTGAGTCATCAACTGATGGGATATCATCAATACCATTGCATACGGCATCAATATACATCATGCTTCCACCTGACATCAATGAGAATTTGCTATTGTTTTCAAGTTGATTTCTATGTATGATGCTAATAACGTCATTCTCGAACATTGCTGCACTATAATATTCTTCTAAATTTTTGATTCCAACAAGATAATGCTTTACTTCAGAAAGCTGTTTCTTCGTTGGAGCTGCAGTCCCAATAGGTATCTCCTTGTATATCTGTCTGGAGTCAGCATTTATTATGCTTGTTTTAAAATGCTGTGCTATTTTTATACAAGTGTCACTTTTACCAACACCTGTTGGACCGAGAATGACAATTAGTGTATGCACTTATCTTATAATACCTCGCTTTGAAGAACTAACAAAATCTATAATATATTGAATTTCTTTTGTTAAAGGGAGATTCTTTTTTATTTCCTCAATTCCTTCAGCAATTATTCCTTTAGAGTAGAGTAGGCGATATGCTTCGTGTAAGCTCTCAATCTGTTCATTCGTATAACCACGACGGCGTAGGCCAATGATGTTTATACTTGCATATCTGATAGGTTCTTTGCCTGCAATAACGAAAGGTGGAATATCTTGGCTGGTACGGCTTCCGCCCTGAATCATGACATAGCCTCCAATTCTGCAGAATTGGTGAATAAGAACTTCAGCACTTATAATTGCATTATCGTCTACAATCACTTCGCCAGCTAATTTTGTTGAATTTCCAATAATGCAATTACTTCCGACAACGCAGTCGTGAGCAATGTGCATATTTTCCATCAATAAGTTATTGTTACCAACAATAGTTGTTCCTTTTGATGCTGTACCTCTTGATATAGTGACATTCTCACGGATACTATTGTTGTCGCCAATTTCGCATATGGTTTCTTCGCCTTTGAACTTCAGATCTTGTGGCTTAGTTGAAATGCTACAACCAGGAAAAAACTCATTGTGGTCACCAATCCTTGCTCCAACATTGATAGTTACACTGTTTTGTAAATTATTGTTATTACCAATTACAGTGTCTTTGTCAATATAGCAGAACGGACCAATTACATTATTATCACCCATCTTAGCTTTTGGGTGTACAAATGCTAATGCACTAATTAAATTCATCTTATTATTTATTTTTTACTATTTGAGCTGTAAATGTTGCTTCTGAAACTACATGGTCACCTACAAACATATATCCTTTCATTGAACTTACGCCATGTCTAACAGGCGCAAGTAGTTCAACCTTAAATAATAGAGTATCTCCTGGAACCACTTTTTGGCGGAACTTGACATTATCTATTTTCATGAAATATGTTGACCATCTTTCAGGCTCTTCTAATGTGTTCAGTACAAGCAAGCCACCACATTGAGCCATTGCCTCAATTTGTAAAACTCCTGGCATTACAGGCTCTTGTGGAAAGTGTCCTGTAAAGAATGGCTCATTACTCGTGATATTCTTTACTCCTACGATACTGGTTGGACCTATCGCAATTACTTTATCAACAAGTTGCATTGGATAGCGGTGGGGAAGCAGCTCACGAATACGTATGTTGTCCATTATTGGTTCTTCATTTGGATCATATACTGGCGCTTGGACTTCATGCTTCTTAATCTCCTTGCGCATCAATCTTGCAAACTTGTTGTTTATAGTATGCCCAGGACGTGTTGCAATGATGCGTCCTTTTATTGGTTTACCAATAAGAGCCATGTCGCCGATAATGTCAAGAAGTTTATGTCGTGTGCACTCATTATCCCAAACCAGTGGCTTATTCTGAATATAACCAAGATTATTGGCATCCATGTGTGGGACTTTTAACATATCTGCAAGCATGTCAAGTCTTTCTTGAGTAGTCTGTCGTTCATAAATCACAATCGCATTATCCAAGTCACCGCCTTTAATTAGGTTTGCCTGTAATAGTGGTTCTATGTCCCGAACAAAAACAAATGTTCGCGCTGGTGCAATCTCTGTTGCAAAGTTATTAACATTATCAATTGTAGCAAATTGGCTGCTTATGAACTTAGATTCAAAAGAACACATTGCTGTAATAGAAAATTCCTCATCAGGAAGTATTGTTATTACAGAACCAGTTTTTTCATCTTTTACTTCAATCTTTTTCCTAATTATATACCAATCTTTTGGCGCATTTTGTTCTTCAATTCCAACTTGCTTGATTTTATCTACATACATAATTGCAGAACCATCAAGAATTGGGAATTCAGGACCATTTACTTGAATAAGACAGTTGTCAATACCCATAGCATACAGCGCAGCTAAACCATGTTCAACTGTAGAAACTCTAACATCACCATTTGCTAAAACTGTACCGCGCTGAGTGTCTACAACCTTTTCTGCAATAGCATCAATAATCGGCTGCTCTTCTAAGTCAATGCGCTGTATTTTATAACCCGTATTTTCTGGGGCAGGATTAAATGTAACTGTTAGACTTAATCCTGTATGTAGTCCTTTTCCACAAAGCGAAAAACTACCTTTAAGTGTTTTTTGTTTTAACATAGGTTTTTGTTATTTTCTCTTTAGTTCTTCAATTTCTTTTTGCATTTTATTTATTTGCATATACATATCTGTTAATCTACGATATACCGCATATGACTTCATGTATGTTTTAGCATCTATAGCTGGAGAACCAATAATTGTTTGTCCTTCCTTTTTTATAGACCCTGTAATACCAGCTTGTGCTCCTACTGTAGTGTGATCAGTAATATGTAAGTGCCCGGCTATGCCAACTTGGCCACCAAACATACACCAATCTCCAACTTTAGTACTGCCTGCTATTCCACATTGGGCAGCCATAACAGTGTTTTTGCCAACTTCCGCATTATGTGCTATTTGGATAAGATTATCAAGTTTTGCACCTTTTCTAATATATGTACTACCCATTGTAGAGCGATCAATGCAGGTGTTAGCACCAATTTCAACATCATCTTCGATTGTAACAATGCCAATCTGAGGAATCTTGTCGTAACCATTTTCACTTGGTGCAAAACCAAAACCGTCTGCACCAATAACGGTTCCAGAATGAATAGTTACTCGATTATTGACTATACAACCTTGATAAATTGTTACATTTGGATTTATAATACAGTCGTTGCCAATTGTAACTTTGTCACCAATGTATGTGTTTGGGTAAATTTGGGTGTTATCACCAATAACAACACCATCACCGATAAAAGCAAATGCACCAATATAGCAGTTCTTGCCAATTGTTGCTTTCGGAGAAATAAAGGCTAATGAATCTATACCCGTCTTTTGGGGTTTCATTGATTCATACATTTGAAGCAACTTTGCAACACACTCATACGCATTATCAACACGAATTAATGTTGCTTTTACTTCATTTTCTAATTCAAGATCTTTATTTATTATTACAACACTTGAATCTGTGTCATAAATATAATGTGTATATTTGGGATTAGAAAGAAAAGAAATAGCCCCCTTTCGGCCTTCTTCAATTTTTGCAAATGTAGAAACTGAGGCATTCTCGTCACCTTCAATAGTGCCATTTATTAACTCGGCAATTTGTTTTGCGGTAAATTCCATTTTTAATTCTAATATAATTTAATTCTGCAAAAATACGAAAAAATTATTTATAACGTTGATAACACAGGTAATATTTACGAATTTTTTTTGAAAGTAGTGAAACATTCAGAATCTCAGAGGCATCTGCGATATCTTTAATACTTCCATCTTTATACAGAATATCAATGTTATCATCATTTACATCATACATGTCTTTTTGTATTATATTGATACTGTAAAAGTATGATATTTCATCTTCATTTAAATGATACGTTTTAGATATATTGTTTTTTATGTCGTTAATATAATCTTCATCGAATGGGGTTTCGCTTACTTCTACTTTAAACAACTTTCGATTGATAAGAGAATTGGAAAGGAAACTAAGTACTTTGTCTTTACATTGACTCCATACTTTAACAGCACACCATATATCGTTGTCATCTAATAGTTTATAATTATTTAGTAAATCATTAGATGAAACGATAAAAGATTTGTCAATATCATTATTAAGAAAGAATTTTAGTGCAGGAGATGCAAATAAATCAACACTATTTTTTGCTAATAATCTTGCCCTGTTTAGTATATTGATAAGCATTTTTTCACAGGCAACTGTAGTTTTGTGTAAATAAACTTGCCAATACATAAGTCGGCGTGATGTAAGATAGTTTTCAATTGAAAAAATACCCTTTGAATCTATGACAAGCTTATCTTCAACAACGTTTAACATCTTTATTATTCGTGCGGAACTAATGTTTCCTTCAGTAACACCGCAAAAAAAGCTGTCGCGACAAAGATAATCAAGCCTGTCCATATCAAGCTGACTGCTAATTAATTGATGTAGGAACAACTTATTATAGTCATTCTTAAATATTTTCAAGGCAAGAGTCAGGCTGCCATTCATTTCTTGATTTATTTCTTCCATCAGTAAGAGCGACATTTCTTCATGTGATATTCCATTCATCAATGTATGCTCAAGTACATGGGAAAATGGACCATGTCCAACATCATGTAATAAAATTGCTGCGCAAATGGCTTCTGCTTCACTTTCAAATATAAATATGCCTTTCTGACGAAGCGAATGAATTGCTTCAGTCATAAGATGATACGCACCAATAGAATGTTGAAAACGAGTGTGTTGGGCTCCAGGATATACGAATGATGTCATCCCTAATTGTTTTATTCTGCTCAAACGTTGCATAACGGGATGTTTAACAATATCAAGTAATAATCCTTTCGGAATCCTTATGAAACCAAAAACAGCATCGTTTATAATTTTATTATTGGTCATGGACTCAAATCTATTTATCTATATAGACGACTTTATTTAAAGGAAATTTCTAATTTGCCTTAATAATGTGATAGATTTATTTGCTTTACAATATTATTGTTCTATACGTTTTAATTCTTCGCTCATTTCTTTTTGAAGTTTATGAGCTTGTTCTGCTGCGCATTTGGCAAAATCCTTATCGTTGCTTGCATATATAATACCTCTTGAGGAATTTACTAATAATCCACAGTCTTTATTCATTCCAAATGTGCAAACTTCCTGCAAACTTCCACCTTGAGCACCAACACCTGGGACTAGGAGGAAATGGTTTGGAACAATTTGTCTAATCTTTTCGAACATTCTGCCTTGTGTTGCACCTACAACATACATCATGTTGTCTTCATTTCCCCATTTCTGAGATGTCAAAAGCACTTTCTCAAAAAGTTTTTCTCCAGTTCTATCCTCAGTCAGTTGGAAGTCATATGATCCTTTATTACTTGTTAAAGCAAGCAATATAACCCATTTTCCATCATATCCTAAGAAAGGAGTAACACTATCTTCTCCCATATATGGAGCAACAGTAAGAGAGTCAATGTTGTAAGTTTCAAAAAAAGTGCGGGCATACATTGCTGATGTATTTCCAATATCTCCACGTTTTGCATCTGCTATTATGAAGTGATTAGGATAATTATTTTTAAGATAATCAATAGTTTTTTCAAAAGCAACTATCCCCTTGATACCCATACTTTCATAGAAAGCAAGATTTGGCTTGTATGCGACACAATACTCAGAAGTAGCATCAATTATAGCTTTATTGAAACTAAATATTGGATCTTCATCTTGGAGTAGGTGAGATGGTATCTTTTTTATGTCTGTATCAAGTCCTACACATAGGAACGTTCTTTTATTCTTTATTTGCTCTATAAGTTGTTGTCTATTCATTTTTTTTGTTACTTTGTTATTATAATTATGTCTATAGTTCTGATTCTTTTAGTCTCTCGGCATTTTCTGCTACAGTTAGAGCATCTATCATGTCCTGAATATTTCCGCCAATAAATCCTTGTAAGTCATGGGTGGTATAGCCTATTCTATGGTCAGTCACACGTCCTTGAGGATAGTTATATGTCCTGATTTTTGCAGAACGGTCACCAGTACTAACAAGACTTTTACGGCGGTTAGCTATATCGTCAACATATTTTTGATGCTCTTTATCATAAATAAAAGTACGTAATCGAGAAAGTGCACGCTCTTTGTTTTTAGGTTGATCACGCGTTTCTGTACATTCTATGAGAATTTCTTCAGTTTCACCTGTATTGGGATTTTTCCACATATAGCGTAAACGTACACCAGACTCAACTTTATTTACATTCTGACCGCCAGCACCTGATGAACGGAATGTATCCCATTTTATTTCTCCTTCATTTATATGAACTTCAAATTTATCTGCTTCTGGTAGCACTGCAACTGTTGCGGCAGATGTATGCATACGTCCCTGAGTTTCTGTAGCAGGAACACGTTGAACTCTATGTACTCCCGATTCATACTTTAATGTTCCGTAGACATCTGCGCCACTAACAGCAAAATCTATTTCTTTAAATCCGCCTACAGCCCCTTCACTAACACTAGTAATTGAAAGATTCCAACCCTTTGAATCGCAATACTTCTTATACATAGAAAAAAGATCGCCTGCAAATAAACATGCTTCATCGCCACCAGTTCCAGCACGTATTTCCATTTGAACATTCTTAGCATCTTCTGGGTCTTTAGGAACAAGAGCTATTTTTATTTCTTCTTCTAATTTTGGTTGTAAAATTTCATTTTCTGCTAATTCCTCACGTGCCATTTCTTTCATGTCAGCATCATTTTCATTAGCTAAAATATCCTTAGCTTCCGCAATACTATTTAAGCAAGCTACATAGCGTTTTCTTGCGTCCATAATGTCGCCAAGGTCTTTATATTCTTTAGTCAATTTTACATATCTGTCTTGATCTGCAATGACACTTGGGTCCGTTATAAGTGTTGAAACCTCTTCATATCGTGCCTCAAGCCCATCAAGTTTTTGCAATATACTGTTATTTTCTGCCATTTTTCTTTCTTTTTTCTTTTATTTCT
>JAGAGD010000025.1 GCA_017627765.1 Prevotella sp. | reverse complement strand
GACATTGTTGAGAGAACTGTTCTTTACAGTAAGTTTAGCTTTATAAGGCTTGTTTACTTCTCCTGTTTCTGGAATTTCGTTCTTCTGAATGAAGAAGTCTTTTTCAACATCAACCTTCTTGAAACCAATGATGTTGTCCATGTTTGCACTTCCTGCTTCGAAAGCAATATACCACTGACCAGCAGGAATGTTGCTTACTTCGTGAGTCTTGAAGTAATAGTAAGTATAGTAGCCTGATGTTGAGTTAGTTTCAAACTCGTCTACACCTTCTTCGTCTGCCACTGCGCGAACAGCTTTAGCAAATGTCCAGTTCTTGCGGTCGGCTGAGTAATAGACATTGATGAAACTGTTGTTGTTGAGTTTTGCTGCATCAAATTTCAGAACATCGCCTTCATTTACTTCAAGTAGTGGAGAGATAAATTTGCCTGGCTCGGTGTAGAGAGGCGACTGAACCATGTAAGTGTTGTTAGTATATCCAAGCGAATAGTTGATAGAGTTAACTGTCCAATCGCCATTCTGGGTATTAACATCAGCAGGTATGTTTCTGTCTTCAAAGTCTATGTACCAAGCGTTTTCGTCTACAGTCTCACCTGTAAGTGGAATAATAATGTTGCTTTCGCCTTCAATAGTCATGTTACCCTCTTTCTTGCCTGCTGTGCCTTCGTCTTTTGTAACAGTGAATGCAAGTTCGCTATGAGGATTAACAGTTGTTCCATTAGTGAGAGAAGTGCTGTAGCCTTCTGGCAATGTTACATTGCTTATGTTGAATGCTGCACCTCCATCGTTCTTCATCTTGAAGTTGCGGACAACGGCTTTCTGAGATGTTCCGAAGTCAACAGTATCGTCTTCCTTCAGTTCTGTATAGTTATATCCAGACTGTACTTGCATTGTTATCACAGGCTGGCATATAATAGGCTTGATGGTCATTGCATCAAGTGTTGTGCCTGTGGCGTCTTCAATGAATCTGAAGGCTACAGGCTGATAGTCTGTAGTATTAATGTTTGCAGTGAAAGTGAGTTCGTCTGATTCTTCACCAACGAAAAGTGTAGGGAAGGTCTTAGTGTCGAAAACGATAGATTCGTTGTCAGCATTTACGAGTTTTATGGTTTTTGTAGGGTCGTCAACATCTATGTCGCCAATGTTTTTGATAGTCAGACCGAATGAAACGCTGAAGTTTCCGTCGGCATCAGCATCAACATAGTCTTTCTCTGGGCTTGTAGTAACGGTCATCTTGACTTTCTGCTCTTTCACTATGTCGGCTTTTGTTGCTTTGAAGTCGTCGATATAGCTCTGATATGCAACGATACCGATATATGAAGCCTCGTCTAAAGAGCAAGTAACTTCAACAAACTGGTCGCGAATAAGTCCGTTTGACATATCCTTGCTGACAAGCTGTTGTCCTTGCACCCATTCTCCTGATACAAGTGTGTACATGTAGATGGCGATGCCTGCCTGATATGAATTAGACTTGACCTGAATAGATATGTCTCCAGAAACAAGTGGAGAAATGAGTGCATCGCCTGGATTATAATAGTCGTAGTTATAATCCATCATTGCTCCGATGCGTACACATCCGCTGCCGTTAACTCCGTTAGATGTGTCGCCATAGTAGCTAAAGGCTTCGCCATAGCCACTTTTCTTGACCAAGTGGTTCCATCCAGAGGCAGGAACCCATCCCTCTTCAAATGCTTTAGAGCCTGTATTCTCTATATTGTCGAAGTTAAGTTCATAGGGTGATACTTCTTCGGCAAATAGTGAACTCAAGCCAAACATCCATGAAAAGAGAAACAAAAGTAAAGTTTGTTTTTTCATAAAAGTTTGTTTTAAAATATAATTTTGTTAGTTTTATAACTCTTAGTTATTGGTATTTCATAGTGAATTAACTCGTCAACTCGTTTACTTGTCAACTCGTCAACTAAAAAACAGAGTGGGAAAGATGATGAACATCTACCCCACCCTTGTTTTTATATAGTTATCTCTTCACAACTTTCTTGCCTCCGACGATGTAGACACCTTTCTTAAGTCCGTCGAGAGAAGAACTGTTTGTCTTCACGCGAACACCATTGATGTCGTAAACATCGTTTGCAACTGCATCTTTGCGCTCTGCAACGCCGTCGATGCCTGTATGTTGAGAATTGATTATTTCGTCGTATTCTTCTTTTGTAATGATTTCAACTTTCACGTTGTCAACATAAATCAGTCCTTGATATGCAGGGCTTGTAACGTGGAAACCTACATGGTAGTTGCCGTCTTCTGCTACGTTTATTGCTGCCACATAGTTGGTTGCATCTGTTTCGTTGGCAAGTGTGTCTGGGCAGAATGTTTCCTTGGCTGTAGTGAAGTCTTCAACATTGAATGTTGTTCCGATGGCTACTGACATTTCCTCGTTTTCAAATCTTGAAGAACCGCGATAAGCATCGAATGACAGCTTATAGTATTTATCTGCCGACATCTTGAGCAGTGGAGAAAGCAGCCAGTCGTCGGCATCAATGTTTGGCTCGTTGCCAGGATAGTAAACCACGCGACCTCCGTTAGTGCTCATGTCCCAAAGTCCGTAGTGGAAAGATATGCCATATTCAGGATAGACTTCTACCACCTTATCGCCGTTCATGTCTAATGCAGTCCACTCGTTGAAAGAGTTAGCAGAGTTGAAAGGCTCGTTGTAAGATTCTTCTTCGGTTATCTCTTTAGCTGGTCCGTAAGCCATGTCGTCGGTCATTGCTTCCTCAGAGCGTTTGCTGTTGTTTACGGCAGTGATGCCGAAGTGATATTTCAGATAGCGGCTTGCAGGAAGTGTATATTCAAGTTCGCAAACGCCCTGATCTGTTGTTCCAATCTCTGTAGGAGCACCTGCAGAAGCATATCTCTTAACAACATATTTCAGTTCGTTTTGGTTGAAATATCCGTCATTCAAGCTCTTTTCAGGAGCATCCCAAGTAATCTTAGCAACACCGTCGGCTATATCGAGTTTAGCATTCAGCGGAGCCTCTGTCTGGTCGTAGCCGATATAAGTGCGATATACAGCAGGTTCGCCGTCGCCATTCTCGTTGCTGACCTGAATAACAAAGCGTGTCATTCCTTCAGTTTCCACAGTTACGTTGGCTGTTGTTTCAGCACCAGCAGTTGTATTACCGCTGCCTACCACCTTGTCGTCTACAAGAATCTTGTAGCCAAGATTTCCTGTCAGTTCGTCACCTCCGTAAGTCTTGGTTGGAGCAGTAAAGATGATTTGTCCTGTCATCGAGCCTCCTTCAAAGTTCTTCGATATGTTGGTTGCTGCGGCAGGAGCATTGTCGTTGGCAGTTGGTTCTGGAATATAGAGCGAAACAAACTGGGCATTCTCTGGGAATTCAGTTACAATCTCAGTATTCTCGGTATTGTTTATGTCAATCTTCAGCAGTTCGCTTGCCATTGAAGATGTTGTTGTGTTCCATAATTGTGCAGCCCAATAGAGAGTGTTTGTCTTATGGTCGAAAGTAGCACTCTGAAGACGGCCGAGCTCGATGTCGTGATGAATCCATGAGCGGTTGATTTTCTCAAGTCCGAGCGAACCAACTGCTGTGATGTCACCAAACTCTTTGTCAACCTTGTAGAGTTTGTTGTCGTCGCCGATGGCATAAAGTTGTCCGTCGTTGCTGCATGCTAAGGCAAGCAGAGTCTGGTCTACATGAGCTATTGGCTGGCGAGTCCTGCTGGCAAAGTCTATGATGCACAGTTCTGTGCTCTGCAAGTTAGCAGTAGAGCAGAGTCCGTAGACAGTTCCAGTAGTAGGGTCTTGAGTGAAGTCGTTAGCACACCATGTAGCGTTTACATCGACAGGAGGATTTTTCAGTTCCCATGTTTCGGTGTTGTAGGTGTAGAGTTGGTAAACCATTTCGCCGTCATACTCCCATGCGCTGATGAAGTTGTACTCGCCAGCAGTCATCAGACCGTTGCCTGTAGCATAGAAATTGCTGTTGGAAATGTGTTTAACATACTCAGTTTCGGGAGCTGCCTGAAAAGAGTAGACTCCCATGCGTTCATCTGTGTCGCTTGTGAAAGAATTCATCCAGATTATGTTTCCATATACCGTAGGAACATAATCATTCTGCGCTTTGGCTGTAACAGTCAGCAACAACAGAAGCAAAAGTAAATAATTCTTTTTCATTTTAGTTGATTTATAATTAAATATTAAAGCATTTTCAATATTGACAGGCATTCAGATAAAGAATGTTCAAAAACATGCAAAAGTACATATTATTAACCTTAATTCCGCAACACTTTGATTTAACTTTATTTATAAGTTCCTGAGCAACAAAAAGTTGCTCAGGATTTTGCCATGTCAGATTTTTCACTTATCTTAGTGTTGCAAATCAAAACAAGCGTAAATCGTAACAAGACAT
>JAGAGD010000024.1 GCA_017627765.1 Prevotella sp. | reverse complement strand
TTTGGCACTGCAATATGCCACATATCGCACTGCGATATGCCACGTTTCGCATCGCGAAAGGACACCTTTCACTTTTTCGTTCCTTATGTTCGTTCACATAGTTTAAGCCGATTGATTAACAATTAAACGCTTTTTAGCATTTCACCTCATGCCAATCGGAAAATCCTTCTCTAGAATGAAAATTCCGTTTGTCAAGATTTTTTACTTTTTTCGTCAAAAAATCGGACTGATTTTGGTAGTTACAGTTTGTAACGAGTTGACAAGTTAATTCATTAATCATTATTCATTAATCCTTAATCTGTCACAACTATGCACTATGAATTATGCACTATGAACTATAATAAGGCTCGTCAACTTGTTTAATAAAAACCTTAAAAAATAGAGACATGGCAAAGAAAAAATGCACGAAGATTGGATAAATCAAAAAAAAAACTTATCTTTGCAGCCGAAATTGAGGTAATATGCTCTTATAGATAGCAGATATACCTCTTATATTATTAACTAATTATTTTAAGAAATGGACGATTATCACGCGGAAAATTTACTTCTGTAAGCGTGAGGATTGCTTCTTAAAGAAGGCTAATCCCACGCATCCGCTTATGCATGGAGATTAGCACACATGAAGACTTATTGGAACACTAACAATGGGCTTAAGCAACTCAACGAGTGGCAGCCCAATTGCTGGATACAAATGACGTGTCCCACCGAAGACGAGCAGCGCGAAATTGAAGAACGCTTCTCAATCCCAGATTATTTTCTTTCAGACATCAGCGATACCGACGAGCGTGCCCGCTATGAGTATGACGACGGATGGATGCTCATCATCCTTCGTATTCCTTACGTCAAGGAGATTCGCTCTCGCACGCCATACACCACCGTGCCTCTCGGTATCATCCACAAGCGCGACGTAACCATAACCGTTTGCTTCTACGAGACTAACATGATGATAGACTTTGTGAGCTATCAGCAGAAGCGTGCCGAAGGGTTTACCGACTATGTGGATATGATTTTCAGGCTTTTCCTTTCTTCGGCGGTGTGGTATCTGAAACGCCTGAAGCAGATCAGCACGCTCATTGACAAGGCAAAGCGAAACCTCGACCATGAAGTGAACAACGAGAGCCTGATAGGACTGTCGCGACTGCAAGACTCGCTGACATACTTCAACACTTCTATTCGCGGAAACGAGAACCTGCTGGCTAAACTGAAGTTCAAACTGCAAGTAGACGAACTCGATGCCGACCTCATCGAAGACGTAAACATCGAGATGTCGCAGGCACGAGAAACAACAAGCATCTACTCCGACATTCTCGAGTCGACGATGGATACCTATTCTTCGATTATCAACAACAACATGAACACCGTGATGCGTACCCTCACATCGGTCAGCATTCTCATGATGTTCCCCACGCTCATAGCCTCGCTTTTCGGAATGAACCTTATCAACGGAATGGAGCAGAGCAGCTACGGATTCCTGATAGCACTGGTAATTTCGGTTGTTGTTTCAGGGCTTTGCTGGTGGATTTTCCGTCGCCGCAGACTCATATAAATCCGAAAACAATAAAAAAACAGCAAATATTTTGCACATTACAGATATTTTCCTTAAGTTTGCAACGATTAAGTGATTATTGCAAGACTGAGGGAAATAAACCTCTCTATGTCTTTATTATCAATTCATTAACTAAAAGTTATAATGATGGACTCTCAAGAAAAGGACCTCGAAAAGGGAACAGTAGAAGAACAAAACGCAAATCAAGCAGCCGCTACAGAGCCTGCAAGTGAGCAAAATGCAGCCACAGAACAAACCGAAAAGGCTGCCGAAGAAACAGAAGTAGCAAACGCTGAAGAGCAAAAACGCATCTACGCTTCGAAAGAAGAAGTGCTGGAGCGCATCAAGGAAATTGCTCACAGCGACGATGCACCAAACAAAGAAGAAGTTGACCACTTGAAGACTGTCTTCTACAAGCTCCACATCGCAGAGCGCGAAGCACGCTTGAAAGAATACATTGATGCTGGTGGCGATCCCGAAGCTTACCAGATTACACCAGATGAGACCGAAGAGGCTTTCAAGGCTGAAATGGGTGTCATCAGGGAAAAACGTGCTGCCCTCATGCAACAACAAGAGGCTGAGAAAGAGGCCAACCTGAAACGAAAACTCGAGATAATTGAAAAAATAAAAGCTATGGCTACCTCTCCAGAGGAAGCCAACAAGAGCTATCAGGAATTTAAGCGCCTGCAACAGGAATGGAAAGAGATTAAGGCCGTTCCTGCTGAGCGTGCAAGCGAACTGTGGCGCAGCTATCAGCACAACGTAGAGCAGTTCTATGACTTGCTGAAACTGAACAGCGAGGCTCGCGAATACGACTTCAAGAAGAATCTGGAGATTAAGACACGCCTTTGCGAGGCTGCCGAAAGACTTGCCCAAGAAGAAGACGTCATCAGCGCATTCCACCAGCTGCAAGAACTCCATCAGCAGTACCGCGAGGCTGGACCTGTAGCAAAAGACTTGCGCGAAGAAATATGGGCTCGCTTCAAGGCAGCGTCAACTATAATCAACAAGCGCCATCAGCAGCACTT
The DNA here is from genome assembly GCA_017627765.1 of Prevotella sp. Classification (GTDB taxonomy): domain Bacteria; phylum Bacteroidota; class Bacteroidia; order Bacteroidales; family Bacteroidaceae; genus Prevotella. Next base: position 25,739 of record JAGAGD010000024.1, on the reverse strand, counting down.
CGAAGACCTTCGTTCTCGCGAGGAAGACAACCTAAAGAGAAAGACAGAACTTTGCGAGCGCGTTGAAGGCATTGCTAAAGAGGAAAACAAAGGCGCGTCAGACTGGGAAAAGCATACTAAGGAAATCATTGCTATACAGGCAGAATGGAAGACCATCGGATTTGCTCCGCAAAAGATGAACGTGAAGATTTTTGAACGCTTCCGCGCTGCTTGCGACGACTTCTTCGGAAGAAAAACACAATACTTTAAGGAGATGAAGGAACGCTTTGCCGACAACGCTGCACGCAAGCAGGCTCTCGTTGAACAGGCACAGGCTCTTCAAGACTCTACCGAATGGAAGTCAACATCCGACAAACTCATCGCACTGCAAAAGGAATGGAAGACCATCGGCATGGTTCCTAAGAAGTTAGGCGACCAGCTCTGGAACGACTTCCTCTCTGCTTGCAACAAGTTCTTTGAGGCCCGCAACGCTGCAAACGCAGGTACACGCAATGAGGAAAAGGAAAACCTTGAGAAGAAAAACAACATCATCGAGCAGTTGAAGGCTATTGCAGAAGAGGCTTCCGAAGATGCTAAACAGAAGGTTCAGGCTCTCGTTGAGGAATATAATACTGTCGGACATGTTCCTTATAAAGAGAAGGACAAGGTCTATAAGGCATACCATGAAGTGCTGGACCGACTGTATAAGGAAATGAATATCAGCACAGCACGCCGCCGCCTCGACAACTTCAAGAATTCTCTGAAGAATGTTGCAAAGCGTGGTGAGGATGCTCTTGACAACGAGCGTACACGACTGATGAGACGCTACGACAGCCTTAAGCAGGAAATTCAGACCTACGAAAATAACTTAGGCTTCCTCAGCGTGGCTTCTAAGAAGGGTAATTCTCTCATCGACGAGATGAACCGCAAGGTTCAGAAGCTGCGCGACGACCTTCAGCTGGTTCGCGATAAGATTAAGGCTATCGACGAAGAAAACAACGAAGCTGAATAAAAGCGACAGCCAACGAGAAAGGCTATTGCAGGAAAACATTTTTTTTTGTAATTTCATATTTTTTGTAGAGGGGCAGACTGTTACAGTTTGTTCCTCTATGTTTTTAGTTAAGAAGCAGCTATATTGCATAGTTGTTCTTTATTACTGATGAATGATTAAAGATTAATGAGGAGCTTGCGAGCAGTCCATACTTCATAATGTATGGTTTTTGAAGTTGACGAGTTGAAGTAAAAGTTAATGTTAAAGTTAATAGTTAGGTTTTGTGTTAGCGTTGATTGCCAGTTGTACTGGCAGGGAAAAATAAAAAAAGACTTACCTCTTTGCATGAAGTAAGCCTTTCGTTTTTTTAGTTGGGGTACTCGGACTCGAACCAAGAATGACAGGACCAGAATCTGTAGTGTTACCATTACACCATACCCCAATGTCCGTTGCAATATCAGTTTCCGTTGATTTGCGGATGCAAAGGTAGCGTGTTTTTTTGAAACAGCCAAATATTCTGCAATAAAAATTCATTTTAAAGCCGAAAAAATCTATGTTTTTAATTTATTTTGTCGTTATGATGTGTATTTCTTGTGTGTGACATTGCTATAATCATATATGTATGGTGGCAACATAAACCTATAATCTTGCCTTAATATCATGGCTTAATTTATAATAAAACAAAAAATATTTTGCGATTCGTTCTATTTCAGTTATTTTTGCATTTCAAATGACATTCTGGCACGCTTTTCGTTATTTACTAATACGCTATTTATGTTTAATAGCAGGAAACAGTGTCTTACATAATTTATAAACGAAACAAAAGAAAACAGAAATAGATAATGGATTCAAGCAAGCAACTTGTAGATAAAATCGTAGAAGCAATTCAGGACAAGAAGGGTAGTCGCATTGTCGTTGCCGATCTTGATGGTATTGACGGTGCTATATGCCGCTATTTCGTAGTTTGTCAGGGCAACTCACCTATGCAGGTGGAGGCAATAACAGATTCTGTTGCAGACAAGGCCCGTGAAGACTTAGGCGAGAAACCAACTCATGTGGTAGGACTTGAAAATGCCGTTTGGGTGGCAATGGACTATGTTGACGTAATGGTTCACATCTTTGTGCCTGAAATGCGCGAGTATTATAGCATCGAGACTCTTTGGGAAGATGCAAAAATAACAGAAATTCCTGACTTAGAATAACAGACCAACATGGAAAACAGACCAAATAATAAACCGAACAACAGGGGGCAAGACGAAAACAAACCAAAGATGCCCCGTTTCAATCCTTCGTGGATTTATATAATTATCCTAATTGTTTTAGGCATCAGTTTCTTCTATGGCAATGGCAGCGATCGTTCCGATGGTATGCGTCGCGATGCCTCTTACGCTGAGTTCAAGGACTTGGTGTCTAAAGGATATGCATCGCAGGTGATTATAAACACCAACGAGAAAACGCTGAAGATGTATGTCAAGCCAGAGAAGTTTGTAGATGTTTTCAAGCAGAACGCCAAACAGTTGGGCAAGAATCCGTATCTTGCTGTTGAGTATGGCTCTATCGACAAACTCGAAAGTTTTCTTGAAGAAGAGCATAAGGCAAAGCATTTCAATGGAAAATTCAGTTACGACAACAAGAAAGAGAGTCTGCTGATGAACATTTTCCTCAACCTTTTGCCTATATTTGTTCTTGTAGGTCTCTGGTTCCTCGTGTTCCGAAACTTCGGTAAAGGAATGGGAGGCGGCGGTGTCTTCAATGTAGGCAAGAGCAAAGCCCGAATGTATGAGAAGGGCAACGACATAGGAATATCATTTAAGGACGTTGCCGGACAGGTTGGTGCAAAACAGGAAGTACAGGAAATTGTAGAGTTCCTGAAGAATCCTAAGCGCTATACCGACTTGGGTGGTAAGATTCCAAAGGGTGCTTTGCTTGTAGGTCCTCCAGGAACTGGTAAGACTCTTCTTGCCAAAGCCGTTGCAGGCGAGGCTGGAGTTCCGTTCTTCTCCATGTCGGGTAGTGACTTCGTTGAAATGTTTGTCGGTGTAGGTGCAAGCCGAGTGCGCGACCTTTTCCGTCAGGCAAAGGAGAAAGCGCCTTGCATTATCTTCATTGATGAGATTGATGCAGTAGGCCGTGCCCGTTCTAAGAATCCTGCAATGGGAGGCAACGACGAGCGCGAGAATACACTTAATGCTCTATTGACCGAGATGGATGGTTTCGGCACAAACAGCGGTGTAATCATTCTTGCGGCAACAAACCGAGTTGATATGCTTGATGGTGCATTGCTTAGAGCAGGACGATTCGACCGCGAGATACATGTAGACCTTCCCGACCTGAATGAGCGTAAGGAGATATTCCTTGTTCATCTGCGCCCTGTTAAGATAGATAATACGGTTGATGTAGATCTGCTTGCTCGCCAGACTCCAGGTTTCTCTGGTGCCGACATCGCTAATGTCTGCAATGAAGCCGCGCTTATTGCTGCACGCCGAAATGGCAAATCAGTAGGAAAGCAGGATTTCCTTGATGCCGTTGACAGAATAATCGGCGGTTTGGAGAAGAAGACTAAGGTAATGACTGAACACGAGAAGCGCAGCATTGCGCTGCATGAGGCTGGACATGCCACTATCTCTTGGTTCTGCCGCTATGCCAATCCGCTCATCAAAGTGTCTATCGTTCCGCGTGGAAGGGCTCTCGGTGCAGCATGGTATCTGCCCGAAGAACGACAGATAACGACAAAGGAGGAGATGCTTGACGAGATGTGTTCGCTCTTAGGTGGCCGTGCTGCTGAGGAACTGTGCATAGGTCAGATTTCTACAGGTGCAATGAACGACCTTGAGCGTGCCACAAAGAGTGCCTATGGTATGATTGCCTACGCTGGCATGAGCGACCGCCTGCCCAACATCTGTTATTATAATAATCAGGAATATCAGTTCCAACGTCCTTATTCAGATGAGACTGCAAAGATAATCGACGACGAAGTCTTGAAGATGATTAATGAGCAGTATGAGCGTGCGAAGCAGATTCTGCGAGAGCATCGCGAAGGTCATCAGGCACTTGCAGAGATGCTTATCCGCAGTGAGGTTATCTTTGCCGAAGATGTTGAAAAGATATTTGGTAAGCGTCCTTGGGTGAGTCGTTCACAGGAGATACTCAATGATGAGCAGAACCGTCAGCAAGACGACATAGAAGATGCTGTAGTTGTTGAAGATAAGGAGACTGAGGCAACCGATAACGCTGAGGGCAAAGAGTCAGAAACAACAGAGAATAAAGACTAAAACAACCTGAATAAATAATAAGCAAAGGAGAAAAGAAGATGATGAGCGAGAAGAAGAAAAATCTCATTGTACGTTCAATCACGGGAGTGCTGTTTGTAGCAATAGTAGTAACCTGTTTTTTCACTCCTATTGGTATGTTGTCACTGTTTACACTTGTTACGGGCATGACAACCTATGAGTATTGTACGCTTATAAACGAGAATACCGAAGTGGAGGTAAACAGGTTTATAACCACTGCAGCATCAGCCTATTTCTTTGTTGCTATGGCAGGATGGTGTACAGGCATTACTCCAGCAGCAGCTTTCATCCCCTATCTGCTCACAATCGTCTATCTCTTCATTGCGGAGTTGTTTACAAAGGCAGCTAATCCTATAAGCAACTGGGCATATACCATGCTTGCGCAGATGTATATAGCCCTTCCTTTCTCAATGATTGTAGTTTTGGCATTCAGTCCTTCTTCCGACAGTGAGGCTGTCTACAACTATCTTCTTCCTTTAAGCGTATTCATCTTCCTTTGGGTTAACGACAGTGGTGCATACCTTACGGGGTCGCTCTTTGGCCGCCACAAGCTGTTTCCGCGTGTTTCTCCAGGAAAGAGCTGGGAAGGAAGCATTGGCGGAGCCGTGTTTGTTATAATTGCAGCAATCATTATTTCGCTTACGCTCGGTTCGCAGGAACTTGACAACGGCCGTTCTATGCTTGTATGGATTGGTTTAGGACTGATAGTAGTTGTATTCGGAACATTAGGCGACCTCGTAGAGTCTTTGTTCAAGCGCACACTTGGCATAAAGGACAGTGGAAACATACTTCCTGGTCATGGAGGCATGCTCGACCGCTTCGACTCTTCGCTCATGGCCTTCCCTGCCGCAGTAGTATATCTTTATACTCTGTCTTTGTTTTAATTATTGAATTGTATTTATCTGTGCATAGACTTTATCTGTGCATAATTCATAGTTCTTAGTGCATAGTTGTTTAAGTTTACGAGTTGACAAGTAGACAAGTTAAAGGGTTAATGTCATTAATAATTAATCTTTAATCATTAATCCAAAATCAGGCATAACCATGCACTAAGTACTCACAAAAACAAGAACTTAAATACTCACATGCCCATATTTATTTTATTTCTGCTTATCCCCATTGCTGGCTTAGTCTATATTAGCTGGCACTTGTGGTGTATTCTTCCTTTGACAGCAGCAATACGCTGGAGTGTTATTGCGTTGTGCTGGATTTGTGTATTCATGCTTTTTGTAAGTATAGGCGGAACCATTGACAAGTTGCCAATGCCGATTGCGACTTGCATATACGAGATAAGCACATCGTCAATCTTCGTCTTGCTATATGCCGTTATGCTCTTTCTTGTTTTAGACATTGGCAGGATTGTAAGACTCGTTCCGAAGTCGTGGCTCTATGACAACTGGATTTCCTCTCTGGCTATCTTCGTTTTTCTCTTTGCCATCTTCACTTATGGCAACCACAACTACCGCAAGAAAATACGCCAGCCAGTCAGCGTTACTACCACTAAAGACCTGAAGAAGGACATGCGCCTTGTGCTTGTTAGCGACTTGCATCTGGGCTATCACAATCAGAAAGAGGAATTTTCGCGCTGGGTCGACATGATTAACAGTGAACATCCCGATGCTGTGCTTGTTGCAGGCGACATTATAGACCGCAGCATCCGTCCGCTGTTACATCAGAATATGGCAGAAGAGTTCAGACGCATCAACGCACCTGTATATGCCTGTCTTGGCAACCATGAGTTCTATTCTGGTCTGAAAGAGTCGGAGCAGTTCTATAAGGATGCTGGCATAACTCTGCTTCGCGACACCAGCGTCTTGCTGAAGGAGAACCTGCGCATAATAGGTCGCGACGACCGCACCAACCTGCGTCGAAAGAAAGTCAGCCAACTTGTAAGTCCTGCAATAGAAAACGAATTTACCATTCTTCTCGACCACCAGCCCTATCATCTTGAAGAGGCAGAGCAGTCGGGCATCGACTATCAGTTTAGCGGGCATACCCATCATGGACAGGTGTGGCCTATATCGTGGATAACCGAAGCTATCTACGAGGACGCCTTTGGCGCATGGCAGCGTGGCAGCACTCAGTATTATGTATCTTCAGGTTTAGGCATTTGGGGCGGCAAGTTCCGCATAGGCACCCGTTCAGAATATATTGTACTTACAGTGAGTAAGGAAAGTTAAAAGCGATGCATGCATCGCTTTTTTTGTTTTTATTAGTTTGCATGCATGGCAGTTGTTAATGCGCAGTTCTTTATTTTGATAACACTACTGACTATCATCCCAATCAACATATAAACTTACATATTGTAAGTTTTAAAATCAGCCCGATTTTTTGACGGAAAAAGTAAAAAATCTTGACAAACGAAATTTTCAATCTAGCGAAACATAAGGAGCCGTTTTTCCGCTTGGCACGAGGCTGAATGCAAAAATGTGTTTAATTGTTAATCAATCGGCTTAAACTATGTGAACGGTCGTAAGGAACGAAAAAGTGAAAGGTGTCCTTTCGCGATGCGAAACGTGGCATATCGCAGTGCGATATGTGGCATATTGCAGTGTCAAACGTGCCCTTTCACACTGCGAAAGATGCCCTCTGACTTTTTTAACACTTATGAATTATGAGATGAAACGTATAATGTCTTGATATTGAACGATTTACTAAAAACAACAAGAAGTTGCAAAATACTCGCATATTTTGCAACTTCTTTTTTCTCGGTCGTAAAATTTTAAGTTATTTGCGAGGTTAGTTAATCAATTTTTTACCCAACTCGGCTCTGAAAATTGCAAGTTTTTTGCTCTGTAAAGGCAAGAAACAAAAAACTGCTTTCAACTTGAAAGCAGAGCAAATTATAAAAAAGACTGCATAGTGTGTAGATTTCTACACTAATTATGCAGCCTTTATTTATTCAGAAGTTTATGAGCTTTTCCAACACCTTAGTTTATGTAGAAACTGACGAAGTTAAGCAACTCATAAACTGACAAACTAAAGCAGATTTTTCTTGAAAAATTCCTCCATCTTGTCATAAGGAATTACCCCTGCTTGGTCGTCGTAGAGGTCGGTATGGACAGCATTTGGAATAAGCATCAGTTCTTTGTTGTTGCCCTTCAGTTTAGCAAAGGCATCCTTGCTGAAATAGCAGCTGTGAGCCTTGTCGCCATGAATAACGAGCACAGCAGAACGAATCTCACCCGCATAACTCAGCAGAGGCATATTCAGAAACGACAGTGCAGAAGTCTTATTCCATCCTCCATTTGAGTTGAGGCTGCGCTTATGGTATCCGCGTGAAGTCTTATAATAGTCGAAATAGTCCTTAACGAAGAAAGGAGCATCCTCTGGCACCTCGTCAATCACTCCGCCTGCAAGTGCATATTCGCCATTGCGATAGTCTTCGGTGCGCTGTGTATTGAGTTGTTTGCGCATCTCGTAGCGTGCATCTTCGTCCATAGAGTCGAAATATCCGTTTGCAATAACGCGGCTCATGTCATACATAGTTGAAGTGACAGTAGCCTTTATTCTTGTGTCAATAGCAGCAGCGTTCATTGCCATGCCGCCCCATCCGCATATACCTATAATTCCGATACGCTCTGGGTCTACATTGTCTTGTACGGAAAGAAAGTCTACGGCAGCGCAGAAGTCTTCGGTATTGATATCAGGCGAAGCGACATATCGAGGCGTGCCTCCACTCTCACCAGTGAAAGACGGGTCGAAAGCAATGGTGAGGAAACCTCTCTCAGCCATGTGCTGTGCATATAGTCCGCTGCTTTGTTCCTTCACAGCGCCGAAAGGTCCGCATACGGCTATAGCTGCCATGCGTTGTGAACCATTCTTTGGCGTATACATATCTGCGGCAAGTTCTATGCCGTAGCGATTGCGGAAAGTAACCTTCTTGTGGTCTACCTTGTCGCTTTTAGGGAACGTCTTGTCCCACTCTTGAGTCAATTCGAGATTTGTCATGTTCTTATTGTTTTGTTGTGAATATACGTTAGTTGTGCTGCCTGTGAGCATTAGTCCAATCAGTGCAGCCATGATGATAGTTTTTCTCATTTTATTTCCTTTTTTCCTTTGCTTATTATTATTCTTTTACTTTTGCCGTATGGCCTGTTGTTGTCTGCAATGCCGTCAGCAGAAAACTCTCTGTTGTTTGCCGAAGTCTTATTCGTAGGATTGCTTATCTTGTCAGGTTCGTTGAGCGAGAAATCCACTCTCACGCTTCCGCTCCCCAGTGCCTCTGCCAGCATTGCCGTGTCGTCAATGTGTCCAATCTTAGTATACTGATAGCCCGACGTGAAAGTCTTGTAGAAGATGACAATACAAGAGTTGCCAAACAGCATGATGTCGCCTTCATGAATAGTGCCAGGAGTCTGAGGGTCAGTAGGCAGGCTCTCATTCAGATAGCAGTATTTCTCGTTGCCGTTAAGTTCGCTCATGTTTAGAGACAGTGGCAGCATTTCGGCAAAAGCCTCTGCCGTTGCGTTCTGTTCAAGTGTTGCTGCAAACGACTTTCCACCAGCATTGATGGAGAGTTTGTTTGTCTGAGCCGAAAGAGTTGTTGATGCCATAATCGCAAATAAGATTGTTAGTAATCTGTTCATTATTCGTTTCTTAATTTAAAATAATGCTGCAAAATTACATTATTATTATAAAACATCAGTAATATTATTAACGGATAAAATTACCCCGATTGCTTTTTCTTGCTCAAGGATGTTGGTGTTGTCATTTTTCTTTGTATTTTTGTAGTCAAATTAAGATTAATGTGATGACAAACGAAGTGCTGCAAATAGATTCTGTTGATACATACAACAAACTGAATGGTGTGGAGACGCTGCATCCTCTGGTGACGGTGGTAGACCATGAACAACCTCTTGAGCGGCTTAGGCAATGCCGCTTGCGATACGGTTTGTTTGCATTGTTTCTGAAACGAGGCGATGGCTGCATCGTACGTTATGGCCGTGAGCGGTATGACTATCAGGAAGGAACAATCGTTACGTTTGCCCCAGGACAAGTGGTAACCGTCGACTGGGACGACTCTTTGCCGATGCCTCCTTCACGCGGACTGCTGTTTCATCCCGACTTGGTCTATGGCACGCCTCTTGGCAAACGTCTGCACGAGTTCAGTTTCTTTGGCTACGACCAGCGCGAGGCTCTGCATCTTTCAGAAAGGGAACGCCAGATTGTCAGTGACCAGATGGACAGCATCGAACAGGAACTGCAACATCCGATAGACAGACATTCGCAAACGATAATCACTGACAGAATTTCCACGTTGCTCGACTACTGTATGCGGTTCTATGACCGCCAGTTTATAACGCGGCACAGAGCAAACTCTGACGTGCTTTCTGATTTTGAGCGAAACCTTAATGAATATATCTTCAGCGACTTGCCGCAGCAGCACGGACTGCCTTCAGTTGCCTATTTTGCTGATAAGGCTTGCCTCTCGGCAGGATATTTCGGCGACCTTATAAAGAAAGAGACAGGTGTGTCGGCACAGCGATATATTCAGCAGCGCGTCATCGGTCGTGCCAAGCAACTTGTCATGGATAATTCTATGACGATAAATCAGATTGCCTATTCTCTCGGATTTCAGTATCCTCAGCATTTCACCCGCCTCTTTAAGCGCGAAACTGGTTTGACTCCGAAGGAATATAGGAGTAATTGACAATTACTTTCTCTCTCGAAATGACTTTTGCTGGTGTCCTCTATATGGGTGAGCATTGGCTTGTGATTTTGTTATTTCTTTTGGTTTCTCATGTCTTGCAGTGTTGTTTTTGCCTGCATGTTTTGAGGTATTTTCGGTATTAATGGTGTGTTTTTGAAATAAATTTTGTATATTTGCGGTCGTAAGTAAGTTTTTCTAACATTAAAAAAATCAATATAGTTATGTTTGGACTTGGAACAGGCGAAATTGTACTTATTGCGCTGATTGTGCTGCTGCTCTTCGGTGCCAGAAAGATTCCAGAGCTGATGCGCGGACTGGGACAGGGTGTGAAGAACTTCAAAGAAGGCATGAAGGAAACAACCGATACCGAGAGCGACAAGAAGGAAGAGGAGAAGAAATAAGTCTCACGTTTAGAGACAGTTGACTGAAGAACAATTAGAAAAAGGACAGATTTTTTTCGATGGGAGAGTCTAATGCAGACGGTGCAACATTCTGGGACCATCTTGACGAGTTGCGCTTCGTAATCATTCGTATGGCGATTGCCGTTATTGCTGTTAGCGGTGTGGCATTTGCCTTCAAGGATTTGCTTTTCAGCATTGTGCTTGCACCTGCGCAGTCAGACTTCTTTCTTTTCAGATGGCTAAAGGCAGAACCGTTTAACTTGCAGTTGATGAATACTCAGTTGACAGAGCAGTTCATGATTCATGTGCGCGTTGCCATCTATGCAGGCATACTGATTGTTTCGCCTTACATTCTCTATCTCTTGTTTGGCTTCGTCAGTCCTGCGCTATACCAGAACGAGAAACGTTATGGCAAGGCTGTGGTCATCTCTGCCTACGTCATGTTTTTTGTAGGAACAGCACTCAATTATTTTCTCATTTTCCCTCTCACTGTTCGTTTTCTCGGAACTTATCAGGTGTCGGGCAATGTGGCAAACATGCTAACGATAAGTAACTATGTAGACACTATGATTTCGATGAATCTGTTGATGGGATTAGTCTTTGAACTTCCTGTTGTCTGCTGGCTTGCGGGTAAGATGAATCTGATCAGGCGCAGTCAGATGCGCAAGTTTCGCCGTCATGCCATTGTTGCAATACTCGTTGTGGCGGCTATAATCACTCCAACAACCGACATGCTTACGCTCATCGTTGTGTCGCTGCCAATCTGGCTGCTATATGAAGTGAGCATATTGCTTGTTAAAAATGATAATTGACTTGGAGCTTTTAACTTTAACGTTAACTTTAACTTTAACTAGTTTTGAGTTATGAGTTATGAGAATTTTAACTTTAACATTAGCTATTCAACTATGCACTATACACTATGAACTATGAACTATTGTTGCTTGTCAACTTATAAAACTTAAGAATAGACATTATGAAACTGAAACGAATAAGAATTCTACTGGGCAGCATTTTCTTTCTGCTGACAACGCTGCTATTTCTCGATTTCACGGGAACGCTCCATCACTGGTTTGGGTGGATGGCAAAGATTCAGTTCCTGCCTGCTTTGCTTGCGATGAACTTTATTGTCGTAGCCGTTCTCATTGCACTTACACTCGTTTTCGGACGAATATATTGCTCTGTCATTTGTCCGCTCGGAGTATTTCAGGATGTTGTAGCGTGGGTTCACAATCGCAGGAAAAACCATCGCTACAGTTATTCTAAGGCAGTCAACTGGTTGCGCTATGCTTTTCTTGCCGTTATGGTTGTAGCCTTAATTGCGGGTATAGGTTCACTTGTTGCACTGCTTGCTCCTTACAGTTCTTACGGCAGGATTGCTTCGAACTTGTTTCAGCCTGTCTACATTGCAGGCAACAACGTGCTTGCCTACTTTGCAGAGCGTGTAGACAGTTATGCTTTCTATAGCGTTGATGTGTGGATAAAGAGTTTGCCGACATTTATAATTGCCGCAGTCACTTTTGTCTTGATTGCAGTTTTGGCATGGCGCAACGGCAGAACCTACTGCAATACGATTTGCCCTGTTGGTACGGTGCTTGGATTCCTTGCACGCTTCTCCTGGTTTAAGATTTACTTCGACGAAGAAAAGTGCCGAAGTTGTTCAAAGTGCAGCAAAGGCTGTAAGGCTTCTTGCATTGACTTCAAGACACATACGGTTGACTATAGTCGTTGCATTGTTTGTGGCGATTGCCTTTCAGACTGTCATTTCGATGCGCTTCATTACGGAAGAAAGAAGAAAGCTGTAAGGGCAGAAGTGCAGGTCAACTCTCATGACGACAAGGGTGTAGACAAGTCGAAGCGTTCATTCCTTCTTGCTACGGCAATGGTTTCTACTGCAGCTCTGGCTGAAGAAAAGATGAAACTCGATGGCGGACTTGCTGTGCTGAAAGAGAGAAAGGTGTGGAAGCGCATCACTCCGCTAACTCCTCCAGGCTCTATGAGTGCGGAGAATATGGCACAGCATTGCACTGGCTGTCAGCTTTGCGTGGCAGAGTGTCCTAATGGAGTGTTGCGTCCTTCAACAGACCTTATGAAACTTATGCAGCCTACTATGTCGTATGAACGAGGATTCTGCCGTCCTGAATGTACTCGTTGCTCAGAACTCTGTCCTGCTGGAGCAATCAAGCCAATCAGCCGCGAGGAAAAGAGCTCTACGCAGATTGGCCATGCCGTATGGCAGCCATTCAATTGCATTGTGCTTACCGACGGCGTTGAGTGTGGTAACTGCTCACGCCATTGTCCTGCTGGAGCAATAGAGATGGTGCCTAACAATCCTGACGACGAAGAATCGCCTTACGTTCCTGCCGTAGACGAAACGCGATGCATTGGTTGTGGGGCTTGTGAGTATGTTTGTCCTGCTCGCCCGTTCACTGCCATCCACGTTGAAGGACATGAGGTACATAAGGTTAATTGATAATTGACAATTGAGAATTACTTTCCCTCTCGAACTAATGTTCTCATGAACAGTGACCTTCGGTTTACAATTGATAATTTCTTTAATTGAGGGTTGTTGGTTGTTATAATATATAAAAGAGGAGTAAGAAAAGGTTGGAAAACTGAATCCTAACTCCTTGTTCTTAGAAAAATAACTTAAAGGAAAACGATAATGAAAGATATATCACGCCGACAGTTTCTGAAACTATTAGGAATGGGAACTGCTGTAACTACTGCAACGCTTGTGGGTTGTAAAACAAAACAGGACGACTCGGCACCCGACGACTATAAGGGGCAGGCTGAGCCGCCTGTTGGCAAGATGACATACAGGACCAATCCGAAGACTGGCGAAAAGGTTTCGCTCTTAGGATATGGAATGATGCGCCTGCCAACAAAAGACAAAGGTAGAAAAAAGGAAGGCGACACAGAGATTGACCAGAAGATGGTGAATCGTCTTGTTGACTACGCTCTTGAGCATGGTGTAAACTATTTCGATACATCGCCTGCCTACTGTCAGGGCAAGTCGGAAGGGGCAACGGGTACTGCGCTTGCACGACATCCTCGCAAAAACTACTATATCGCTACGAAACTCTCTAACTTCGCTCCTGAAACGTGGCCGCGAGAAGAGTCGATGAAAGTGTATAGAAAGTCGTTTAAGGAATTGCAGACCGACTATATCGACTATTATCTGCTGCACGCTATCGGTACAGGAGACGACGGTATGGAAGAGATGCAGGAGCGTTACTTCAAAAACGGAATGCTCGACTTCTTGTTGGAGGAACGACGGGCAGGACGCATCCGCAATCTCGGTTTTTCTTATCATGGCGACATAGAGTGCTTTGACTATCTTCTTTCGCAACACGACAAGTATAAGTGGGACTTCGTTCAGATAGAACTTAACTACTTAGACTGGAACTATGCTGACGAGATAAACGATAGGAACACCGATGCTGTCTATCTGTATAGAGAACTGGAAAAACGCAATATACCTGCGGTGATTATGGAACCGCTATTGGGTGGACGACTGGCTAAGATGCCTCGAAAGATAATGCGGCAACTGAAACAGCGCGACCCGCAGTCGAGCATTGCTTCGTGGGCTTTCAGATATGCGGGTACTTACAAGGGAGTGCTCACAGTTTTGAGTGGTATGACATATATGGAGCATCTGAAAGACAACCTGCTTTCATATTGTCCGCTTCGTCCACTCAACGAGAAGGAACTGCGCTATCTTGACAAGGAAGTTGCGGCTCAGATTGTTGACTTCAAGCTGATTCCGTGCAACGACTGTAAGTATTGCATGCCTTGTCCTTATGGAATAGATATTCCTGGCGTGTTCTTGCACTATAACCGTTGCATGAACGAAAGTCAGGTGCCGCAGTCGATGCAAGACCCTGACTATGCCAAGTCTCGACGTGCCTTTCTAATAGGTTACGACCGCAGTGTGCCACGACTCCGTCAAGCTGACCATTGCGTAGGTTGTGCCAAATGTGTTAGGGAGTGTCCTCAGCGTATACGCATACCACAGGAAATGCAGCGCATAAGCGAATATGTAGAGCAGCTGAAGCAAGGAACACTTTAATATTTATTGAATTTATAAAAAAACAAAGCAACCTCCCGATACAGGAAGGTTGCTTTTCGTTTTTATGTATTTAGGCGTTAAGGTTGTTTCCTATTTTTTAGTTAATAATACAAACATCGCCTTACACCTTAAAGCTTATATAATCTTACTTAATCAACTTCTCCTCAATAGCCTTCTGAAGTTGTTCCATATTCATTGCTCCAACGCTCATCTCAGGCTGTCCTTCCATTGGGATAAACAGCAGTGATGGGATTGAACGTATACCAAATAGGGCAGCCAGCTCCTCTTGCTTGTCGACATCAACCTTGTAGAAGTCAACTTTTCCGTCGTACTTCTCTGCCAGTTCTTCAACTATAGGCGAAAGGGCCTTGCAAGGACCACACCATGTAGCATAGAAGTCAACAAGTGCTGGGCGTTTTCCTTCAAACACCCACTCTTGTGGATGCTGCTCATAGTTCATTACTTTGGTTTTAAAATCTGCTGTTGTTAGTTCGGTCACTTTCATGTTGTCTCCTTTCTTTTTGCTGTTAATAATTGTTTTGTTCTCACTGTTTGCAGTAGTCTGCTTTTGCGACTGGTTGTCGCTGCAAGCACTGAGCGAAAAGGCTAATACTGCGGTTGCTAAGATAATTTTTCGTTTAATCATATTCTTTTTAACTTTAAACTTTGACTTTAAGCTTTAACTTTGACTTTCAACTCGTTTACTTGTCATCTACTCTGCAAAAACCATGCCAACGAGAAGTTGCATTGAGTTGTAGGCTGGAGAAATGCAAAGTCTTGTAAACCAAAACTTTCCTTATAAATAAAACTTTAGTGTAATAGATTTATAAGTAATAATAGTATATAAAAATCAATGAAAACATAATATCATAACAGGAACTGTTCTAATTGGCTGAACGAAGAAAGGGTAACAAGGTGTTCATGCTCGAAAGTCTCGGCATGTTCCAAAGCCCAAGTTGTGTGGAATGGTATATGAACGGCATTGGCTCCGATGCGCAGTGCTGGAGCAATGTCTGAGCGAAATGAATTGCCTATCATAAGCATTTCTTCTGGTAAAGCAGAGTGTCGTTCACATACTTTACTGTATTCATTGTCAGTCTTGTCATCAACTATTATGATATCGTCGAAAAAACTTGACAAGCCAGACCGTGATATCTTTCCTTTTTGGTCAAGTGACTCTCCTTTAGTAAACATCACCATCTTCCAGCGATGAGACTCCCGAATATGTGCTAATGTCTTTTCCACTCCTTCAAGCGGTGTGGCAGGCAGGAGTAGCAGTTCCTTTCCCATTTGCAGAATCTTTTCAACAACGTCGGCAGGAACCTTATAGTTGCTTACGCGCAGAGCATTTTCGAGGAGCGAGATGGTGAAAGCCTTAGTGCCATAGCCCATAAGAGGCATATTAGCCCTTTCAGTAGCATAAAGTTGGTCTGCCACTTTGTCGGGCGAAACGTAAGGTTTTAGCATTCTGGCACATCTGTTCATTACCTCGTCAAAATGAGACTGGCAATCCCAAAGCGTATCGTCAGCATCGAATACGAGCAGTTGCAGATGGTCTATGTCAATAGAGTGTTTCGCCTGCAAGCAGTTGTTTGCAGCAGTGTTTGGGCTGTGGTTATTATCTTTCATTGTTGTTTCTTCAGTTGTCGTTGCTGCTTAGCATGCTGAACGCGCTGTTTTATGTTTTCGTAGCGTTCTAAGGCATGGCGGCGTGCATGGTTAATCTGATAGCGGTAGACAAGGCAGGCTGCAAAGAAATAGACACATACCTGAATCCACAGGGCATTATATTCCTGTTCGATGTCTGCCAGTGTTGCACCCATAGTGTTTATTCTGACGAATCCTCGTACACCGAATGTTGACGGAATGAGGCAAGCCACGCTGCGCCAGAATCCTGGTATTGCACTCTCAGGCCAAGACACTCCCGACATGAAGAGCATAGGTACGGAACTGAAAACGATAATAAGCATGATGTTCTCACGATAGTGGATTACGCAAGAAAGAACCATTCCGAAGAAGATACATGCCAGAATATAAGGCACCATCAGTCCGAAAAGCGCCTCGCCGTCGGCTATTGACGTGAAATTGAATATTCGCGGGACAACAAGAGTGAGATATGCTCCAATAACAGCGTAGAGCATCATGTAGCAGAGCGACTTGCCAAGTACAATTCTGAATATTCCATTATAGTGTCGGCTGATAGGTACAAGGTCTTGATAGCGGTTGTTTTCTCGCGATGTACCAGCCGACAAACCTATTCCTAAAAGCAGTGTCTGCTGAATGATTAGCATCAGAACTCCTGGAATAATAAAACTGCCATAGCCTCCAGTAGGATTGAATATTGGAACCTCTTCGTAGTCAAGCGGTCGGGTAGTAATCTCGTTTTCTCTGTTGGTAAAGTTGTTTGAAACCATTACCTGAATGTCGGAATTCATCTTCTGCGACACCATCATAGTTGTCTGATATATCGCTTTGTAGGCAAGCATAAGGCTCATGTCGCTGAATACGCTTACATGACTCTGCTCCATTCGGTTAATCTTAGTCTGGAAGTCAGCAGGAATAACTATTATTCCGTTTACTATCTGCTTTTCTACAAGTTCCTTTGCCTCGTCGAGCGAGTTGCAGTGGGATATGATTTTCAGGTCAGGCGAAGCGTCGCATTGTCTAAGATATTCGCGGCTCAGGTGACTGTGTGACAGATCGACGACAGCAACAGGCACGTCTCTGACAACCTCGTTGTTGTAAATCCATGAATAGAGAAGGGGATAGAGCAGAGGCACAAGAATGAAGAATATGAGCACGCCTTGGTCGCGAACCACGTTTTTCATTTCGCGAACATAGATGTAGCACATATCGAGTATGCCTTCTTTTATGCGTTGAAGCAGGTTGTCGTTCTTTTCCATCTGTTCTAAGGAATATACACATACTCAAGCATAGCACGGCGAATGTTTCGCAGCACGAATGCAGGTAGTGCGATGAATATTAGCAAAGCCATTATGTTGAACCATGCGTTAACCAGCGGATAGCCGTTGAATACGCATATCTGATATATCATATAGTAGTGCCGCAATGGGAAAAGTTGTGCCAATGCACTTATAGGCGAGTCCATTGCCATGAGTGGGAAAGCTGAACCTACGGTTGAAAAACTCAATACTCCCCACAGTGAGCAAATGCTCATAGACAGTCGCAGCGAAGGAACAAGCCCGAAGATGAATATCCCGAAACTCTGGGATGCTATGACTGAAAAGAATCCTAATGTGAGAATGGAGAATAAACCGCCAGGATGAGGAAAATGGAGAATGCCGAAGACATAGAACATGAAACCATACATGATGGTAAGAAAGACTAATGTCTGAGGCAGGAACTTACCGATGAGTGCCACATGTATGTTGCCGTCGGCAAGTGCCATCAGTTTCCTTGAGCGTTTAAATTTCAACTCTGTTCCGAGCGAATAGGCGGTAATGAGGAATATAAATAGCATTAAGCAACCAGGAATCAGCATTGTAGAAAGATATACATTGTAGTCAATCCATGGGTTGCCGATAGGGTGCAGGTCGATTACTATAGGTTGGAGAAAAGTCTTAATCTGCTTGTCGGTATATCCTTTTGCCCTCATTGTGGCTTGACCTACGGCTGCCGAGCCAAGTGTAGCGACAGTTTTAAGGTCGCGATAGAGCAAAGCACCAGCCGAAAGCGATGCAAAACTATAGTAGAACGAAATTTTTGGCTGTTTGGCAGACAGCAATCCGTCGGTAGTTCCCTTTGGTATATACAGAAATGCGTATATGTGGTTTCGCTGAATTGCTTGTCGTGCCTCGTTTATGTTGGGATAGTGTGCCACGATGCTTGTTGTCTGGAAAGCATCAAGACGACGAATCATGGCTCGCGAAGTAGGAGTGTTGTCCATGTCAACAATACCAACAGGCATACCTATAGGCTGTCCTTCGTTCATCAGCGATGTGAAGAAGAAAGTTACAGCCACAGGAAACAGCACCATGCAAAACAAGTACACATGATGCCGGCGCAAGATTCCACACTCGCGCGATGCTATGTTTAGTATTTGCCTTAGACGTCTCATTTCTTCATGTTGTCGTCCTTGATTATGAGCGACATGCCTGGACGAAGACCGTCAATGAAAGTAACTGGACGTGCTTTCACTTCAAATGTCTTTAAGTCATATTGTCCGTTGGCTTTGGTTGCCTTCCATACTGCATAAGAGCCTTGATCCTTTATGTAGTAGACTTTCATCTTCAGTTCTTTGTTGAAGGCAGGAGAGAAAGCTGTGAACGTGTCGCCTACCTTCAGCCCGTTTAGTTGGTCTTCGCGCACATTGAATGTTCCCCAAAGATCTTTCATAACAGAAATACTGATGATAGGAGAACCAGTGCCTACAAGTTCGCCTACCTTAGGATAGACACTGCTTACCTCTCCTTCAACTTGTGCAATCTGAACAGTCTCGTGGATGTATGAATTGACTTCCTGAACAGCACCGCGAGCACGGTTCACTTGTGCTGCTGCGGCTCTTCGCTCTTCGCGGCGGGCACCGTTCAGAGCCATGTCATACTGGCTCTTGGCAGCCTTGCACTGTGCTTCCATTGCCTTATAGTTAGCCATAGCCTCGTCTCGTTTCTGTGCTGTTGCAACTCCTTCATCGTAGAGGCGTTGTACTCTCTCATAACTTTTTCTTGCGAGGTCAAGGCCCGCTTCAGCTTGTTGCCAAAGTTCCTTAGCACCGCGAATCTGTTCTTCGCGGGCTCCGTTGTCTGCCATCTCGCTCATGGCTGCTGCTGCATCTTTTGCACTTTCTGCCTGAGTCTTCTTTGCCTCCACTTCAGGAGCATCAAGAATTGCCAGTGTGTCGCCTACATGAACGTAGTCGCCTTCCTTAACTCTTATTTCAAGGATTCTGCCAGGAACCTTGCTCGAAACACGATATTCGCCTACTTCCACTTCTCCCTGAATGATGTCGGGTGTGCGGTCGAGGGTGAAGAAGCCGATGAGTGCTACAATCGCTACCACTGCAATAAAACCAATGATGGCCAAGAGAATGTTGTTGTGCTGTGATTTTGTCGACATATTTAATTTCTTTTTATTGTTTTCGTATTTGTTGATGTTGTGAATCTTTGGTCTCAATGATACTAAGAACTAAAGTTCACCGTTTGCTTTCATCAGATTGAGAATTGCTATCTGATTTTCTATCTGTGCGTCAATATGCTGAGTCTTGGCCTGTTGCCATGCAGTCTGTGCTGCCATGACATCAGTTGCATCAATGACTCCTTCCTGGAAACCTACGTTTGCACAACGCAAGTTTTCTTCGGCGCTCTCAATGTTCTTGCGGGTCATGTTGCATTTCTTGACAGACTCTTCGAGTTTAAACTTGCATTGGGTTATCTGCAACTCCACTTTCTCGCCAATGTCTTCGAGTTCGAGGCAGGCTATTGTCGTGGCTGCTTTGGCTGCATTGGCCTTGTAGCGACCTTCAAACCAGTTCCAAACAGGCACTCTCAAGAGTATTCCCACGTTCCAAACTCCGCCAAACTTGCGTTCAAAACCATTAAAGGTATTTGGATTTGATATAAGATATCCGCCTGTTAGTGCTACTTGCGGGCGATTTGCTGCCTTAATCAGTTTTGTAGCCTGCTGACTCATGTCAATGGCATTTTGCAGAAGTCGAAGTTCTGGTCTTCTTTCATATACATCCTTTGATGTAGCATAGTCAATGCCTTTCGGCAGTTTATTCTCGTCGAAAGCCTCATCTTCAAGAATTATCTCGCTGTCCATTGGCAATCCGCACAACTGGCACAAGAGCATCTTGGCAAGTGATACGCCGTCGTCAACCTGAACAATCTGTATTTCTGCTTCATTCTCTTTCACGTCTACTTTCAGTCCGTCGGCTTTCGTAGCAACGCCCTCGTCAATCATCTTGTGGACATCTTCGTTTAGTTTCTTCACTAAGTCGCGATAACTGTAGGCAAGAATCTGCTTCTGTCGGAGCGAAACCACCAACCAGTAGGCACTTTCAACATCATAGATGGCTTGCTGTCGGCGCACATCCATGTCGTTTGAAGCCATTTCAATACTCAGGTCAGCCATCTTGTTGGCAGCGGTTATCGCTCCACCCATGTAGATTGGTTGGCGGAGCATGACCGAACCTGCCCAAATATTGCGAGTGTCTGTGCGGAATGCATCAACAATGTTGTTGCCGATTTCGTTGCCGAATTGCGAGAGCGGGCCTAATACGTTCTGCAACATTTCGCCCATCTGTCCTGCTGCTTCTGGAGTTATGAGTCCTTGCTGAACAAGATTTGTAACTACTTCGCCAGTCTTGTTGCCGATTATAGCACTTGAGTTTGTTCCAATATTAGAAAGAGTAGATTTCTGCTTATTGTTCAGAATAGATATTTCGCGGCTTGTAAGTTCATAGCCCGCAACAGCATCAATCTTTGGCAGGTATTTCGTGCGTGCTGCCTTCTGCATGTTTTGTGCTGCATCTTGTTTCAGTTTTGCCATGTTCAGTTGCTTGTTGTTTTGCAGTGCAAGCCGCTTGCAGTCTTGAAGCGACAGAACTTGCTGCGCATTTGCAGCATGGCAACAAATCAAGATGGATATGATTGCAAAAAGTTTATTTCTCATAATCATGTTAAAAATCTATTATAAACTTATGTAGTTTTATAAACAAATCAACTTTGCAAAAGTAGTTTTTTTATCTTATTTTGCAAAGGAAAAAAGTATTTGAAAACTTTAATTACTTTAAAATGAAGATTTTTAAGGAAAAAGCGAACAATTTAAAAATAAATGTTTACATTTGTAGACAGATTTTATCATAAAATAGGTTGAATTTAGTTTGAAACATGAAAAAGAACAACTTGCTTTACAGGATTTACGACCTCTATGCAGATGGTTTTAGGAACATGACGTTAGGTCGCACCCTCTGGGCTGTGATTCTTATCAAGTTGTTTGTTATCTTTATTGTACTGAAGATATTTTTCTTTCCTAATTTTCTCAGTTCTAAGGCTAAAGACGGAGACAAGGCGGGGTATGTATCAAACGAAATGGTGCAGCGGAGCGAAGTGGCAGACCAGAAATGAGATGCCCGCATAGGTTGATATGCATAGAATGATATTAACCTTTAAGTCAAGGTTCGTTGCGATGCGAAAACTAATCTGTAAAGAGTATTTCTCTGAAATGTGTAAAAAGATGTTAGAACCTGATTGAAATATAAGACAAACTAAGAATATTAAAACAAACAGCCGAATAATAAATAAGTAAAATTAAACTAAATAGTTATGACAAACTTAATGCTAAACATTGATGCAGGGGCAATAGATTGGGCAAGAGCCCAGTTTGCACTGACAGCCATTTATCACTGGCTTTTCGTGCCTCTGACATTAGGACTTGCCTTGATTATGGGCATCATGGAGACTTGTTATTATCGTACCCGTAAGAGATTCTGGAAAGATACAGCCAAGTTCTGGCAGAAACTTTTCGGAATCAACTTTGCTATGGGTGTTGCAACGGGCATCATTCTCGAATTCGAGTTTGGCACAAACTGGAGCAACTACTCATGGTTTGTTGGCGATATCTTCGGTGCGCCATTGGCTATTGAGGGTATTGTTGCCTTCTTCATGGAGTCAACTTTCGTTGCTGTGATGTTCTTCGGATGGAAGAAAGTTTCGGCAGGATTCCATCTCGCGTCAACATGGCTTACAGGACTCGGTGCGACCATCTCTGCTTGGTGGATTCTTGTTGCTAACGCTTGGATGCAATATCCTGTTGGATGCCAGTTCAATCCCGACACAATGCGCAACGAGATGGTGTCTTTCCTCGATGTGGCTTTGTCGCCTTTCGCAGTTAATAAGTTTACGCATACAGTTACTTCTTCGTGGATTATCGGTGCTATTTTCGTAATTGCAGTTAGTTGCTACTATCTGCTCAAGCGCAGAGAAGAGAAGCTGGCTAAGGAAAGCATCAAGATTGCAGCAATAGTCGGACTTGTTGCTTCGGCTCTTGCAATACATACTGGCGACGAAAGTGCATATCAGGTAGCAAAGGTTCAGCCTATGAAACTCGCTGCAATGGAGGCTCTCTATAATGGAGGTGAAGATCAGGAACTGACACTTGTGGCTTTGGTTAATCCTTTCAAACAACCCGACTATGCAAACGAGGCTGAGGCTCCGTTGAAGTTAGGTGTGCCTTATGCTCTTTCTTTCCTTGCAACTCACGACATTCATGGATATGTTCCTGGTGTAAACGACATAATAAAAGGTGGTTATACAAAAACCGATGGCTCTGTTGAGTTGCCTCTTACTGAAAAGATAGAGCGAGGAAAGCAGGCTATCACGGCTATGTCAAACTACAGAGAGTTGAGCAACAGCATCAAGGGTCGCGAGGCAACACCCGAGGAACAGGTTAAGCTCAACGGATATAGCAAGACGCTTAGCGACAACATGGCATACTTCGGCTATGGTTATATTAAGGATGCAGAGCAGATTGTTCCATACATTCCTCTATGTTTCTATGCCTTCCGCATAATGGTAGGCTTAGGAGCATTGTTCATTCTTTTCTTCATTGTAGTTCTGTTTGTTGTTTACAAGAGAGATATTGCTAAGATGCGTTGGCTCCATTGGGCAGCGTTAGCACTTTTGCCACTTGCCTATATAGCCAGCGAGTCAGGATGGCTTGTTGCCGAATTTGGCCGCCAGCCTTGGACTATTCAGGACATGATGCCTACATGGGTAGCAGTTTCCGACATCAATTCTGGTTCGGTTATGCTTACTTTCTTCATCTTCCTTGCACTGTTCACAACGCTCTTGGCTGTTGAGGTAAGCATTCTCTGCAGAGAAATAAAGCATGGACCTAAAAAAGGTGAGGAATAGTTTTGTTACAATAAGTGATTCAAGTTTTGCAAGTGCTCAACTTGTTTAGGTATAAAGGTAATTCTGTTCATAGACTGAAGCTGGCATATAGTGATATGGATTGTAGTATAATTACCTCATAGCATTAAAGCTGATTGAGCCGAAGCCTTTGAAACCTTACAAGACTGAAGCTTGCGAAAGTTTAGTAAATTATTAAATAACTCAAAAATATAACTAATATGACATATCTGTTTTTGCAACAATACTGGTGGTTCCTCGTTTCATTGCTGGGAGCCCTGTTGGTGTTCCTTATGTTTGTTCAAGGTGCCAACTCTTTGATTTTCTCACTCGGTCGCAACGAGGAGGAACGCAGAATGATAGTTAACTCTACTGGAAGGAAGTGGGAACTTACCTTTACCACTCTCGTTACGTTTGGTGGAGCATTCTTTGCTTCGTTCCCTCTCTTCTATAGCACGAGTTTTGGCGGAGCCTATTGGCTTTGGATGATTATTCTTTTCTCATTCGTTTTGCAGGCTGTCAGTTACGAGTTTCAGAACAAGCTGGGCAACATCTTAGGCACTCGTACATTCCAGTGGTTCTTGATTCTTAACGGAATACTCGGTCCTCTGCTTCTCGGTGGTGCTGTGGCAACATTCTTTGAGGGCAGCAACTTCGTTGTTGACAAGATGAATCTTGCCGACTCTATGCAGCCCGTAATCAGCCGTTGGGCAAATGGAAGTCATGGACTTGATGCACTGCTCAATTTCTGGGTTGTTGCTTTTGGCATTGCCGTATGCTTCTTGGCACGCACACTCGGCATTCTCTATGTCATTAACAATGTCAACGATGAGAACATACGCTCACGCGGCTCGGTGCAACTGCTTGGTGCTGCGGTTCCTTTCGTAGTGCTGTTCGTTGCCTACCTCGTTCATCTGCTTCTGAAAGACGGATATGCATACGATCCTGCTACAGGCGTAATAGTGATGGAACCACATAAATATCTCAGCAATCTCCTCGAAATGTGGTATGTTGCAGCCCTGCTTCTTGTTGGTGTTGTTCTCGTGCTATATGGAGTGATACGTACCGTTGTCAGCAAGACTTATGTGAAAGGCATCTGGCCTGTTGGCATAGGAGTAGTTATTGTAGTGCTTATGTTGCTGCTCTGTGCTGGACTCAACAACACGGCTTACTATCCTTCAACAGCCGACT
The DNA here is from genome assembly GCA_017627765.1 of Prevotella sp. Classification (GTDB taxonomy): domain Bacteria; phylum Bacteroidota; class Bacteroidia; order Bacteroidales; family Bacteroidaceae; genus Prevotella. The sequence continues at coordinate 1,292 of JAGAGD010000024.1, read as the reverse complement.
TGCAGTCGTCGCTGACAATAGAAAACTCAAGCAGTTCAGAGTTTACGCTGCGCACAATGTTCTATGTCTCATTGCTTATTCCTTTCGTTCTTGCATATATTGCCTACGCTTGGCATTCACTTGACCGCAAGAAGATTGACAAGGAGGAAATGAAGCAAGAGGATATCTATTAGATTCTAATTTGATAAGTTAATAATTGAGCCTACCTTAAAAGTGGACTCAGTAAATCAAAGTTTATATTTTTTAATGAGTCATATAAGTCTTACAAATTCTATGGGGCTTATATGGCTCAAGTTTTGAGACTAATTTAAAATAAATAAAAAATGAAGAAGATAATATTATGCTTTTTTGCTGTCTGCATCTCACTCGCTGCCCACTCGCAAGACTCTTTGCGACAGAAGGTCAGAATGGAGACAAACATGGGCAATATCGTGATTGAACTTTACAACGAGACACCGAAGCATCGCGACAATTTCCTTAAGCTCGTGCGTGCTGGATTCTACGACGGAGTTCTTTTTCATAGAGTAATCAAAGACTTTATGATTCAAGCTGGCGACCCTGCAAGCAAACAGGCTGAAGCTAACCAGTTGCTGGGCGATAGCAACGAGCCTTATAGTGTTCCTGCTGAGATATGTTTCCCAAAACTGTTCCATAAGCGTGGGGCATTGGCTGCGGCTCGCGAAGGTGATGATGTTAATCCAGAGAGAAAATCATCTGCTTTCCAGTTTTACATAGTCTACGGACAAGAGTTCAACGAGCCAATGCTCGACCGTGTGCAGCAGCGCATAGACAAGTATACTGACGGAACAGTGCAGCTGACTCCAGAACTGCGCGAGGTCTACAAGACAATAGGAGGCACTCCTCATCTTGACGGTCAATACACGGTCTACGGCGAAGTTGTTGAAGGTTTAGACATAGTGGAAAAGATTCAGGCTGTTGAAACCGACGCCAACGACCGCCCTGTAGAGGATGTCAAGATTATTAAGGCAGAGGTGATTGAATAGTTCTTTAAGTGTGTGAGTTGACGAGTAGACAAATTAACAAGTAGACAAGTAGTCTTATTTATTTGTCAACTCACACACTTTTCAATCTTATTTTTTTATTCCTTATTTTTCAATACTGATTCCTTCGTTTGCCGTTTGGCTGGTTCTGTAGTCAGAGCCAGTGCCTCTCTTGTTTGGATTCCTTATTATTTCCCATTCTCAATGTCGGCAACGCTCAGCGTGCTTAGATATGCTCTTATTTCTTCACTGCTCAGACGAAGCACTTGATTGTTGACTGCCACGGTCAGT
>JAGAGD010000023.1 GCA_017627765.1 Prevotella sp. | reverse complement strand
GTCAGCTCGGTATAAGGAGTCGCTTCGCGAGAAATTCTACAAATCTTCCCAAATCTTCCAAATAAAAATAGAATTTTGAAAGATTTTGAATAGATTTTGTACGATTTCTGCCTCGAAGAGGCAAACCCAAAGACATGTTTTTTGTTATATCAAACTCATGTTAACCTTAACGGGAACGGGAACGTTAACGATAACATACGCCCCCTTGCCCCCTCTAACTTAGAGGGGGAATTGAAGATTGAGGATGGGAATGGGGAATTGTTAAGGTTAAAGTTAACGTTCCCGTTATTTTTTTCTTAAATAATCTTTTTTTTGAATTATTTTCGTTACTTTTGTAATATGAAACTGCGAGGGCAGGGGAAAAAAGATAGACTCTGAATTATTATGGCTGGATGCCAGAAGGAGGTAAATTATGAAACAAACGACTATTTTTACAAACAGACTGGAACAAGACCTTACTATGTCAATGGCGGAATGTGCCCACGATGGTGTGTTTATTCTGACTGATGTTGGCACCGAGAAATACTGCTTGCCGATGATAAAGGATTTCTTGTGCCTTAAAAATGCTAAACTGATAACTATAAAGCAAGGGGAGGACAGCAAGACGCTGCCTACTGCTACTGCAATATGGGAGACTCTGTCGCAGAACGGGGCTTCGCGACATGCACTGCTGATAAATCTCGGCGGCGGAATGGTGAGCGACATAGGCGGCTTTGCTGCATCTACGTTTAAGCGCGGCATAAACTTCATCAATATACCAACCACGCTGCTGGCTATGGTGGATGCTTCGGTAGGTGGAAAGACGGGCATCAACATGGGTAAGTTCAAGAACGAGATAGGTACGTTTGCAGAGGCTAAAGCGGTTATCATTGACACTAACATTCTGAAAACACTGCCTTTCGACCAACTGCTTTCGGGTTATGCGGAGATGATTAAGCACTCGCTGCTTGACAACGTGAGCCACTGGGCTGACATAATGAACTTCTATAATGATGACTCTATCTCGCCTGAGATGGTGAAGAAGAATAACGGCATGGAGGGGCTCGGCATTGACTATAAGCAACTGCAAAACCTTGTCGCACGGTCGGTTGCGGTGAAGCAACGCTATGTAAGCCAGGACCCATACGACAGAGGACTGAGAAGGAGTCTGAATCTGGGTCACACAATAGGACATGCGCTTGAGTCTTGGTGCTTCGATGCTGGCAGTCCTGTGCCTCATGGCTGTGCCGTTGCCTACGGACTGGTTTGCGCTCTATATATAAGTTGTGCGATGGTGAACTTCCCAACGGACAAGATGAGACAGACTGTTCAGTTTATCAACAGTTATTATGGCAGACCGCCTATAACCTGCGATGACTATGCTGACTTGATAAGACTGATGAAGCATGACAAGAAGAACAAGGGCGACAACATCTTGTTCACATTGCTTAGCGACATTGGCAAGCCAGAGATAAACCAGATTGTTGACGAGAAAATGATTGAGGAGTCTCTGGACTTTCTTAGAGAAGGATAACGGGAACGGAAACCTTAACGTTAACGTTAACTTTAACTTTAACCTTAGCTATGCACTATTTTCATACGCCCCCGCCCCGTTGGGGCACCCCCTCTAACTTAGAGGGGGAATAGCTACTGCCTGAGTCTTTGACAGTCCATAGCTATTAAGTTTACAAGTTAAAGTTGGAAAATCTGAAACAGCTGAGGAATCTGTGTGATATTAAATACTCAAATAAAGAAATTGCTCCCCTAAGTTAGGGGAGCTGTCACGAAGTGACTGAGGAGTATGTCTACACCATGCAGCTGCACGGTGCAGGATTAAAAATGAAAGAATAAGAATTAACCTTAACCTTAACGGGAACAATGACAGACGCCATGAAAACTTTAACTTTAACGTTAACTTTAACTATGACATACGCCCCCGCCCCGTTGGGGCACCCCCTCTAACTTAGAGGGGGAATTGAAGATTGGGAACGGGAACATATTCAACGGGAACGATAACGGGAACGGGAACTAGTTGTGAGTTATAAGTTATAAGTTATGAGTTATAAGTGTTGAGGACAGGAACTGGAAATTTAATGTTAACGTTCCCGTTAGATTAGTTTCCGTTGTCATTAACGTTGTCGTTCCCGTTAAAGTTAGAGACAAGTAGTTTTTCAACTATTTTCTTTGCTTCGGCGCGGTTGGGCTTTCCTGTGGCGGTCTGAGGCAGATGGTCTACTTCTATGATGTGCTTGGGCTGCCAGTAGCGGGGGAGAGAGTTCTTGCAGACTTGCGAGACACTGTCGGTTATGTTATTGCCTACTACGAGCAAGACTACTACTTCGCCAAACTTTTCGTCGCGGGCTTTACTTATGGTGAATGGCATCGTGAGATGTTGTGCCAACAACCGCTCTACTTCCTCTGCCTGTATCTTTATTCCGCCAGAACAAATGGTATTGTCTTTGCGACCAATGACACGGAAACGGATGCCATCGTCGTGCATCACTACAATATCGTTGGTGACTATCCTGCCTTCGGCTACCTGCGGAGCATCTATCCAAAGACATTGTTCGCTGGTCTGACCTACGGTAACACCAGTCATTGGTGTGTACCAAAGCGATGCAGACTCTCCGTTGATTTGGCGGAGGGCTATGTGAGAGAGGGTCTCAGTCATGCCATAACTGCTCCACACAGCATGGGGGAAGTCGCGGAGCTCGTATTCTAACTGCTTGCTTATGGCTCCGCCACCTATAAGAAGGTGTCTGACGTTTCTCAGACGGTCGCGCTCTTCGTCAACCTGCAACGTACTGAAAACCTGCATAGGAGTCATGGCTACAAAGTCGAATGACTGTCTGCCCACAGACTGCAAACTGGATGCTGACAAGGGATGAGACGAGGGAGTGACACAGAAAAGCTGCATCTTACGGACAAGGCTGCGCACGACCATCATCTTGCCTGCAATGAAATCAAGTGGCATGCAGAGCAAGGCGGTGTCGCCTTCGTTGAGACCAAGAAAGTCGCAAGTCATGCTGGCACTGTTCTTCATGCGCTGCTTCTCAACCCACATAGGCTTTGGCTTGCCTGTAGACCCGCTTGTATGCACAAGCACCCTGTCGCTATCGTTGCGCCATTCTGCAAGAAACTCTTCAATAGTCATCTGCTTTTCCTTTTTATATATGTCTTATTATTACTATCAGCCTTTCAGATTCTCATAAGTTTGCAGTCAACAATCTGCAACTTGCATCCATCTAACTCAATATTATCGGTGAAGAGAGCACCTGTGCCAAGCCCCTGCGGCATCGTGATACCAGGTCCATAGATGTCGGCGGCAAGGTTGGCAATGGCATTCAGTCCTATGTTACTCTCCAGCGCACTTGTTATCCACGAACCAATGTTACGCTTGTTGGCTTGGTCTATCCATTCGCGAGTGCCTTTCATTCCGCCATGCAGCGACGGCTTCAGGATGATGTATTGCGGAGATATTGTGTCTAACAGTTCTGACTTGTCTTGTGGCTTTTTTATTCCTATCAGTTCCTCGTCTAAGGCTATTGGCAGGGGAGTATGACGGCAAAGACGCGCCATCTCCTTCCACTGACCTGCACGGATGGGCTGCTCTATGGAATGGATGTCGAACTGGGAAAGTGCTTCCAACTTGCTCAGTGCATCTTCGGGGGCAAAGGCTCCGTTGGCATCAACGCGCAATTCAACAGTCTCCTTGCCAAATCGGCTGCGAATCTTCTTCAATAGAGCCAGTTCGTTATCGAAGTCTATTGCTCCTATTTTCAGTTTGATGCAGCGGAAACCCTGTGCAAGCTTGTCCTCTATCCGCTTGTTCATTTCCTCGAAACTACCCATCCAGATTAGTCCGTTGATGGGTATTCCTTCTTCGCCACGCGAGAAAGGAGTATCGAAGAGTTGCCAACTGCCACGCTGACAATGCAGCAGGGCAGTTTCAAGTCCGAAGAGCATTGACGGATAAGGGCGCAGTTCGTCAATATCAGTATGCCCAGTCCTGCTGACTATATTGCACGCATCTATGAGAATATCCTCATAGTCGGGCAAATCGTCGCATGACAGATTAGGCAGCGGAGCGCACTCCCCCACCCCCACGTGCGTCGGGTTGTTGATGTCTCTGATGTAAACCAGCCATATCTTCCTTTCGGTATAAACACCGCGTGACGTACCTGCAGGCTGGCGGAAATGCAGAGTCTTCGGCTTAAACATTATATTGTATTTCATTTTATTAAAGTAAAACTAGTTAACGGGAACGGGAACTTTAACCTTAACTTTAACGTTAACGTTAACGGGAATGGGAAATTTAACTTATACTCATAACTCATAACTTATAACTCATAACTAGTTCCCGTTGTCGTTCCCAATCTTCAATTCCCCCTCAAAGTTAGAGGGGGTAAGGGGGCGTATGTCATAGTTAAAGTTAACGTTAAAGTTAAAGTTTTCATGGCGTATGTCATCGTTCCCGTTAAAGTTCCCGTCAATTATCAATTCACATAGTTAATCCACTCTGCCATGTCGCGGAGCACTTCGGGGGAGATAGTCTCCTCTATCTGTCCATATTCTGCGGGCAAGCCTGTAGTGCAATGCTGGAAAAGATGATTGAGTGAAGGATATTCTTTAATGAGATTCTTTTTCGCAGAAGGCAGAAGCTGCTCTATAGCACGGAGGTTAAGACTGGAAATGACCTGACAGTCGCTGCTGCCATTGAGTGCGAAGACAGGACAACGTGTATTGCGAATATCGTCGGAGGGGTCGTAGTCAATAAACCACTGAACCCACTTGACAGCAGGCTGGGCATTGAGCATCTCACGATAGTCTTTGACTGTGAACGACGACGACAATCCCGACAGTTCAAGCAGACGATTGCTCTGCGCTGTCAGTGCTGTGTCTCCTTTCACACCTATACCTGCCATAGAGACTATGAAGTCGGCTTTCTTGCGGGAACCAAGCATAAAGGCTATTGATGCACCTTCGCTATGACCGAGGCAACCTATCTGCTTGAACTTCTTTAGTCCACGAAGGAAGTCGATGCCTGCCGCAGCATCGCGCATGAAATCTTCGGTTGTTGCATTCAGAACATCACCGCCTACTGAAGCGGCTGTTGCACGGTCGTCGTAGCGCAGAGTAGCAATGCCGTTGCGTGCGAAATAGTCGGCTATGACGAGAAAGGGTTTATGTTCCATCAGTTCCTCGTCGCGGTTTTGCTGTCCGCTTCCTGAGACAAGCAGCACTACAGGTGGTTTCTGCTTTGCGTTATAGCCTACGGGATAGGTAATAGTGCCAGCCAGTGTTGCCCCGTCTTTCTCATTTCTGAAAGTAACTTCCTCTGTAGTATAAGGATATGGTGGCTGAGGATGTTGCGGACGATTGACAACACGCTTGCCTTTAGTCATGTTAAGAGGGAAAGAGTAGCCTCGCTGGGTGAATACTCCTTCAAGGTTGTTGCCACAGACACGAGCCCGATAGGTTGCCCCGATGCTCTCAATGCGGATTGAGACGGAGTCGTTGCTGAGAAATTCCTTACTTGCAGCAATGCCTTTTGCTCCCTGATCGGGACTGTCGAGTGTGCAGACAACATCGCCATTAGCTTGTTCAAAATTGAGGACAACAGTTAGCGACATCTGCCCTAAGTCGAGTTTGCCAGTCCACGAACCAAGAATGTTTGCTGCATCTTGCGCCATAACATGGACTGAGGCACAGAAGAGAAATAATAGTAAATATAGTTTCTTCATTTTTTTAGCGAGCTGATAAGCGTTATTATAGTGCATAGCCTTTATTTAGTGCATAATTATGCAGGATTAAGGATTAAAGCTAAAGTTAAAGTTAACGTTCCCAATCTTAAATTCCCCCTCTAAGTTAGAGGGGGTAAGGGGGCGTATGTCATTGATCCCATTAAAGTTAAAGCTCTCACAACTCATAACTCAACACTCATAACTTATAACTAGTTCCCCGTTCCCGTTAAAGTTAAAGTTAATTAAGGCATCTTAGGATACTTGGAGAAGTCGGGCTTACGTTTTTCGAGGAATGCCTTGCCGCCCTCTTGAGCCTCATCGAGGAAGTAGTAGAGCATTGTGGCATCGCCAGCAAGTTCTTGTATACCAGCCTGTCCGTCGAGTTCGGCATTGAGACCAGCCTTAATCATTCGCAAGGCAAGCGGAGAACGCTCCATCATTATCTCTGCCCACTCAACACATTCGTCTTCAAGACGATCGAAGGGAACAACCTTGTTGACAAGTCCCATGCGCTCTGCTTCTTCTGCACTGTACTGACGGCAAAGGAACCAAATCTCGCGAGCCTTCTTCTGTCCTACGATGCGAGCCAAATAGCTTGCTCCGAAACCTGCATCAAACGAACCTACCTTTGGACCAGTCTGTCCGAAGATTGCATTTTCTGAAGCAATGGTAAGGTCGCAAACCAAGTGGAGAACATGACCGCCGCCAATAGCATATCCATTGACCATAGCGATTACTGGTTTTGGCAGACGGCGAATCTGCATCTGCACATCGAGAACACTAAGGCGAGGAATGCCAGCTTCGTCAACATAGCCACCACGACCCTTGACGTGCATGTCGCCACCAGAGCAGAAAGCCTTATCGCCTGCTCCTGTCAGGATAACAACACTGATGTGCTGTGCTTCACGACACCACGCAAAAGCCTGCGACAACTCCCATGTTGTCTTTGGGGTAAAGGCATTGCGATAACGAGGACGATTGATGGTTATCTTTGCTATACCATTATATTCCTCAAGCAGGATTTCTTCAAAATCCTTAACGTTTTTCCATTCTCTTGTTTCCATAAATAGTTTCTTTTAATGGTTATTTGTGGTTGATAGCATAAGGTTATAAGGACTGATATGAATATTTTTTTTGAGTTATCATAATGTGAGGCTTCAACCTAATCGGAATGATATAGGGAGCTTTATTCACCTCACATCCTTAAGACCTGTAAACTTCAAAACCTGATTATATTCTTTTATATCTCTATCTGCATCGGTAAATACTTCGAGAAGCATCGGGGTGTCGCTGTCGGCATTGACGAGTTTGTCAAGTTGCTGCTCAAGTTCTTCATCGCTGTTTGCCGAAATGTATGAAATGTTATTCTGCAAGCAGACTCCACGAGCATCGGCACCATGAGATGCAGCAACAAAATCCTTGCGGGCTGCCGACGTCTCAAGTCCTTTCAACTTGCGGAATATTCCACCACCACCATTGTTCAATAGCAGTATGCGCAGGTTACCTTTCAGTTGCGACTGCCACAGGGCATTGCTATCATAGAAGAAGCTCAAGTCGCCTATTACGCAGAACACACGCTTGGTTGTGGCAACGGCATTGCCACAGGCAACAGACAACGAACCTTCGATGCCGTTGACTCCACGATTGCAATAAACAAAATGACGGGAATATAATGATGCGAGGCGAACAGCCATGCTGTTGGAATAATGCACAACGCATGGTTGCTGAAGCGAGTCAATGTGTTGCTCAAAACGCCTCACTGCCGAGAGTTGGGAGAACTCAGGCTGGCATGTGTCTATACGGTCAATACATTCCTGAAGTCTGGTATGCCACAGACGGATGTACTGCTCTGTCTCTTCTCCTAAATCCTTTGTCTTCAGAGCCTCAGCCATCTGCGAAATAATGCTGACAGGATGAGCCTTGACTATTCCTGCAAGATGAGTGAATGTGTCGTAGAGTGTGCCGTCGGCATTGACTATCCACTCTCTGCAACTGCTGCACTGGCGAAGGAAATGCTTAAGACGCTTGCTCACTATTGCATCGCCGACATAGAAGACGAAATCGGGTTCGTATTCTTCAATGCCAGACAAATCCTTCACTGCTAAATCAACAAGACACCTATTATTATATAATGTGCTGAGAGGTTCTTGCAAGACAACCATCTTGCTTGCCAACTCTGCAACATCTTCTTCAATGAAATATTCGTTGACAGCCTGTCCGATTATCATCATCGGACGCTTTGCCTCCTTCAACTGAAGGAAAAACTCACAGCCTGCGTCAATATTGGCATCGGGCTCAATCAACGAAACAACTTGGGGTTCTGGTAATTTCTCAACGGAGAAATCAAACAAAGGTTCACTTATCGGAACATTGATGTGAACAGGACCGCCACAGCCTTTTCTGCTTGCTATCAGACACTCGCTGACAAGGCGGCGGCAATACCATCGCTGTTCATCGTCGGAAGGTTCTGGAAGCGAAACCGAATGGCGCACAAACTGACTGACAGCCATTGGCTGAGGCATGGCTTGTCCGTCTTGCTGTCCAATCCACTGCGGAGCACGGTCGGCACTAATGACGATGATTGGCAAGTGCTGATACATTGCCTCGACAATAGCAGGGGCAACATTCATGAGGGCACTGCCAGACGTAACACACACAACAACAGGACTATTCGTTGAAAGACATATTCCTAAGGCATAGAAACCCGCACACCGCTCATCGGTTACAGAATAGCAACAAACCTGTTCATGCTCGCAAAGATTGTGAACAATAGGAGCATTCCTGCTGCCAGGACAGACTACAGCGTGTCTTACTCCATAAGCCACAAGTTGCGATGTCAATATGTTTACGTTTTCTTTATTACAAAACATTATTATAGATATTATCTCTATCAGATGCTACAACCACATCAATCGAGAGGAAAAGTAATTATCAATTAAAAACGTTCCCGTTAAAGTTAAGGTTAAAGTTAACGTTAAAGTTCCCGTTAAAGTTAACGTTATCGTTCCCAATCCTCAATTCCCCCTCTAAGTTAGAGGGGGTAAGGGGGCGTATGTCTTTGTTCCCGTAAGGTTAAAGCCCTCATAACTCAACACTCATAACTCAACACTCATAACTCAACACTCATAACTCATAACTAGTTCCCGTTCCCGTTAAGGTTAAAGTTAACGTTAATTGTCAATTATCAATTTCCTCATCGCCTGCATCTTCGCACAAGTTTCCTGCCACTCCTGTTCTTCGCTGCTTTCCCTCAGCAGACCTCCGCCAGCATAGAGACGGAATCGGTCTGGCATGATGTGCATGCAGCGCAACGACACAAACAGACTTGTAGCATCATCAATGTTCAACGGACCAGCAAAACCGCTATAGTATTCCCTATGGCAATGCTCATTAGCCATGATATGATGACAGGTAACAGACTTTGGCAGTCCGCACACAGCGGGGGTAGGATGAAGTGCTGCCACGAGTTTTCCTAAAGAAGACGATTCTTTCAGCGTAAACTCAAAATCGGTCTGCAAGTGACACACATTGGCTGCAACAATAGTATGAGGCTCTGACTGACTTAGTTTGTCAACATAAGGACTTAGGCAGTCGGATATATAGCGTGCAACTATCTGCTGCTCCTCCTTGTTCTTGTCTGACCAGCACGACACATTACCATTCTCTATATCGGCTGTCGGAACACTCTCTGCTTTCATTGTTCCTGCAAGAGCCATGCTCCTGCCCTCCCTGTTCTTCAGTTTCAGCAACACTTCGGGGGTAGCCATGAGCCAGTATCCACATACAGGCGAAGAGACTAAGGCTACAAACTGGCGCGGGAACAGACGGCAAGCCCTATGAAACAATGTTGTTGCAATGCTGGAAAGTCTTTCCTCCTGCACTTCGCCGCAACAAAACATCTCGTCGCAACTACGCGCTAAGACTATCTTCTGAAACTTGTCGTTGAGCAGGTTGATGTGGCAACTGCGGAAGTCTTCAGCATAGCATTGCCTGTTGCGAGTTTCATCTTCGTCTGCAACAACAGCAGCAGGAATGTCGGCATCGCTGTCATCTGACTTAAGGACGGGCATTTCTTCAACTCTATCAGGGCGGATAACAATGATAGGACTATCGCCCGACAAGGCAAAAGGCGCAAACAAGAATCCGCTATGCTTGTCAATAGAGTCGTAACTGCTAAGCAAGACTGGCTCGTGCGCTGTCTGCTCAATGCAGGTATATGTTTCGGCAAAAGGCTGACGATATAGGACCTTTGTAGGAATCTTAAACATTAAAGCAACTATTAAATATGAAACATTCCTTTCTTAATTATTCCTTACGCTCTCCGCTCTGCTCCTTACCTTTTCTGCTGTCTTCTTTCTTCGAGGCAATTATATAGTTTGTGACATGAACTGTCGAAATAAGGTCGTCTTGGGAGTCGCGTACGTCAACATTCCACACATGCAGCTTTCTGCCTTTCTGCACCAGTCGCGCAGTTGCTGTTACGGTTTCGCCTTCAACGACAGCCTTAACATGGCTTCCGCTGACATTGATGCCTACACAGATTTTGCCAGGACAGATTGACGAAGAACCCACACCTGCCAAGTTCTCGGCAAGGGCAAGCGAAGCGCCACCACTCAAAAAGCCGAAAGGCTGACGATTTCTTTCGTCAACATGCATTGTAGCCTTACAAATGTCTTCTTCTGGGGTGGAGATAAACTCCATGCCAAGTGCAGTCGAAAGATTAGACGACCGCTCAATTATTTGCTTTATTCTTTCAACATCCATTTATCTAATCTGCTGATTGATTTATGAAATTCTTAAAATAGTGTTTTCAACGATTTACGTTCATTATTACGATTTTGTTGTGCTTGCTGAAGAAATCTTGCATATCCTCTATTTTAAACGTGAGGGTTGTTATTTCCGGATTCTCGCTCTTAGCCGTAGTAGAAGGCTTATAATAGTGAACGCTATAGTGGTATGAGATTTCAAAGTTATTCTTCTCGGGAACCTTATATTCTGACTTCAACTCGGCTACAGCAGTACAACTGATAGGAGCATCTGAAGGTCCGTCGCCTTCTTTATATTCCCAGCTGTGACCGTCTATCTTGTCTGTATGCGATACTCCGTTAAGGTCTTTATATGTTACGGTAACATCATAGAATGTCAGAAGGTCTTCGCTGAGATTGTCCACCTTGAATGAAACATTTGAAGTTTGTGGCAGAGGCATTACGCCATCGTCTTCTCCACATGATGAAAACATGATTGCAGTTGCAGTCAACATTACTGCAAGTACAAATAAATAAGTTACTTTTTTCATGATAATTTGTTTTAATTCAGACAATATGGATATTCATTATGTCGTTATATTCTCTATTTCTAATTATTTGCCATTGATTGCATCCCACTGTTCGTCAAGGTCTGTCATTTTTTCAAACAGCATGTCAGCACCTTCATTAAGCAGTGCTTCTGCTGGCAGCGGACCAGTGTTCACGGCTATGGTGAATGCTCCAGCTGCCTTTGCCGACCTAACACCGAGTGGTGCATTCTCAACAACGATAGTTTCTTCTGGAGTAGTGCCAGCCTTTTCCATTCCTCTAAGATAAGGCTCAGGATGAGGTTTTCCGTTCTCCACATCATAACTTGTAACCATCAGTTGCGGGTCGATGAGTCCAGGGAAACGGCGTTGCAAGTCGTCGAGCAATGAGCGGTGGCCGCTGCCTGTCACCACAACTATTTTCAGCCCGTCGCGCTTCATCTGTTCCATCAGATGCTTCACGCCTGGCATTGTTACAGGCTGAGGACTTGCCTCTACAGCCTTCGACTTGGCATCGTACATCTTCTGAGCTTCTTCCTCGCTAACCTCACGATGAAGTTCCCTTAGAGCCATCATCTTACAAATATCTAATCCGCGCATTCCCTCTATCTGGAATGTCTCTATTTCTGGCATATTGATGCCGAAAAGACTCATTGACTCTTTCCAGCAGCGTGCATGCATAGGCATGGAATCAAGCAAGACACCATCCATGTCAAACAATGCAGCACGAATACCTTTTGGCAATTTTTTCATTATTACTAAATATGAATAAAGATTGATTAAGGATTAATGTCATAAACTCCTTAACTTGTCAACTGAAAAGACTATGCACTATGCACTAAATTAAGCTTGTCAGCTGAAACTTATTCTTTCTTTTATCTCTTTACTTTCTTTCTCATATCCTGGTTTGTCTAAGAGGGCAAACATATTGCGCTTGTATGCCTCAACGCCAGGCTGGTTGAACGGATTTACACCGAGAACGTTGCCGCTGATGCCACAGGCTATCTCAAAGAAATAGAGCAATTCACCAACGTAATATTCGTTCAGTTTCGGCACTGTTATTCTTATGTTAGGCACTCCACCGTCAACGTGTGCAAGTCGCGTACCGAGTTCAGCCATCTTGTTAACCTCGTCAATTCTCTTGCCTGCGAGGAAATTCAGTCCGTCAAGATTAGCCTCATCGCTTGGGAAGTGCAGTTCTCTGTTTGGCTGTTCCACGCTGATTACGGTCTCAAATATAGAGCGTTCTCCCTCCTGAATCCACTGGCCCATTGAGTGCAGGTCGGTAGTGAAGTCGCACGAAGCAGGGAATAAGCCCTTGCCCTCCTTGCCTTCGCTCTCGCCATATAGTTGCTTCCACCACTCTGCTATGTAGTGCAGTTTTGGCTGATAGTTCACCAATATCTCTATCTTCTTTCCTTCTGCGTAAAGCAGCTGTCGTATTGCAGCATACTGCTGGGCTATGTTATCGTCGAAAGGTACATCTACAGAGCATTCCTTTTCCATGTCTTGCGCACCTTTAACGAGTTGGCAGATGTCAAAGCCTGCACAGGCAATAGGCAGCAAGCCAACAGGAGTAAGCACAGAGAATCGTCCGCCTACGTTGTCGGGAATAACGAAGGTTGTATATCCCTCAATATCGGCAGCCTTACGCGCAGCACCCTTCACAGCGTCGGTTATTGCAACTATCACCTTTCTTGCTTCTTCCTTGCCTCGCTGGTCTTCGCATTGCTTCTTGAGCAGGCGGAAAGTCAGAGCCGTTTCGGTAGTTGTTCCGCTCTTCGAGATGTTGATTACACCAAAGCGCTTGTCGCGAAGATAGTCGCAAAGTTCAGCGAGATAGTCTTCGCTGATATTGTTTCCCGCAAAAAGAATTGTCGGGGTGTTGTCTTTTCTGAGCCATGCAAACGAATTGCTGAGAGCCTCTATCACGGCTTTCGCTCCAAGATAGCTGCCACCGATACCAGCAATGACGATGGCTTCACACTCCTTACGCAGCACGTTGGCTGTTTGTTGTATCTGGTTCAGGAAATCTTCTGTTATAGAACTTGGAAGATGGAGCCATCCCAGAAAATCATTTCCTTTGCAAATACCCTGCTCCATTGACATGTGGGCAAGTTTCACTTTTTGTCCTATTGTCGACAAGTCCTCATGATGAAAAAAGCAAAGGGCTTGCGATATATCTAATTCTATGTGATTCATACGCGTATTAAATTAGTATTTTATATGCCTTTATTCTTGCAAAGTTACGATTAAGCAAGCAAAGAACAAAGAATTTTCAAAACTTTTTAGTTTTTTCTTGTTTTTTCCTTCATTAGTACTTACTCTTGCGTAGAAATAGCCTTCATAAACTTCAGAGAAGGAAGAAGAGAGACACGCCTATGACCGACACTACGGCACCTATAACCGACCGAGCCGTGATGGGCTGGTGGAAAAGATAGTATGTCGGCACTAATATAAGTATAGGTGTAGTGGCTTGAATGGTGCTTGCTATGCCTGCAGCGGTATATTGTATAGCCATGAGCGAAAAGCCTACGCCGATGAAAGGACCTGTGAATACGACCATCAGCATGATTAGCAGAAAACGCGTGTCGCGGCTGCTCGTGCGGATAATGTCAGTCTGTCTGCGAACAACAAGCAACAAGGCAAAGCACACGAAACCAGCAAAACACCTTATCATGTTGGCTGCAAACGGAAGCATGTCTACCACATTGGGCAGCAGCTCCTGAGGCACATCGTGTTCGTAGCCGTCGAGTCCTATCTTGCTAAGCACCAGTCCGAGACCTTGTCCTACGCTTGCACCTATGCCGAAGAGGATTCCCTTGAAAGGAAGTTGCAGTTCAAGATGATGGTCCTTGCCACGACCCAACACAACTACCGATATACCTGTGAGCGTAACTGCCATTGCAAGGAGAGGCCGCCAACCGAGTTCCTGTCCGAGTATCATCCATGCAAACAGGGCGGTAAACATAGGAGCCATAGCCATAAACAGCATTCCGAAACGCGAACCAATGACCATGTAACTCTTGAACAAGCACCAGTCGCCGAAAAAGAATCCAACTACTCCCGACAATAGCAACACCATGACTGTGCCAGAACTTGCATACTGAGGCAACAGACTACCGAAAACAAACCACATGAGCACTCCCGACAAAACGAAAGCCACTCCCAGTCGCCAAGCATTCATGGCTACAACGCCAACCTTTCGGCTGCCTATCTCGCTGCCGAGTGCTGCCACAGTCCACGACACTGCCACTCCTATAGAAATCAGTTCACCAATATATTGCATTACAATTATTCTCTTTTTATTTATGTTTCTGATGCTTCACATCATCTTTTTAAAGCTTTCAGGTTGTAAGGTTTTGAGGTTAGAAGGTTGAATGACTCCCGTAATTTTCTTCTCACCTTACGCCTTATAAGCAAAGAGACCAACCACCTTATGCCCTAAGAAGTTGAAGACTCTCGAAACTTATATTCTTTAATTATTAAAATCGCTTACAAAAACGACCACAAAATTACTTATTTTCTTGCTTATTACAACATCTTGCCGAAGTTTTTTGATATGATTGAAGATAATATAAGTAATTAGAGGTTAAGATTATGCTATAATCATTGATTTTTGCACAAAAGCCTATAAGGAGTTCACTTTGAGCTAATCAATGTCAATAATCATTTGTATCTTTGTGCCAATAAAAGCATATCGGAATAATCAGAGTAATCAGAATACTACAAACAATCAAAAGGAGGACACGAAATAAAGAATATATTGTATTGCTAAGATTATTCGGAGTTTTCGAGTTTTCTGAAATAACTTCATAACCTGACCTAAAAAATAAAGAAAAGTGAAAAAAACTCCGTTTTTCTTTGCTCTTTGCTCGCATAATAGTAACTTTGCACCCAATAATGCCCTTTTCTGAAAAAGAGAAGGGAGACTGACTGAAAAATAAAAAGTAAACTATAGATATGAATATTTTAGAACTAAGCGAACAGGAAGTAGGCCGCAGACAAAGCCTTCAGGAGCTTCGCAACATGGGCATTAACCCTTATCCAGCAGCAGAGTATCCAACTGATTCTTTCTCTACTGTCATAAAACAGAACGTGGAGAACGGAACATGGAGCGTTGAAGAAGGTGCAGAACTGAAACAGGTTTGCATCGCAGGCCGACTGATGGGCAGACGCGTGATGGGTAAGGCTGCATTTGCTGAGCTCCAAGACTCTAAGGGCAGGATTCAGGTCTACGTCACTCGCGACGACATAAACAAGGCTGTGGAGGCTTACGATGCTGATGCAGAAGGTTTCACTCACCGCCCTATTGACTATCCTACGTTTAAGCGACTGCTCGACATAGGTGACTTCATCGGTGTGAAGGGTTTTGTGTTTCGCACACAGACTGGCGAAATATCTGTTCATGCACAGGAGATGACCATCCTCTCGAAGAGTCTGAAACCGCTGCCTATCGTGAAGTATAAAGACGGTGTTGCCTACGACAAGTTTGACGACCCAGAGCTGCGCTATCGCCAGCGCTATGTCGACCTTGTTGTGAACGAAGGCGTGAAGGAAACTTTCTTGCAGCGTGCAACTGTTTTGCGCACACTGCGCCGAGTCCTCGACGATGCGGGCTATACCGAAGTGGAGACCCCAACATTGCAGTCGATTGCAGGTGGTGCAAGCGCACGCCCATTCATGACCCACTTCAACGCGCTCAACCAAGACATGTATATGCGTATAGCCACAGAGCTCTACTTGAAACGACTCATCGTGGGTGGATTTGAGGGTGTCTACGAAATAGGAAAGAACTTCAGAAACGAGGGTATGGACCGTAACCATAACCCTGAGTTCACTTGCATGGAGTTGTATGTTCAGTATAAGGACTACAACTGGATGATGGCATTCACAGAGCATCTGCTCGAAGAGATTTGTATTGCAGTGAACGGAAAGCCAGAGTGCATGATTGACGGCAACCTTGTTTCGTTCAAGGCTCCTTATCGCCGTCTGCCTATACTCGATGCTATAAAGGAAAAGACAGGTTTTGACGTAAACGGAAAGACGGAAGAAGAGATTCGCGCATTCTGCAAAGAGAAAGGCATGGAAGTTGACGAGACAATGGGCAAGGGCAAGCTGATTGATGAGTTGTTTGGCGAGTTCTGCGAAGGGACATTCATACAGCCTACATTCATCACCGACTACCCTGTTGAGATGTCGCCACTGACAAAGATGCACCGCAGCAAGGCTGGACTGACAGAGCGTTTTGAGCTGATGGTTAACGGCAAAGAACTTGCTAATGCCTACAGCGAGCTTAACGACCCTATAGACCAGGAAGAGCGTTTCGTAGAACAGATGAAACTGGCAGACAAGGGCGACGACGAGGCAATGATTATCGACCAGGACTTCCTCCGTGCATTGCAATACGGTATGCCTCCAACGTCAGGTATCGGAATTGGTATTGACCGCCTTGTAATGCTGATGACAGGAAAGACATATATACAGGAAGTATTGTTCTTCCCACAGATGCGCCCAGAGAAGAAGGCTCCGCGCAGCAGCGTGAAAGAATGGGGCGAGCTCGGTGTGCCTGAAGAGTGGGTACCAGTATTGAACAAATGCGGTTTCTATCTTGTTTCAGACATAAAGAACGAGAAGGCTCAAGGTCTTCAGCAGAAGATTGGAGAGGTGAACAAGAAATATAAACTGGGATATGAGAAACCAAGCGTAAACGATGTTCAGGCTTGGATTGACAGGAGCAACAATTAACGGGAACCTTAACGGGGACGGAAACGGAAACCTTAACGGGGACTCGTCAACTGTAACAACTATGAACTATGCATTATGCACTAAATAAAGACTATGCATTGTGCACTAATATTCAGGATTAAGGATGAAAGAATAATGATTAATGAAATTAGCTCGTCATTAATCCTTATTCCTTAATCTTTCAGCTAATTAAGCTTGTCAACTGAATAACTCAAAAAACTGAAAAGAAATGTTTGATTGCGGCAAGATTGCGATTATAGGTGGTGGAAGCTGGGCAACAGCAATAGCCAAAATAGTGGTGAGTCATACTCATCACATCGGTTGGTATATGCGTAGGGACGACAGGATAAACGACTTTAAACGCATGTCGCACAATCCAGCATATCTTACGAGTGTGCATTTCAATATCGACGAGATTTACTTCTCAAGCGATATTAACAAGATAGTGCAGCAATACGACACTCTTGTATTCGTAACCCCTTCGCCTTATCTTAAGAACCACCTGAAGAAACTCAAGACAAGGATAAAAGACAAGTTTATCGTTACTGCCATAAAGGGAATAGTTCCTGATGAGAATCTTGTATGCTCAGAATATTTTCATGAAGTATATGACGTGCCTAATGAAAATCTTGCTTGCATAGGAGGTCCTTCTCATGCAGAGGAAGTTGCGCTTGAGCGTCTTTCTTATCTTACTATAGGATGCGTAGATGAGGAAAAGGCACGCAGCTTCACCGACATACTGAGCAGCAACTTCATCAAGACTAAGACTTCAACCGACGTGCTTGGCATAGAATACTCATCTGTACTGAAGAACGTGTATGCGATAGCTGCAGGTATATGTAGTGGTCTGAAATATGGTGACAACTTCCAGTCGGTACTTATGTCGAATGCCGTACAGGAAATGTCGCGTTTTCTCAGTACGATAAATCCTATAAAGCGTGCTGTCTACGACTCCGTTTATCTGGGCGACCTGCTTGTTACAGGATATTCAAATTTCTCTCGCAACAGGGTGTTTGGAACAATGATAGGCAAAGGTTACTCTGTGAAGTCTGCACAGATTGAGATGGAGATGATTGCTGAAGGCTACTTCGGCACAAAGTGCATGAAGGAAATAAACAGACATCTTCATGTTAACATGCCAATCCTCGATGCAGTCTACAACATATTATACGAGCGCATATCTCCACAAATCGAGATAAAACTGCTGACAGACTCGTTCAGATAGAAAGATGTAAAAGCTCCATAATTGCAAAAGAAGTAGGTGAGAAACTTGCTTTGTCTGCTTTAAGTGATGGTATCGGAGTTGCTCTTTTAGTAGCAGAATGGGCATGTTGCTATTTTGACGTGCCAATCTTAAGTAATAATATAAATGAATACTAATAGTAATATTGAATCACTTAACCTAGATAATCAATATGCTTTCCTTCATTAAGAACTATTTCTCAACAAACAAACTGAATCCAATAATTATTCTATTCTTTGGATTTTTCGCCACAAAAGAAATTATTGTGCTTGTACGCATGCTGTTCGAGTTAAACATTTCTGTAAACAGCCTTCATGTACTTGCTTTCCATTTATTGAAAATTATTGGATTTATAGAGATTATAAGACAAAAAGCTTTGGGAATAATTATTATTTACGGAATAATTGTTTCTCAACTCTTATACTATATAATTAATTACAATGAGAGTGAATATCAATTATCTTATATTCTTGTTGGATTATTAGTCCTATTTGTAGTGAGCATGCTACTTTGTCTTAAAAAGAATGGCAAAAGCGGCTGGAATGTATTGATGAAAAGACAACTTGAAGACTAGTGAAACTATGAAGCAAGTGTCTGTATGAATATATTATATAGTATACTCTACCCGTCAGTAAATGATATGTATTGAGATGAAAGAGGTCGTTAAAGCTTACTTAGGAACTTTAACGACCTTTTTCATCGCTTATTCAAATCGTGTTAGAGAACGAAATCAACTTCTTGTAACTAAAAGCTTATTCTTTCCTCAGCAAACGGATTATTATTGACGCTGCATTGTCGGGTGCCTTGTTGTTGCCAAGTCTTCTTTTCACTTCATCATATCCACACAACTGTTCTTCCCTACCCTTTTGGTTTGGCAGAATATCCAGCAGGTGGCGGCGTATGTTTTCAACAGAGAATGTGTCTGCAACAAGTTCGGGTACAACTTCATTGTCGGCTATGAGGTTGACAAGTGATATAAACCTTACTTTCAGCAGTTTGCGACGCAAGAAACCAATTATTCGTGGCAATGGCGTTTCGTAACAAACAACCTGAGGAACACGAAAGAGAGCAGTCTCAAGCGTAGCCGTTCCACTCGTTACGAGCGCTGCCGTAGAATGAGAGAGTAGTTCGTAAGTAGCGTTATCTACAATGCTAACATCATATCCACTAATAAACTCATTATAGTATTCGCGTTCGACAGATGGTGCTCCTGCAATAACCATCTGATAGTCAGTCAAGTCCTTAGTAGCTTGCAGCATAGCGGACAGATTGTCTTTTATCTCCTGTCGGCGACTTCCAGACAGCAGGGCTATAATAGGTTTCTCGTTTTTAAGACCACGACGGTGGACAAACTCGGTCATGTTCTCACTATAGTTGCTACGGAACTCACGCACCTCGTCAGCTGTAGGATTGCCAACATAATTAATCGGATAGTTATGTTTTTTCTCGAAAAAGTCAACCTCAAACGGAAGAATTGAGAACATAGCATCAACATCGCGCTTAATATTCTTGATGCGATACTCCTTCCAAGCCCAAATCTTTGGTGAAATATAATAAAACACAGGTATGCGTGTCTTAGCCTTCAGATGTTTTGCTATACTGAGGTTAAAACCTGGATAGTCAACAAGAATGCATGCATCTGGGTTCCATTTCTCAATATCTGCCTTGCACTGCTTCATGTTTTTTAATATAGTACGCAGATGGAGCAGCACAGGTATGAAACCCATGTATGCCAAATAACGATAATGGCGCACCATTGTGCCTCCCTCTTTCGCCATTAGGTCACCGCCAAAAAAGCGAAACTCAGCATCAGCATCTTTCTCCTTCAGAGCCCTCATCAGTCTTGATGCGTGCAAATCTCCACTTGCCTCCCCTGCAATTAAATAATATTTCATACTAGTTTGTAAGTTTATTAGTCCGTTATTTTAGGACTTATCAAGAATATCAATATGCTCATCCATTAATCATTATTCCTTAATCTTTAATCAGGAACAACTATGCACTATGAACTGTGGGTGCTTGTATAATCGCCATCTTTCATTAATCATTATTCCTTAATTCTTTAATCAAGAACAACTATGCACTATGAACTTGAACTATGAACTAAAAATCACTCCTCCCAAGTCTTTAGTTTCTGCAAGGCCTCATAGTGAGTTACATCCATGTGAGTTGGGGTTATTGCAACATATCCATGAGTCAAAGCATAGTTGTCTGTGTCGGTTGCTTCAGGCTCATCATTGGTATAAGAACCAACCATCCAGAAATAGTCATAACCTCTTGGATGACGGGTGCGAACACACTCGTTGCCCCAAGTGCCATAAGCCATTCGACACACCTTTACTCCCTTAAAGGCATCGGCAACTGGGAAGTTGACATTAAGGCATACACCTTTCTGCAAACCTTCATTAAGAACACGCTTAACAATCTTGCGTACATAAGGGCGCAATGGTTCAAAATTAGCATGAGGGTCGTGGTTGCAAAGCGAGAAAGCCACAGAAGGAATGTATTTCATGCAGCCCTCCATTGTTACACCCATAGTGCCAGAGTAATGAGTATTGACAGAAGCATTGTCGCCATGATTTATACCTCCAATTATCATGTCGGGGCGACGGTCGGGACAAAGAGAATGAAGGGCAAGCTTGACACAATCTACAGGAGTTCCGTTAGACGACCACACCTCCAGTCCAGGCTCCTTGCGCTGCAGTTGCAAGCGAAGAGGAGTCTCAGCAGAGAAAGCACAAGCATAACCAGAGCGTGCACTATCGGGAGAACAAACAAGAATATCGGCAATATCGCGCAGCATGTCAATAAGACAATTTATGCCTTTCGCTCTAAAGCCATCATCATTTGAAATAAGTATTAATGGTTTTTTATTTTTCACAAAAAAGGTTCTTTTATGGCGCAAAAGTACGAAAAAAGGTTGTAAAATACGCGATTATCATATATTATTTGTATCTTTGCAAATGTTTTACTGATTTCTATCATCACGAAAAATCAGTTTGAAAAACATATTGTTAAGTAAAAAAGCGACATACAGCAACACTCATTCTGCAAATAGCATACAAGTGCCTTAGCAAAACAGAGTAAAAAGAAGAAGTATAAAAGAAACGAAAGGAGACAAAAGAATATGGGAAAAATAATAGCATTAGCTAATCAGAAAGGAGGAGTTGGAAAGACCACAACAACTATCAACCTTGCTGCTTCATTGGCTACACTCGAAAAGACGGTCCTCGTAATTGACGCCGACCCTCAGGCTAATGCATCGAGCGGACTTGGAGTAGACATCAACAAGATAGACTGTTCCATTTATGAGTGCATCATTGGAGAGGCAGCTGTTCATGATGCTATTTACACAACCGACATTCCTGGTTTAGACATCATACCAAGCCACATCAACTTAGTTGGAGCCGAAATAGAGATGCTCGAACTCGAGAACCGTGAGACTGTGATAAAGAGAATGCTCGAACCTGTAAAATCGGAATACGACTATATACTTATTGACTGTGCGCCTTCGTTAGGTCTCATCACAGTCAACTCGCTGACAGCAGCCGACTCTGTGATCATCCCTGTGCAAAGCGAGTATTTCGCTCTGGAAGGTATCAGCAAGCTGCTCAATACAATAAAGATAATCAAACGCAAGCTGAACCCCCAACTTGAAATTGAAGGTTTCTTGCTAACCATGTACGACTCTCGTCTGAGACTTGCCAACCAGGTTTACGACCAAGTGAAACGTCACTTCCAGGAATTGGTTTTCAAGACTGTCATCCAGCGCAACGTAAAACTGAGCGAGAGCCCAGGACATGGCCTGCCAGTAATTCTCTACGATGCAACATCAACAGGAGCAAAAAACTATCTGTCGCTTGCCAACGAGATTATCAACCGATGAATATTACAGGAAACAATTAGTGACAATGTAACAAAACTATAATAGATAAATGGCTGTAAAGAAAAAATATAACGCTCTGGGACGAGGACTCGATGCTCTGCTCTCAACCGACGAAGTAAAGACGCAAGGCTCTTCTACCATAAACGAGATTCCAATAGAGCAGATTGAGGCAAACCCTAATCAACCCCGACGCGAATTCGACCCAGAAGCCCTGCAAGAACTGGCTAACAGCATACGCGAGATTGGCATAATCCAGCCAATCACTCTGCGCCAGATGCCCAACAACCAGTTCCAGATTATAGCTGGTGAACGCCGATGGAGAGCGTCACAACTTGCAGGACTGAAGGCTATACCTGCCTATATACGCACCATCAGCGATGAAAGCGTAATGGAAATGGCTCTTGTTGAGAACATTCAGCGAGAAGACCTGAACGCAATAGAGATAGCACTTGCCTATGCACACCTGCTGGAGACCCCAGGAATGACTCAGGAGAAAGTTGCAGAAAGAGTTGGAAAAAGCCGCGTTGCCGTAACCAACTATCTGCGACTGCTGAAGCTTCCTGCACAAGTACAGATGGAACTTCAAAAGAAAACAATAGACATGGGACATGCCCGTGCACTGCTTTCACTCGAAAGTCCATCGCAGCAGTTGAAACTGTTCCGCGAGATTCAGAAGAAGAACTACTCAGTGCGCCAAGTAGAGGATATTGTCAAGAAACTGAAAAATGGTGAGGAGATTGAAATAGGAAAAAAGAAGATCGCAGCAAAGACATCGTTGCCGTCTGAGTTTGACATTCTGAAAAAACGTCTATCTTCATTCCTCAAGACCGAAGTAAGCATGAACATAAACCAGAAAGGCAAAGGAAAGATTACTATACCTTTCAAGAACGAAGCCGAACTGGAACACATAATGAACATATTTGACAAAATAAAAGAAAAATAATTGTCTGCAAAGTGAAGAACAACTGCCATAACATAAGAAAGGCTATCATAGCATTTTTGCTTGTTTTCTGTTGCCAGACCATCATTGCCCAAGACTCAACTGTTGTAGTGAAAGGAGCAACCGACACGCTGAAGAGCAAGAAACGCGACTGGAACACATGGCGGCCTTCACCGAAAAAGGCTCTCATAATGAGTGCCATTCTGCCTGGTTCAGGACAAATTTACAATCAGAAATACTGGAAACTGCCTATCGTCTATGGTGCGTTTGTTGGCTGTGCCTATGCCATCAGATGGAATAGCATGATGTATGACGACTATTCTCGGGCATACCGCGACATCACAGACGACGATCCAACTACGGACAGCTACAACCAGTTTCTGCACCTTGGCAACGAAGTGACAGAGGAGAATGCCGACCGATATGCCAATATGTTCAAACGCCGTAAAGACTATTACCGTCGCTATCGCGACTTAAGCTATATAGTGCTTGTCGGAGTCTATGCTCTGCAAATAGTAGATGCCTATATTGATGCATCGCTGTCAGAGTTTGACATATCAGACGACTTGACCCTGAACATTACACCTACAATAATCAACAACGGCATCGACCGCAGACCATTTCAGTCGAGCGCATTAGGTATAAGATGCTGTATAACATTTTAAAAACCATTATTAAAATTATAAGATGAAAAAGAAGATTTACTCACTTATTCTAGGAATGTTGTTTTGTGGAGCAAACACAATGTTTGCCCAGTATGAATATAATGACGATGATGAATACGAAATCGTTATAACCGACGAAGATGGTGAAGAAGAAATAATTGAACTGCCTGAATCAATGATCGAGAACGTAGACAGTCTGCTGACTCTCTACCACACAAAAGCATATATACAGCAAGACCCTTCATGCCAGCCAACCGAAACCGACCCTTCATTTGAAGATGAAGTCTACATTGAGCGACTGAGCAAGCTGCCTACAATCATGGAAATGCCATACAACGAAGTGGTGAGAAAGATGATTGACAGATATACAAGCCGTAGCCGTCAGAAAGTAAGCTACATGCTCGGTCTGGCTAATTTCTACATCCCTATTTTTGAAGAGGCACTTGAGTCTTACGGTTTACCACTGGAATTGAAATATCTTCCTGTCATAGAGTCAGGTCTCAATCCTAATGCTGTGTCACGAGTAGGAGCAACAGGTCTTTGGCAATTCATGCTAACAACAGGCAAGCGCTATGGTCTGCAGGTAAACTCTCTCGTTGATGAGCGCAGAGATCCACTTCGCGCAAGCTTTGCTGCTGCACAGTATCTGCGCGACCTCTATAAAATATTCGGCGACTGGAACCTTGTCATTGCAGCCTACAACTGCGGACCAGAGAATGTGAACAGAGCAATACACCGTTCTGGTGGAAGCCGCGACTACTGGGAAATATATCCTTATCTTCCTTCTGAAACACGAGGCTACGTGCCTGCTTTCATTGCCGCAAACTATGTAATGAACTATTATTGCGACCATGGCATATGCCCAATGGTTACCGACCTTTCTGCTAAGAGCGACACCATTCTCGTTAGCCGTGATGTTCACTTTGAACAGATTGCAAACGTATGCAACATAGACATCAATCTTCTTCGCGAACTTAATCCACAATATCGTCGTGATATTGTCAACGGAAACTCAGAACCTTCAGCTATACGTCTGCCTTTAGAAGCAATAAATACATTTATAGACAATGAAGATTCTGTCTATGCCTACAATGTTGACGAACTTCTCAACAAACGCAACACTGTAGACATTACAGAGGTTCAAATACCAACACGCACTTACAGCCGACCCGCTACGCCACGACAACAGTACAGGGGAAGCAGCGGCCGATACAGCAAGTATAAAGCACGCAAAGGTTCATCACGCCATAAGGGTAAGTCTTCTAAGCATAGACGCCGCAGCGAAAACATTACCATAAAGAAAGGCGAAACTCTGTCAAGCATCGCCAAGAAACATGGTACAACAGTTGAAAAACTGAAGAAGATGAACAAAATAAAAGGTTCTAACATCAGAGCAGGAAAGAAACTTAAAGTCAAGTAATGAAAAAGAACCAGCAAGACAACTAATTTTACAAATCAATCCTATAGAAAGCAAAGGAATGCGTTCCTTTGCTTTCTGAAAAACAAACTAACTATTAATGGAAGAGAACAAACAGACCAATATTGAGCAAGAGGCTCAAAGTGCAGAAGACAAAATGGTCAATGATGCTTTTCAACAATTACTCGACAACTATCTGGCATCGCGCCACAGAAAGAAAGTTGACATCATTAAGAAAGCATTCTATTTCGCACAGCAGGCTCATAAAGGAGTAAGGCGACTATCTGGAGAGCCTTATATCATGCACCCTATTGCTGTTGCTATGATTGCAAGCAGTGAGATGGGATTAGGTTCTACCAGCATCTGCTCTGCCCTGCTACACGATGTTGTTGAGGATACCGACTACACTGTAGAAGATATCGAAAACCTGTTTGGTCCGAAAATTGCACAGATTGTTGACGGACTTACCAAGATTTCAGGCGGAATATTCGGCGATCAGGCATCGGCTCAGGCTGAAAACTTCAAGAAACTGCTGCTTACAATGAGCGACGACATTCGTGTCATCCTCATCAAGATTTGCGACAGACTCCATAACATGAGAACTCTTGAGTCGCAACCTGCAAACAAGCAGTATAAGATTGCTGGCGAAACCTTATATATTTATGCTCCTCTCGCAAACCGTCTCGGACTCAACAAGATTAAGAACGAACTTGAAGACCTTAGTTTCCGCTACGAACATCCAGAAGATTATGCTGCCATAACGAGAAAACTTGCAAAGACACAAGATAAGCGCGACGAGCTGTTTGAGTTGTTTGCTACTCCTATCCGCGAGGTTCTCGACAAGATGGATATCAAATATGAGTTGAAGGCACGCATCAAGACACCTTATTCCATTTGGACTAAGATGCAGAACAAACATGTAACCTTCGATGAAATCTACGACATTCTGGCTGTTCGCATCATCTTCAAGCCTAAGTCTAAGGAAACAGAAATAAACGATTGCTTCAATATATATGTTGCTATAAACAAGATCTACCGCTCACATCCCGACCGCCTTCGCGACTGGCTCAACCAGCCAAAGGCTAATGGATATCAGGCTCTCCACGTCACTCTCATGTCTAATCAGGGTCAGTGGGTGGAAGTGCAGATTCGTTCAGAGCGCATGGACGAGATTGCCGAGCAGGGATTTGCAGCACACTGGAAGTACAAAGACGGAAACACTGAGATAATGGAGGACGAGGGAGAACTAAACAACTGGCTGCGCACCATCAAGGAAATCCTCGACGACCCGCAGCCCGATGCTATGGACTTCTTAGATGCAATCAAGTTAAACTTGTTTGCTTCAGAGATTTTCGTCTTCACTCCCAAAGGAGAAATCAAGACAATGCCTGCTGGCTGTACGGCTCTCGACTTCGCTTTCCAGATACATAGCTTCTTAGGTACTCACTGCATCGGTGCTAAGGTTAATCACAAACTTGTGCCACTTAGTTACAAACTCAACAGCGGCGACCAGGTAGAGATTCTCACATCCAATGCCC
This sequence comes from Prevotella sp., assembly GCA_017627765.1. GTDB lineage: Bacteria > Bacteroidota > Bacteroidia > Bacteroidales > Bacteroidaceae > Prevotella. Next base: position 8,895 of record JAGAGD010000023.1, on the reverse strand, counting down.
AGCATGTGCAACCTTCATGGATCAACTTTGTTTCTTCGGCAAAGGCAAAGAGCAAGATACAAGCACTGCTCCGCCGTCAGAACCGCGAGATACAGAAACAAGGCGAGACTATAGTAAAGGAATTTCTTGCCAAGCACGACATGGAGATGACCACTACTGTGCTGAACCACCTCTGCGACTGGCACGACATACAGCGACATGAGAATTTCCTTCTGGCAGTAGGCGACAAAACAATCGTCTTGAGCGAGAAAGATATCGACATGCTCCATAACCGACATAAGCGCCGCCAGAAGTCAAGCTGGCGCAGATTCGTTCCCTTCATCGGACATGACAAGAAGTATGAGAGCAATGCCGAAGCAATCAAGGCACCAGAACTGATAACCATTGGCAAGGACTTCAACAAGAAGAAACCTATATATATCACCGAAGAGAATATCAATAAATATATCTTCCGCGACTGCTGCCACCCTATTCCTGGCGACGATGCTCTCGGTTTCATAACAGACAAGAAGCAAATTGAAATCCATCAGCGTTCTTGTCCTGTTGCAAACAAACTGAAGTCTAGTTTCGGCAATCGTATCCTTGATGCTAAATGGGGTTCTCACTGGCGTATGCACTTCGATGCAACTATTCAGATAAGGGGTATCGACCGCATCGGTATGCTGAAAGAAGTAACCGAAGTGCTGTCTGATAAGCTGAACGTGATGATGAGGAAAATCATTATTACTTCAGAGGATGGAATCTTCGACGGAATGATAGACCTCCGTGTTCACGACCGCCACGATGTGAGCGTCATAATCAACAGGCTTAAAAACATTGAAGACCTGAAGGAGGTTTTGCAGATTAAATAGAACGGGAACTTTAACCTTAACCTTAACGAGGACGGGAACGAGAACGGGAACAATGAAAACTTTAACTTTAACGTTAACTTTAACAATAACATACGCCCCCTTATCCCCTCTAACTTAGAGGGGGAATTGAAGATTGGGAACGGAAACGGGAGGAGTTAAAAACAAAATAGAAGGAGTAAAGATTTAGCAAGATATAAAATCTAAATCTTTACTCCTTTTTTTATTTATACCCATGCTCTTAGCAAGGGAGGTGAGACTGTATACCTTAATATATATTATTATATACCTTATATATATAATTAATGTATTCTGATTTTGCAAGAGCTCAACTTGTAGGTTATAAGACTATGAGGTGAAGTTAGCATATTTGCTATACATACCGTAGTATCATCACCCTTTAACCTTAAAGCGAAAGCAGCCTTAAGACCTCTACTAAACTTACGCTTGCATAGTTTTAAGGTATAGGCGGAATTAAACAATCTGTCCGAACTGAGCCTTCAAGTCTTGCAACTGATCTCTGATGCTAATCAGGGTTTCGAGCACATCTGCACTCTTGTCAACACCCTGACGGTTGGCATGAATCATCTTCTTTGCAGCAGAAATCTTAAAGCCTCTAACCTTGACAAGATTGTATATAACCTTAATCTGCTCAATGTCCTTTTCCGTATACTGCCTTACGCGGTTTGCCCCAGTCTTTGGTTTGAGCTGTGGAAATTCTTTTTCCCAATAGCGCAGCAAACTCTCATTCACTCCAATTATCTCTGCTACTTCCTTTATGGAGTAGAACAGTTTCAGATTTTTCTCAGTATTTAGTGCCATCTATTTTAACTTTAACTTTAACGGGAACGTTAACTTTAACTTTAACTTTAACTTTAACGGGAACGTTAACCTTTATTCTTTAATCTTTAGTCCTTAATCAAGAACAACACATGACTCAACTACTTCTTAACAAGGTTGCCAAGTATGTCGCGAGTCAGCTCTTTAGTTATTGTGCGTGTAGCTGCACTTGTAGCATTCTTCACCACCCTGCCTGTTGTCGATGTGCGCGACTTCGTCTTCTTTCCCTGAACGGCATTGCTAACATACGTTCCGAGCAGAGCAGCAAACGTAGAAGTAACGGCAGTTACTACAGCCTTTAGCACCTTAGCAAAGACTCCAGGCTTCTTTGTCTCAGCCTTCGTCTCCTTCTGTGCCTTTTTCTCCTCTGCCTCGTTCTCCGCATTTTGCATCTTCTGATCGGCCTCCTTCATCAGCACCTCAAAAGCACTCTCACGGTCAACAGCGTTGTCATACTTTCCATATAGCCTGCTCTGCTTTATCAAGTCGAGTCGCTGACCTTCAGTTATTGCTCCAATCTGCGACAGCGGGAAGAGTATCTTTGCACGCTCAACCATGTTTGGCGCACCTTTCTCGTCAAGGAAACTTACAAGAGCCTCACCAGTCTCAAGATTCATGATAGCCTCATCGGTCTTAAAGTCTGGGTTAGCCCTGAAAGTATCGGCAGCCGTCTTGACAGCCTTCTGGTCTTTCGGCGTATAGGCACGCAGCGCATGCTGCACCCTGTTGCCAAGTTGTCCGAGAATATTCTCAGGTATATCCGTAGGACTTTGAGTAATGAAATAAATACCCACACCCTTCGAGCGAATCAGCCTAATCACCTGCTCAATCTTGTCAAGCAGCGCCTTCGATGTTCCTTCAAAGAGCATGTGAGCCTCGTCGAAGAAGAAAACAAGTTTAGGCAGAGGCAGGTCGCCAACTTCTGGCAGCGTAGAATATAGTTCACTGAGCAGCCACAGCAGGAATGTTGAATACAGCTTTGGCTGCATCATCAGCTTGTCGGCAGCCAGCACGTTCATCACTCCCTTGCCATTCTCCGTCTGCATCAGGTCGTAAATGTCGAAAGAAGGTTCTCCGAAGAATTTGTCAGCGCCTTGATTTTCAAGTTGCAGCAATGCTCTCTGTATTGCACCGACCGAAGCCGTACTGATGTTTCCGTATTTCGTTGTATAGTCTTTTGCGTTTTTCGACACATAGTCGAGCATAGAGCGCAAGTCTTTCATGTCGAGGATAAGAAGTCCACGCTCGTCAGCAATGCGGAACACTATATTCAGCACTCCGTCTTGTGTCTCATTCAGTCCGAGCAGTCGCGACAGCAGTTGCGGTCCCATCTGCGAAACCGTAGCACGCATAGGATGACCCTGTTCGCCGAAAACATCAAACAATCGCACAGGACATGCCTGAAATTGAGGATTCTCTATGCCGAACTCAGGCAAGCGTTTCTCAATAAATCCGCTCATCTTTCCTGCCTGCGAGATGCCCGACAGGTCTCCTTTCATGTCCGCCATAAAGCATGGAACACCAGCCTGACAAAAAGTCTCAGCCATTACTTGCAGCGTTACGGTCTTACCAGTACCCGTAGCACCAGCTATCAGTCCGTGTCGGTTGGCCATCTTTCCAGTAATAGTCAAGTCTCCAGCCGCACTGTGTGCTATGTATAACCCTCTATCTTTATCAAACATATATTTGTTTTTTTGAATTATCTTCAGTTGACAAGCTTTATTAGTTGAAAGATTAAGGAATAAGGATTAATTCCCCCTCTAAGTTAGAGGTGGTAAGGGGGCGTATGTTATTGTTAAAGTTAACGTTAAAGTTAAAGTTTTCATTGTTCCCGTTCCCGTTAGATCAGTTCCCGTTGGAAAGGTTCCCGTTATCGTCAAAGTCCTCACAACTAATTAAACATAATTATTTCTGCAAATTTAAATAAAAATCATAATACGGCAAAATAAAAGGTTTGTTTTTTGCTTTACAATCAATAGCTAATTTTTATTCACGACTTTATACATTGCAAACACTTAAACAATAATAAATCTTTCAAATATCTATAATTTTAATAAACAAGAATCTTATTCAAGTATCTCTTGTTCTTTACATAATTGAAAGAACTCATTTTTTGATTTACAGACACCACAAAAAGCCAATTTAGTCATACCAAATTTAACAGGATGTTCCAATTTTATCCAGTTGCTAATATCAAATCTAATTCTAACAGGATAGTCATTATCATCAACACGCTTAAGATTTACTTTCGTAACCTTATAGTATCCTTCTAAATGGGCACCAACTTTTAATGGGGCAATATAGCGTATTGTCTGTAAGTCATTAGCTTCTTGTATTCCCTTCCTACCCATAATAATAGTATCACCACGTCCTTCCAATATTGCCTTTATATCTTTATTTACATGTTCATCAATCGTTAAAATCATATAAACAGTATCTTTGGGCTCTTCTGATATATAATACAAACCTTTTTGAGGAATGCTTTTTTCAAGTATTTCAGATGAGGTCCTGCCAATCAGTGTTTCTATAAAGTCTATAAGCAGTTGACGATTATCTTTATCTCCAGGACGTAGAGGGAAAGCTCCAATATTAACCTCATCTTTAGTTTTATAGAACTTAGAAACTTCAACATCTGCCTTATTACCATCTCCAGGAAAAAGTATATAACCACCAATAACCTCCTTTTTCAGTTCATTTGTCGAATGCTCTTTATAGTATATTGCATCCCTGTATCGGTGCATTTGGTTTATAGCATCTTCAGGTGGTGTATCTACTCCGTTCACTCTGCCGTCAATTCTATATTTAGCATCAAAAAGATAAGTCATCTTCATATCTTTCTTTATATCATGCTTAGTCAGTTGAAGTACAATGTCTGGTTTCTGTGCTACAGTAGGTACAACTATGCCATCTATGCTTATGGTATCATTTTCTTTCTCTGTGTGCTTTGGATTATAAATAAGTTCAGCCAACTCCACATTATCCTTTTTGAAAATAATACGCGAATGTTCTCCCTTCCCAAGCTCCCAAGTAAAGATGCCATTCATTTCCATACGGTTTTTGTGGTCAACATTTACGCCTATGCCAAGCTGTTCTTTTACGATATGGCTCACTTCTATAAAACACCATATCTCATATAACGTTGCAATATCCTTTGTCTGCAAACGATACATGCCGTCATTTAAGGAATAGCTACGCCTCAATATATTCCATGTTCTATATATTTGACTATATCCCGTAGCCCTTTGCAGCACGAGACTTTCTTGTTTTAGCCCTTTAAACCGTCCAACAGTTCTGAAAAAAGGATTCTTTTGCAGATGCTTCAATGTTGCGTTTGTTTTATTCATCTGCTCTTTCATTAAATCAGAAGCATTCCTTAAATTCTCAATCCTGTTTTTCAACAACCCATACTTCTCAGCTATCTGCCACAATGCATATTTCAGAAAGCGATTCTCCTGTGTGTCATTAGAAGGTATTTGTTCTTTTACTCTATACAAGTGAGCATATTCATTTCTGTGTTCAGCCAATTCGTTTTCAATAGTCATCGGCACGCGTTTCAGTTTATCTGCCCTTTGATACAATTCATATCCATGCAGTCTATGACGAGGACGTTCAATGATATTTTTACAATCTGTAATAAATTTCTGCTGTTCCTTTTCAAATATGTTCCACCATATAAGTTCAGGAGTTTCACCATGACTGTCATCTGTAAAACTATGAAATGTACGTTTCATATAGTCAAGAGACAACATCTTGTATTCTCGCTCTATGTCGCCTATAATTTTACGCCAATGCTCATGATAGTTAAGTTTTGTACTTAGAACATCATACCCAAAAGAAAAACTCCTCACATCTGAGCCTGATTTATATATAAGATTAAGTTCACTCTTGCCTATATCATTGCCATAGTTTATAAATCCTGCCAATGTACGACCTCTGAAAGTAAATCTTTCATTGTCGCTTTGCAATATCGAGCCAAACTGTGCTTTATCAATATGCTTATTAAAATCAACCCAAATAGGATAATCTGTATTGTCGAAAAATACAGCAGGGGCTTTCTCACCACTCAATTCCAGTTTCTGCCCTCTGACATCAACAGACTTCACATCGCCCGACCATGTATAAACAGACGACAAATTTTCCTCGCCCACATTTCTTGTAGCCTTAGCCCAGATGCCATCAAACTTCGAACATTCAACGTACATCGTGAAATCTTCATGCTGTATGGTCAGTAAGTCCATTTTCTAAAAACTTAACCTCTTATTTATCACTTTAAATAAAAACTAACTCCAGAAACTAGTATAACCGCCTTCAAGTCGTTTATTCATTTCTTGCAGTTTTGCTAATGAAACAGAATAGACCTTGTCAGCATCATCTTTCTTTCCACTATAATCTTTACCTGATATAACTTTAAGTCTTTCACTAATAGTTGTTTCCAGTTTATTCAGTAAGCCGTCTATTTTTGCTTCATCTCCTTCAATGCGAGAGAGAATCTTCATGCTCGTTATCTCATCAAGCGCACGTGCGATTACTTCATTTTGTGAAATTTCATTTCCATTATCATCTTTATTATATGGCAAATTATTCACTACATACAGAAGAAATTCGTTTCTTGTTCGATAAGCCACCTTGAAAGGAGTATTTGCTAATTCGTTATTTATATTCTCTAGATATTCCAATACGGTGTCGCATACTTCTTGGTTTTCGTTATATACATCAACCCCTTCCACAGAAGTACCAATCAGATTACCTGCCTCAAGTTTACCAATCTTCTCATGGCGATTATCAAGGCCACTGTATAGATTAACATCATTCATCTCAATAGTCATTGCACGGTCTAGAACCTTGCGAGAGAATGAAAATGTTGTTTCATCCATATTTACTGTTCCTACAACTATCAGGTTCTGCGGAATGGTTATACCTTCATTTTGGAATTGCTCTCTCAAATTAGGATTGTCTGTCAATTCTTCCACAAGAGTCTTATACCAATCATCCACACAACTTTTCATAATCGGGTCGGTCTTTATATTACCGTTGTCATCTGCTTTGCGACTTTCCAATACACTCAGATATTCGGCAAAATATTGTTCAACAGGCGCAAGGTTCATTTCATCCAAGCAAAGGAAATACGGTACATCTACGTTCTCCCATGCCTTAGCAACAAACTTCAAAAAGTCTCCTGCTACAAAAACAGGACTTCCACTTACACGACTAACATATCCTATCAACTCACTCGAATCATGCCAGTTCGGTTTCACTTGTACTATCTCAAAGTTTTCAGGTTTTTGTGCTTCAAATTCTTTTGAGCCTTCCTCCCAACAAGCTCTTGCCAATTCACGCACAATCCTGCTCTTTCCTGTACCTGAAATACCTGCAAGGATAAGGAAAGGTTTAGACTTAATGGCTGTAATATATGAAATATATTTATTATTAATATCCTTTACATTACTACTTACATATGATTTTCTATCTAATATAGATGTATCTTTAATAAATAATTCACGAACTTTAAGAAAACAATAATAATGCTTTATAGCGTTAGACCTAAAATACTGACTTGTTTCTTCCGAGTCTCTTTTTCTAAATCTATCATCTGCATTTAATTTCTCATATATATTCATAATATCAATTGAGGATGACACTTCAAATATACTTGAGATATTATCCCACTCTTCAGGGGCATAATCGAATAATTTATCAACTTCTACAAATGAGACATAACTGTCAACTGTGCTTTTCTTTAAAATAAAAGTATCTTCACTTTGCCTTCGTGACTGTACACAATTAGAAAGATATGTTCTAAATTGTTCCTTCAATAATTCTTTATTAGAATTGAACATTTTTATTTTTTCTTCTTTAATCTGTTTATTTGTTCCATATATTCGTTTACCTACATAGAATACAAAATCAATAGTTGTAATATGCAATTTTTTATCTGGATATGCACCTGGTGTTGATTGCAACAAATTCTCAATTGTCTGTTTCAGCTCTACATTTTTCGTAATTTCTCCACAAATATCATTCATCATCTGAAGGAAATTCAAATAAAAAGCTGGTTTAGAACTGTCTTTCATAGAGAAATCTGATTCTATTGATTTAAGTGTCCTACTAAACTCCCTGTTTTTATAAATATAATACTTGTCAGGATAGCGTAACCAAAGCAAGACACTAATAGCACGCAGGTCTTGATAGTGATTTTTCCATCTTTTAGAATCTGTATTCCTTAATAACTCTGCTTCTTTTTGATAATTTTCTATACGTTCTATCAAGTCCTTATCCTCATCGTATAACACTCGGAACATATTCCGAACACGTTCTTGGTCAACACCAATAAAATCACGAAGCATGGCTAACGGAAAATACTTTTGAGATACAAGTAAATTTTTATGTTTACTCGTTGCTAAGTTCAACATTTTCCAGAAATCAGCACTATCAATATTCCAATTATCTTGAAAACATTTTACAGCTTCCCACTTATATTTTTCATTTTTCCAAAAGTTTTTTACATCCTTTTGGTAGTGATTTATATATGATTGAAGTTTTACTAAATTAAACTTTGCCATAAATCTATTATTATTTACTTCTTTAGTTCTACATTATACAAGCCCTCAAATATCATTATATTTCATATAACATACAAATACCTAACAATATAAATGAGGTTTATGTATTTTATAATAATTCTCAAAAAGAAAATTACAACTATTAATTTACAAAGATACTATCTTTTAATGAATTGATGAAATTGTTTGGAAATTATCGTCTATTTCCGTTTAAAAAAAGGCTAAAACATGGGGCAATGGATGAACGTTAACTTTAACCTTAATAGGAACTTTAACGTTAACTTTAACTATTAACTGTGCACTACTAAAGACTATGGACTATGAATTATGCACTATGCACTAAATTACCTCCTCAGTCACTTCGTGACAGCTCCCCTAAACTTAGGAGAGCAATTATTGCTTACAAACTGTAACTTCCAAAATCAGCCCGAAATATTGACGAAAAAAGTAAAAAATCTTGACAAATGGAATTTTCATTCTAGAGAAGGATTTTCCGTTTGGCACGAGGCAAAATGCAAAAATGTGTTTAATTGTTAATCAATCGGCTTAAACTATGTAAACGAACATAAGGAATGAAAAAGTGAAAGGTGTCCTTTCGCGATGCGAAACGTGGCATATCGCAGTGCGATATGTGGCATATTGCAGTG